>DATIBX010000087.1:0-15206 GCA_035457105.1 Pyrinomonadaceae bacterium
GATTCGTGAAGAGCAAGTAGACGCGTTCGTTCCCGGCATCAATCCAACAACTGGTGCCAGTAAATCCGTTGTGGCCAAAACTATCAGGTGGCAGATCCATTCCTGCAGTCGACTCATTGGTTGAGGCTAGTTGCCAACCAATCGTCCTCGCTTCTTCAAGGCCCGGCGTCATGTTCATCTTAAAAAGTTCGCAAGTCTCAGGCTTTAAGAGTTGAGTGGTGTGACCAATAAACTGTTGGGCCAGCACCAGCGTGTCGGAAGCTGTTGCGAACAAGCCAGCATGTCCGGCTGCCCCGCCTAAAAAATAAGCGTTACCATCATGAACTTCGCCCCAGATGATGCGTTTGCGCGAGTTGGCATAACTGCCTGCGCCGAGTTGCTCTGCCATTCCCAATTCATAGGCGTTGCCAGTTTCGCAAGCTGCAATACCTGTTTGGAGTGCGACCTCCGGACGAAAGTATGTGTGCTGCAGCTTAAGTGACCCGAAGATTTCTGCCTGGGCCAACTGCGTCAACTCGTGACCCGTAAGTCGTTCGAGTAGCATACCCAACGTTATATATCCCAAATCCGAATAGACCACTCGCGTTCCCGGTTTGTAGTCGAGGTCGAGACTGGCGATCGCTCCGGCCGTCCGATCAGGCTCATCCTCGGTGAGTAGGTAAAGCGGGCGCCACGCAGGTAGACCGGACGTATGTGTCAGGAGTTCTCGAATCGTAATTGTGTGTTTGTCGGTCCGATCGAATTCTGGCAAAAAGTGAGAAACCGAACTGTCTATAGTCAGCTCGCCCGCTTCTATTCGTCGCGAACAAAGAAGCCCGGTTATCAAGGGCTTGGTGAGGGAAGCGAGGTCGTAGATAGTGTTCAGGTTACTGGCCACGCTGTAGGGCTGAACTGTCGAATGGCCCAATGCATCAGCATAGATTGGACCACCGTGTTCGGCGACCAGATACACTGCCGAGGGAAAATCACCCTTTTGTATGTGCTGTTGCAGTAACTCTGAAATCTGTTGCTGTGGCTCTGCCATTTCTTATTTGACAGTTGCGGTTAAGCCGCTGACTCCCGGATGCTCGGCATGTTCTTTAATTCTTTCAAGAGTACGTAACGCAAGGTGCAAGGCGTTGCGGCCGTCTCTCCCGGACACGGAGGGCGGCTTGCCGCGACCTGCTGACTCCAGGAATGAAACGATTTCCGCGCGCAGCGGTTCGACGTCGATCACGTCCAGATTCATAACGTGAACACCGGGCCACGCTCCATTGGCCGCAGGTGGTGAGAGGCTGCTCACCGAGGCGCGTTTGGTTGTGTAGTCGATGGCGATGTAATCATGAGGCTGAAAGAAACGCATCTTACGGATCTTTTCCGTTCCCACTCGTGAAGCCGTGATGTTAGCAACCGCGCCGGTAGAAAACTCGAGGCGAGCATTTGCAGCATCAACTTTGTCCGTCAGAATTGCGATTCCCACTGCATGAATTTCCGTCACTTCGACGTCTTCGCCTACCAACCATTGAACGATATCCAAATCATGGATCATCAAGTCAAGGACCACGTCGATGTCCAGCGAGCGTGCTGTAAATTCCCCGACCCGGTGAATTTCAAAGTAAACAGGATTACGAACATGGGGCTTCAGGGCGACCATGGCAGGGTTAAACCTCTCAAGGTGTCCCACCTGCAGTAATGCATTGCCGCGCTCTGCAGCCGCAATCATTGCGTCAGCTTCCTCAAGCGTGCGCGAGATAGGCTTCTCGACCAGGACATGAATGCCAGCTTCCAACAGGCCACAAGCGATTTCACAATGAGCTTCGGTTGGAGCAGCGATACTGACGGCATCGACTTCGCCGATTAGATCACGCCAGTTAGTGGTCCAACTTGTAGAGCGTTCGGTGGCGACTGATCGTGCGCTGTCTTCATTCAAGTCACACACCTTCACAAAAGTGGCGAAACCTTCTGCGGCAAGTGCAGCGTGAACCCGGGCATGTTGTCGTCCAAGGCTGCCGACACCGATCACACCGGTTCTTAATTTGTTAGTATGAATTTTTTCAGAAGTTGTCTGCGGCATCCTTTTCGATGATACTCCCAAATCCTGGAACGCTGGGCACTTCTCAGTCACACGAATTCAGACTTAGAAATATTGAACTTGTGGCCCTAGACATCCCTGCAAAACAAATTTGCCTGATTGGGAGTTGACTATACTTGCAACCTTCAGCGCTTGCCAAGCGAGTCTATCTTTTCCTGCTGCTGGCGATCTTAGCCTTCTACTTTTACGGGCTGGGCGCCATTCCCCTCGTTGGGCCGGATGAGCCGCGTTACGCGCAGGTAGCGCGTGAGATGTTTCTCCGGAATGACTTTGTAACTCCTACTCTCGGAGGCCACACCTGGTTTGAAAAGCCCGCCTTGCTCTATTGGATGATGATTTTGGCGTTCCGTGGTTTTGGCATCAGCGAGTGGTCGGCTCGCGTTGGTCCGGCCCTCTGCGGTGTGTTGACTGTTCTGTCGGTTTGGCTCGTGGCGCGCCAAATTGAGCACCAGCGCGACACCGATTTGAGATCGCTTGGACTTTGGACCAGCATCGCTACAGCAAGTTTTCTGGGACTGATAGTTTTTTCCCGCGCCGCAAGTTTTGACGTAGTCATAACCATGACTGTGAGTTGGTCCTTGACGTTCTTCGTCCTGTACGAGTTATCCATGCGCGGTCGTAAGCCGGTCTCGTACCTGGCTGGATTCTATATATTCATAGGCTTGTCATTGATCGCAAAAGGCTTGGTTGGAATCGTTGTTCCCGGTGGAGTAGTGTTTGTCTATTACGTCCTGAGACGGAGACTCCCCGAACGCGCGTTATTCGTGAGCCTCCTTTGGGGAATACCGCTGGCCGTTGGAGTAGCCTCCGTCTGGTATGCGCCTGTCATTGCAAAACATGGTCATATCTTCATCCAGGAATTTTTCATCGAACATCACTTCGCCCGGTACTTGTCTAACAAATACCATCATCCCCAACCCTTCTATTTTTATCCTGCCATCATCCTTCTCTTGACCTTACCGTGGACCCCGGTCTTGATTGAAGCTTTGCTTGGAATCGGATCTTGGACGTGGCGCGACCACAGCTCATTAACCACATTGCGCGTGCTCTGCCTGGCGTGGCTTCTTTTTCCGTTGCTCTTTTTTTCCTTCTCGGGTTCGAAGCTCCCCGGCTACATTTTGCCCGTTTTGCCGGCTGCCGGACTGCTCATAGGGGAACGCCTGTCGCATACCAGTTGGAAGGAGCGATCCTCAAGCTGGTCTCTCATCGCTTCGGGTGCCTTCTGTTTGTTGCTGTCTATTTCGGGTCTAGTCTATGCCTTGAAGACCAGGCAGGTCAGCTGGCAGTGCGCCGCTCTGGTCACCGCGCCGCTATTGGTTGCCGGACTGTACACGGTTGCATGGACCAACCGGCGTGACGTGGCGATTGTTTCAATAGCGCTCGCCATTTGTTTAATGGCAGCATTTGCTCTGACCTGCGTAGCGCCCGTTTTCGGAAGACGGGAATCGGTCCGAGATCTGTTGCGGGCTGCTGACGAGCGAGGTTACGCCGGCTTACCGGTGTTGGCCCAAAGAGGAGACGATCGCTCCACAGAGTTTTATGCAAGTGGCAGAGTCGTTTACCGAGCCGACGGAGAGATTTTACCGATCGACGAAGTTACGATCGACCAGGCCCGCAAGATTGGTCCCATGCTGGTATTCGTCTCCACGGAACACCTCGACAATTTTCGTCGCGTCCCCGGAATGGAATTGCTTGGTGATAATGGTCGGGTTGCTTTATTTGGCTGGACGCCCAGATGAGGAATCGTTCAAGTGTCGATCGAAGAACTCAATAACGATTCGATCGTAAGCCTCGCCCTGCTCTCCAGTCGCTGAAGGCAGGTTAAGTCCAGTCAGCGGCAGGTCGCTACGGATCTCGACTGCTGCTGTAGACTGGAAACAGCTTTTGAGCTCCGTGGTGGGCTGTTTCAACTCGCCAGAGTCCGAGCCTGACAAAACGAGTATTCGCTGGTCGCGGAGCAGACGGGCCAGATCGCAAGTACTGGAATTTTCGTAAGCCCCGAGAAGGTAGAATTTCGTGGCGACACGACTCAGCGAGACCAGCATTTTGCTGTCGACCCCGATGCAGCTCGAGATCTTACTGTTGAGCAATTGATCCGGTGAGCTTGGAATTGAGTCCACCACTAGTACTCGGATTTGATGGTCGATACCTGCCGCTTTGATAGCCGCGTAACCACCAAGTTCAGCACCGTAGACTCCAAACCGATCGTTTACGAGTTTGGCTTGATTATCAGCTTTCAGGTTTCTCAGAAAATTGAGTGCGGCAACTACGTCATCTCCTTCGCGCGCTCCCAGAGAGGTCCATTTAACCGGTGGATTTTCACCATGTCCCCTCAGGTCCAGCCAGAGAATCGTCGAGTTTGTGGTCTCATAAATCTTCACTCCAAGGTTAAAGAGCCAGGACCGATCAGCACCATAGGTGTGTAATAGGACCACAGCCGGCGAACCCGGAGATCCTTTCAACAGCCAGCCGCGCTCACGCTTGCCGTCGAGGGTGGACCATGTCTCATCAGTAACCTTCAGAACTGTTCCGCTGATAGTTGAAAACGATTGCGGAGTTACGAGATAAGGACGTTTTGTTGGGTGAGTAACGCAATATGCAGTAAAGCCAAGGAATCCCAGCACCGCGAGCGCAATTACCAATGCTATCGGCGTGAAGGACCTGAGAAATTTTCGTCCAATTCTTCGGCGGGGCGACATTAGTATATGTAAAGGTTCCGCGCTGCAGGTGACTCAGGTTAGGTTTGGTGTTGCGGAATGCTTCCGAGTCGCCTCATCATAGTCTTCCGGCGTATTGATGTTAACAAAAAATTCTGTGGCGTGGTTGAGCAGCTTTAACTCCGCAAACGGAATCCACTTCGTTTTCACCCGGTCCAATAGGTCCAAGGGACGACGTTTCCCACCTTCAATTAACGACGTAGCCACTTCCAAACAGGGGTTTCTTCGATAGAGGGCGCACAAGGGTTGCGGTCGCCCATCTTCTTGAACTGGCACAACCGCCTCAGAGTCGCCGCGCGTCATTGCGAGTTTTGCGAATAGTTCTCTGGTCACAAAAGGCAGGTCACAAGCGACGACTAAGGCCCACTCGGATTGGCAAGCTGAAAGCGCCCCATGTAGACCACCGAGGGCTCCGACTCCCCTGAACACGTCCGTTGCTGCACTCACACGCTCAGGAACTGTCGCGCCGCCGATCATTGTGACTTTATCAGTAAAGGTTAAGAGTTCCCCAGCGATTCGTTCTGAGAAAGTTTGCTCGGCGATTCGTAGCTGCGCCTTATCCCGTCCCATTCTGCTTGAGGAGCCCCCGGCGAGGATGAAACCTTCGATCTCATTCATTGTTTTTGACTGCGCTACCGGCAAAGGACCGTTCCAATGATGAAGCGACGTTAACACGCGTACTTAGCACGAATCAATGACCTAATCCGTAATTGATTCTTGGAGATCTACTAAGGAAGGCGCCGACGGTCGCCTTTGGAACAGTTTGATTAGAACAGGTGTCAAAACGTTTGGACTGAAAACCTTGACCGCATTCTTTTGTGAAGTTTATAGTCGCTTGGTGTTTTCGCAAGGTGCTTTTTTGGCATCTATATGTCAGCTACCTTGATAGCCCATCTGTTTGAAGGAATCCATATAAGAGGCCGTTAATGAATAGATTTTTTGCAATTGTCGGTATCACCTGCTTGCTTGGTGCGTTCACTCTATCGTTCGCGCAAACCTCGACATCGGCCGTTCCGACGGCGAAGGTCGCTTTGTTCAATCTCGAAGATCTGCGACCGGGGATGAAGGGAACTGCAAGGACGGTGTTTAGCGGAACAGAAACTGAAGAGTTTGGAGTCGAGGTTCTGGGAGTATTGCCGGGCTTTCCCGGTCCGCGACAGTCGGCGATTATCGCGCGGTTGACCGGACAGAACGTTGAAAAAACTGGTGTTTTTGCGGGTATGTCGGGCTCGCCTGTTTGGATAGATGGCAAATTGGTTGGTGCGATAGCCTTCAGTTTTCCATTCTCGAAAGAACCAATAGCCGGAATCACGCCCATCAAGCAGATGATAGATCTGTTTGACAAGGGCTCTGAGAACAACACAAAGCCTAAGGAACCGCGTGCCGTATCCTTTTCACAACTGGCTTCGACAGATTTCAAACCCAATCTTCCCAAACCCGAAGTCTCGTCAATTTCTTTGATGGCTCCTGTCTCGGCAGGATCTCCGCTGATCCCATTGTTGGGTCAGCAGATGACTCCAATTGCGACTCCGCTCGTGTTCTCAGGCATCAGCCAGGAGTCGCTATCGGCCTTCGCGCCACAGTTGATGGCAAATGGTCTTTTGCCGGTCTCGGGCGCCGGCGGGTCAGCCCCGATCACTCCGATGGGCTCAGTTGATGAAAAGACCTTTCCGCCAGGCAGTTCCATCAGTGTTCAACTGGTTCGCGGAGATTATTCCTTGGCAGCATCTGGAACTGTGACGCTTAGAGACGGCGATCGGATTTATGCGTTTGGTCACCCGTTCCTAAGCCTTGGTTCGTCCGACATGCCGATGACTGAGACTTCAATCGTCACCGTCATCCCAAACGTAAACAACTCATTTAAATTGGCGGTGCCTGGCAAAATGGTTGGCGCCATCTCACAGGACCGTGCGTCGGGAATATTCGGCATGTTGAGACAATCTCCGCGAATGATTCCGGTAAAGGTCAACTTACATACGAGCCGCGACCGGACCGAAACCTATTCCTATGAGATTGCCAACGATACGTTCCTAACTCCCTTGTTGCTGAACATCACCCTTTTCAACACGATTACGTCGAGCGAACGAGCCCTCGGGGATTCGACCATCAGTTTGAAAGGCCAAATAAAGGTTAAAGGACAGGATGCGATTGAAATAGACCGCAGATTCTCAGCGAACAACTCGGCAGTTCTCGCAGCAGGTTCAGTCGCCGCTCCGGTAAGCACTTTGTTGACTAGTGGATTCGATGACGTTCAACTTGATGGGATCACGTTAGACATCGCTTCGACTGATTCGAAATACGCGGCCACGCTCGAAAGAGTCGCATTGGATCGCACCGAAGTTCGACGGGGTGAAAAAATCGAAGTTCAAGCTTATGTCAGGACAGAGTCTGGAAAGCAATTTGTCCAACGTATTCCCGTGCAAATTCCTGAGGATGCGGCGGTGGGCCAACTGCTCGTCTTTGTAGGGGACGGTGGTGCTTTACAGGAAGGCTCGCCCACGAAGGCTTTTGTACCCCAGGATCTGGGTCAACTAGTTCGTACAATTAATACCGTTAAGAAGAGTGATCGTCTCTACGTTAAGCTCTTCCGGATTACTTCGGGAGCAGTGATTGGCACGAGTGAATTACCAAATCTTCCGCCTTCTGTAGTTGCTACTTTAAATAGCGAACGCACTTCCGGCGGTTACACTCCAACGGTTTTATCACCAGTCTCGGAAATGGAATTGCCTCCGGCAGATTTCGTTATTTCCGGCCAACAGCTAATTGCGATTGACGTTGTGCCGTAACGAAATCGTTATTCAGGTACACAAAAGCCCAACGCAATATGCGTTGGGCTTTGTCATTTGGAAGCTCTCTTACTTGGTTATATTAGTGAGCGTTGTGATTCGTTCCTTGAACGCTGCGGTGAGGGAGTCAACATCGGCAGCTGAGTAATTCGCAGCTCTAAATGCATCTTTGATCTGTTCGTCAGTTAGTTGGCCCAACCAGTTACTCAACCAACGAGCGTCGGCAACTGTGATGTTCTCGAACAACTTCTTGTTCTTACCACCGTAGTTGAAATCGATTGTGTCACCTTTCACCTTCTCGATGAAGTCTGCTTTGACGTAATCCGACGGCTTATTTCGGCTGCGACTAATAACCCCTCCGGTTTTTCCGAACGAGCCACCAAGATCGCTGATGATGTACCTCAGTTCCCCTTCACCGCTGGTGGCGCCACGCTCAGCCAGGATTTCGTTGTTATCGTCTTTCATGTCCCAGTTATTAATCATCACCATCAAAATCTTGAGGCCCTGAAATTGAGGTGTGCCTTTGAAAGGGTTGTCTTCCCATTTCCAAGTACCGATTCGTTTGACATCGTGGGGTCTCGCTTCAAGCCTGACGTTCTCAAAGTCTCCTTTCCCTTCAATAGTCAACTTGGGAACGAGATAAGCAATCTCGGTTTCGTATCCAAGTGCCCAGAGCAACCGGTTTGCAGAAGTATCGGGTTGCGCCTCTTTGCCAATTTTAGCGATCCACTCGTTACCGGCGGCGTCTTTCACACGATACTTCGTTGAATACCCACCCTCTTTCTGTTCGATAAATGTTACCCGAGTCAGATCCGGCTTCATCTCATCGCCACCGGCACCAATCAGCAGATTGCGCGACGCGATATCAGTTGGCTCGTGCCAGAAGACCGGAGTTCCAGAATATTCCTTCTTATGTTTGTCTTTATCTTTATCCTGAGCAGAAACTGGGAATAAGGCTCCAATCATTACCAGTATTACCCATAAGGATGCATATTGAACTCGTTTTAAAAACATGTGACCCCCAAAGTGTAAGCTTCCAGTACGAACTTCTGCCGTACACGTTTCGTTAGCAAGCACAAAAGGCGAAAAGTGCGGCTCCGATCCCTAATAGGCAATGAGAGTACCGAGCAGAGTGAAGAGGAGTGCTGGGAAGGAGAAAAGCAAATTATTGGTCAACGATCATTGGCCATTTATCATTTTCATTTTTGACGGCATAGCTCACACCGAAATGACAAATGATAAATGGCCAACGATCAATGACCAATATCTGTTCCAGGGAATTAGGGTTCTGTTCCAGGGAATTAGGGTTTAGGTTCGGCAGCGCCTTTCGGGCAAATCCAGAGTTCCATACGCATCCCGTCCGTGGCTGGCCCAATCTTGGAGCTCACCCGGCCAGCGTCCATACCCCGAGTGTTGATGAGGTATTCCGTAATTCTCGTGTTGCGAATCTGGGCGGCACTGGGCTTACCGGCGCGGTCTGGATGGATGATGACATACCCAGTGTTTGATGGATCGTTTTGCAGCGCTACCGCAAAATTGTCCAACCGGGCTTTCTCATCATTTCGGGCGACATCAGGAAACTCGTCGAACTTGCGGCAAGTCTCAGGTGGCAACGGTATTTGAACTGCACAACTCGCTGGGCAGTCCATCGGGTAGCCACCCATGTTCAAGGTTGCAGTAACTTGCTGTCCGGCGAGAGCAGTGGTGTCGACAGTTATCGCCTTGGTTCCTTGACCCGCGATAATTGTTCCGGCAGAAATGGTCCAGGTATAGATCGGTGCGAAATTTGGAAAGCCGTTTGATACCAATTTTGAGGTAAACACAAGTTGTTGGCCAGGAACTATGTTTGTCGGACAAGAGATCTCCACCTTGGGACAAGTGGCGACGTTGCAAGATCTCACTACTATCGTTCCCGATGAAAAGGCAGTGCAGGTTCCGTCAGGACCGGTAGATTGCGCTTCGACTGAAGCTTTATATTGACCCGCTGGAACTTCAGATAGATCCCATATGACATTTGCTCCCTCGCCGACGATTCTTCCTACGGGCGCAGTCCACCTGTAACGGAGTGGATTACCGTTTGGCGAAGTTCCATTAGCAGACAAGTGCACCTTTCGTTTATCGATGCTGTCGCAGGTCGAAATGATCGCCGTCTCGAGTGCCATGACGACGTCTAACTGGCCGCTTTTAGTTGTTTCCTTGACCTTTTGGGCGATGACAACCAAGGAACAAAGGAGGATGAGACCGAAGGCGACTAGTTTCCGCATGTGGTTGAGGCTGGGGGTATGTAACATCTGCTACTCCTGAGATTACAGCTGGTAAGTCTAGTGACTAGCTAAGATCGATAAAGGCGCAATCGAGTTCTATTTCCAAGGACAATCTGGATGAAATATATCGCATGAAGTGGTTTTCAGCCACGTTTAAGTAAGCAGCGTTGCGAGTTTGACTAGAGGAGCCTAATGACGTTAGATAAGCTCTCTGGACTATTCCGGCACAATATTTCTGGACGATGACTCGTACATTTTTACTCTGCACTCTGAGTATTGCCTTAGCGTTCGCGGCGTGCAACCGTCATCGCCAGCAATCTGCTAATGACAGCGGAACCTCCTCGGCCGGTAGTGCTGGTGAAGGTGGTCAGCAAGTGCAAGCTAAAGCGCTGTTGGAAAAAGGAAAGACTCTTTATCACGACGATCAGGACACGAAAGCTTTAGAGACATTTCAACAAGCTGTGCAGTTGGACCCAAATCTTCCTGAAGCCCATTTCCGCCTGGCACTTGCCTACGAGGCAGTCCAAAAGGATCAGGAGGCTGAGGCTGAATATAAAAAGGCAGTTGAGACTTACAAAAAGTTCCTCGAGGAAAATCCGAAAGACGCAGAAGCTCGGTACGATCTGGGCCAGGTCTATGCAGGTTTGCATCAATATTCGGACGCTGCGCGCGAGTTGAAACAAGCCACAAAGATTAAGACGGACGATCCGGCGATCTATTACGACCTGGGGAACGCCCTGATGAAGTTGGCGCAGTATGACGAGGCTGCCTCAGCCTTCTCTAAATCACTAGAGATTGATCCGGAGAACTACCGCGCCGAAGACGCTTTAGAAGAGGCGCGTGAGGGTGTGAAGCGCGTGAAAGCCGGCCGAAAACACCAGGAAGATTTGTTGAAAAAGCAAAAGGAAGAGGAACTTAAGAAAGCTGGTGAAGAAGTGCCGGCCAAGAGTCCTCAAGGATATTGATATGGCAACTTACACTCCACCACCTTATTTCCCACAAAGTTCGCTCGCACCTCCTGACCAGCGTCGTTATCGCAAGTTCAAGTTGCTGATGTTCGCCCTGGCAGTGCTCGTCTTGTTGGTTCTTGGTGCAGCCGGCTACGGGATTTGGTTACTTGTGAGTAGACTTCTTTAACAATTTTGAATGGCGATTCAACTGAAGGGAGTTCATTCATGCTCAATCGAATTGCAGTTGCGGCAGTGCTCTTCAGTATTCTCTTAAGTTTTCCGATATCGCTTCAGTCGCAGGGTCGCAGTCGCAGGGTCAGGGTACCAATACCAGGTTTACCGTCAGTTTGGGGTGTTGGTCATTGGGGCCGGCAATCATGTGTGCAGTCGTGTAATGGTTTTCACAAGAATGAGGCCCAGATCTGCAAGGGCAGAACGGGACGTGATCGTGCCGCGTGTCAACGATCGATCAACGAACAACACCAACTCTGTATCTCTTCCTGCCCCAGGTAGCGGTCGGCCCTCACTTTGCTAACCACCGAACCACTGAGCACACAATTCGCACAGAGAGACCCTAACCGGCTGAGCGCTTGACAGTTCCGCCGCGCATCCGTATAGTCTCCCGTTTCGGACGACAGTCTGAAGTTAATAAAAGCAACGTCGATATTGGTTCTGTTGGTGTGGAGGCGTTGCGCGACTGTGGAATTCGGTCGGTTGACAGGTATTGTGGCGTAAATGGCCTGCGCCGCGGAAATTCTTCCGCTCCACCGCATGCTCGCGTGAAGGTTATCTTCTCGCCATAAGAAGCGACGCCACAGAAAAGTTTCGGCTTAAGGGAAGCCACGATCCACACCCGCCCAGCGAGACCAGAACATCCCTAAACCAGTTTTGAACAGGGCAGCCGCCTGCGCTGACTGCCGGACTAGTTCCGGAAAGAGGCAGGCAAGCGCCCTTTTGCGCGCTAAAGATAGCCTGGCAATTATCAGAAGAGGATAACAAGTGCCGACGATAAATCAGCTCGTTCGCAAGGGTCGCCAACAGGTCAAATACAAGACGGCCAGTCCCGCATTGCAGAGTTCACCTCAAAAACGAGGTGTTTGTACGCGTGTTTATACACAAACCCCGAAAAAACCCAACTCCGCTCTGCGCAAAGTGGCTCGTGTTCGACTTACCAATGGTATTGAAGTAACCACCTACATCCCCGGCGTTGGTCACAATCTTCAGGAACACTCGATCGTCCTCATTAGAGGCGGCCGTGTGAAAGACCTGCCCGGTGTTCGCTATCACGTAATCCGTGGAACATTGGATTCCGTTGGCGTAGCTGACCGGAAACAAGGTCGCTCGAAGTATGGTGCGAAACGGCCCAAAGCGAGCACTGGCAAGTAAAGAACCATAAGGAGCTGTTGGCTTTGAGGCCATTGGCTTCGTGTTGAAGAGTATCTATTAGCTGGAACCTACGATATGCCTAGACGACGAGTAGCTGAAAGACGCGACGTACTTCCCGATCCGGTTTATAACAGCCCGCTGGTAACCAAGTTTATCTGCGGTGTTATGTGGCAAGGGAAGAAATCTCTGGCCGAGGGGATTTTCTACGACGCCATGAAGCAGATTGGCGACAAGACTGGCGAAGAGCCGCTCAAGGTCTTCAAGCGCGCCATCGATAACGTAAAACCCACAGTTGAAGTTAAGTCACGCAGGGTCGGCGGCTCGACCTATCAGGTTCCGATTGAAGTACACCAGGAGCGGCGCGGTGCCCTGGCTATCCGTTGGATCGTCTCGTATGCACGAGGTAGAGGTGAAAAGACGATGACGGATAGATTGGCGGCGGAAATTCTCGATGCCGCCAACAATCGCGGTAATGCGGTCAAGAAAAAAGAAGATACGCACCGAATGGCCGATGCGAACAAAGCGTTTGCTCATTATAAATGGTAGAGAGATGGTCTTCGGCTTTTGACCTTTGGTCTTTGACAAAGACCTAAGGCCAAAGTCCTGAGGCCCAAAAAGCAATGGCTAAGAACGATCTAAGCAAGTTTAGAAATATCGGCATCATGGCGCACATCGATGCCGGCAAGACTACTACGACTGAACGTATCCTCTATTACACGGGCATCACCCACAAGATTGGGGAGGTCCACGAGGGTACGGCGACCATGGACTGGATGGAGCAGGAGCAGGAGCGCGGGATCACGATCACCAGCGCTGCGACAACCTGCTTTTGGGAGCGAAGTGGTGTCGATCACCGGATCAATATCATCGATACTCCTGGCCACGTAGATTTCACCATGGAGGTCGAAAGATCGCTGCGTGTGCTTGACGGAGCTGTTGCAGTATTCGATGGAGTAGCTGGTGTTGAGCCTCAGTCTGAGACCGTTTGGCGTCAGGCTGATAAGTACGGCGTTCCTCGAATTTGTTTCATTAACAAACTCGACCGCGCCGGCGCTTCCTTTGACCGTTCATTTGAGTCAATCATTACTCGCCTCGGTGCAAACCCGGTTGCATTGCAAATTCCGATAGGTCTCGAGGATCAGCTGAAAGGCGTTGTGGATCTTATCGGAATGAAGGGGTTGATTTGGAACGACGAGAGCAAAGGCTCTGAGTACGAGACTGTTGAGATTCCAGAAGATCTAAAGCAAGCAGCAACTGAAGCACGGGAAAAGTTGATTGAAGCTGTCGCCAGTGTTGACGACGACTTGATGCATAAGTACATCGAGGGCGAAGAAATTTCCGAGAAGGAAATCCGTGCGGCCCTGCGCAAGGGAACAATCGATCTCAAGCTCGTACCAGTAGTAACTGGTTCCGCATTTAAGAATAAAGGCGTGCAGACGTTGCTGGATGCGGTTGTCGACTATCTGCCATCACCGCTTGATGTGCCGGCAGTTGAAGGTGTCAATCCAAAATCTGGTGATGTTGAAGCTCGTCCAGCAGATGCGGCAGCGCCGTTCGCTGGGTTGGTCTTCAAAATCATGGCCGACAAACACCTGGGCCAACTTTCATTTGTGCGTATTTATAGCGGCACGATTAAAGCAGGTTCGTATGCCTACAACCCGGTGAAGGATACGCGCGAACGCGTGGGCCGTTTGATGCGGATGCACGCTAATAAACGCGAAGATATCGAGAGCGCCAGCGCGGGAGAGATCATCGCGATCGGCGGCATGAAGCAGGTTACGACCGGAGATACGGTTTGCGACGAGAACAAGCCCATCATCCTTGAGAAGATGGAATTTCCGGCTCCGGTTATTCGAGTCGCAGTTGAACCAAAGACCAGACAAGATCAGGACAAGCTTGGCGTCGCGTTGAATCGCCTCGCTCAGGAAGATCCGTCGTTCAACGTCTCTACCGATCCTGAGACTGGACAAACAATCATTGCTGGTATGGGCGAGCTTCACCTCGAGATTATCGTCGATCGAATGAAGCGCGAGTTTAGTGTTGAAGCCAATGTGGGCAAGCCACAAGTCGCGTATCGAGAGACAATCACGCAGCCGGCTCCTGGTAAAGAGATTTATAAGAAGCAGACCGGTGGTCGTGGTGCGTTCGGACACGTCGAAATTGAGATTGAGCCGGCTCCGGGCGAAGGCTTCGTGTTTGAAAATAAGATTACGGGTGGTGCTATTCCCAAGGAATACATCAGGCCAGTCGAGAATGGCATTAAAGACGCAATGGAGCGCGGGTTCCTGGCCGGTTATGAGTTAGTTGATATTAAGGTGCGCCTCGTGTTTGGCAGTTACCACGAAGTGGATTCGGACGAGCGCTCGTTCCACATTGCGGGCTCACTCGCTTTTCAGGACGCTGTCAGAAAAGCAAAGCCTGTGCTGCTCGAGCCGATCATGCGCATCGAGGTAGTGACTCCTGATGATTACATGGGTGCGGTTAATGGAGATCTCATGCGCCGCCGGGGTCAGATCGAAAAAACCGAGCCACGTCCCGGTGGTGCCCAGGTAATCACCGCGTTTGTGCCGCTGTCGGAGATGTTTGGTTATACGACTGACCTGCGTTCATCTACGCAGGGTCGCGCAACTTCGACCATGCACTTCGAGCGGTACGATCAGGCGCCTAAGAACGTCGCCGACGAAGTCATTGCAAAAGTTCAGGGAGTAGCAAAATAGAAAGTGGGCGCAGGCTTTGGCCTGCGCCTAATTTTTTTGTTTAAACAAAGTCGCAGCTGAAATTACTGCGCACACGGGGATAAAGAGATGTCGAAGGAAAAATTTGATCGTTCAAAGCCGCACGTGAATATCGGAACGATAGGCCACGTGGATCATGGGAAGACAACGCTGACGGCAGCCATTACGAAAGTGTTGGCGAAGAATAATCCGAAAGTGCAGTTCGTCGCGTTTGACCAGATCGATAAAGCGCCAGAAGAGAAAGCGCGCGGAATCACGATCGCGACGGCCCACGTGGAGTATGAGACGGCGAATCGT
>DATIBX010000088.1:0-13878 GCA_035457105.1 Pyrinomonadaceae bacterium
GCTTAGGTGAGTCGTAGCTGATGAACCTCGGCCACCTTTACGAGTTATCGCGTATTTTGCGTTTAATGGCAGAAGCCGGTCACACCTCGAACAGAAATACCAGAACCATGTTTATCTGTGACCTATTTTCTCGCGCTGTTCCCGTGCTAGTCCGCGTTAATCCGCGGCTAGTCTTATTTTATTCAATTACAACACGATCCGTTTTTCCGCGCCCAAAGGTTTCAGGGTGGTACATCTCTTCCGCCTTGGCGGGTGGCACAACAAACACGCCCGGTGTGGTCGCGCGCGCCACGTAGGAATAGTTGTAAGCACCTTCCCATAACAATGCTGTAAATGCCTCAGCTCGTTCATCGCGCAGGTTCTGATGGTCGAACCAAACTGATCGCCAGCGCCACCAGCCATAGCCAATCGATCTACTGCCATACTCGCCAACGCCAGTTGGTCGTTCATCTTCCGGCACGACTTCAGTAGTTACCAGCACCGGATTGAGTGATTCAAGACCAGCGGGCATGGGATCGACCAGGGCCACGTGATAACGGCGCCCGGGCGCAATCATCGTTAGACGCACGCGCACGCGAGCGCCTGCCTTGATGTGCCAGGTTCCATCAGCATCGCGTTTTACGTCGTCAGGTTTATCAATCGCTTCGTAGGTGCGCTCGACGATGAAGCCGTAGTCAGCAGCTTTTAAGTTGAGATCTTCAGGGGCGTAGTTCATACCGATACGATAGTAGAGCCGGCCAGCGCCGGTCTTGCTCATCACCAGATTCTGAGTAGTGCCTTTATTGGCCAGATAATTCATCGGAATTTTCAACTCCTGTCGATCTGTTGAGCGCCCCTTAAATTGCTGTTCCCCGGCATAGGCGTCACCGAGCCAGACGCGCGTGACGAAGTTAGGAGTGACTTTCTCAAAGGTGTTGAAATAACGATCGAGCGCCAGCAGAATGAAGACGTTCTCCTGCGTGTTTTCCCAACGACCTTTGCTGCGATGGGCCAGGAGGCCGCGAACAAGTTTGGGAATGAGATCGTTTTGCGGCTGATCTCCGATGAGGGCTTCGAGAATGATGCCGTCGGCTCTCCGGCTGGAGTTCAAGATCAGGTAATCGCCATCGTCGTATGAGCAGACGAAGTGAGCGGTCCCTGCTGTTTCAGACACGCGATTACCGAGCAGCCGCCGCATCGCCGCAACCTCCGCAGTCGATTCGTTGTCGGATGACAACACCGAAAGCAGCCAGCCTACGGACTCTAACGAGAGCTTGTCTAACCCTGCTTCTGCGATCAGCTTTCGCGCGCGCTCCGGATCGCTGTCGTCCATCTGAGCGCGGACATAGAGTGCGTAGGCGATGATCGCGCGCCTGGTGTTCTCGCTGTAGAACTGGGGAATGTGGGTCTCGATTGACTGAAGGTATCGTTGCGACTCTTCAAACATCTCGTTCGGGACCGCAAAGTTCTTTTGCTTTGCACGCGCGAGCGCATGAGCCACGTGGATGCTCAAATAAGGCCACGACTCATCACCCTTTCGCCAGAAACCAAATCCTCCGTCATCATTTTGCATTCCCTGTAGCTTCTTCAGATCATCAAGAACTGAGTCTTCGATCTCTTGCGGAGAGGGAAGATCTTGACTCTTAAAAGCGGTGAGAACGTCGCGGAGTGCCGCCACTGAAATAATGCGCGAGGCAAGCTGCTCTGAACACTCGAACGGATAATGTTGTAGATAAAGAAACGCATCAGTGAGCTGCTGCAGTTGGGTGGAAGAAGTTTGGACCTCAAGACCGCCGAATTGTTTGAACACACCAGCCGGAGCTTTCACTGCCTGAGTGATTGTGCCTTCGTCAACTTCTCCGTATGTCGCAAAGGCTTCGGTGGTCGCTGGCGTCCACACGGGTAGTTCAATCTCTGACGCGTCGGACCAACCGCCCGACACCCCTGCAATCTGAAATCGTGCGGTGCCAGGCTTGGCGGTAACGGCAGGAATGCGTACTTCGACGCGGTCATTTGCGGGAACAGTAACGCGAAGACCTGTCTGTACCGGAAGCGGTAGCGACCGGCTCGGCAGCGATCGGCCCATCTTATTAGACACAGACGCGGTCGCTACCGCTCCCGGTGCTGACAGGAAGGCATTGGTCGCTCGAGCTGCTACATCAACGGTGAGCGGCAGATCCGTCTGGTTCTGTACGATGATTGGTAGCTCAAACCTATCACCGAAATTTAGGAAGCGCGGTGCCGATGGTCGCACCATCAACGGCTTGCGCGCGGTAATCGCTGACTCTCCAGAGCCAAACTGCTTGCCACCTGAAACCGCGACCGCCATTACGCGATAGCGGGTGAGATTGTCCGGCAGTTTGAATTGTGCTTGCGCAATACCGGCAGCGTTGGTCCGAAGAGTTGGAGCAAAAACTGCCAGCGCATTGAAGTTCTTACGCATAGTGATTTGCGTTGTGCTCCCGGTGCTAGAAGAGGTTACGTCGACAGTTTCCATTGCCGCTCCGGGTTGAAGCGCAAGCAAATTATTTAAAGACCTTCCGTTGAGTGGCAATTCCTGAATCTGTCTGCCAACGATGACGTCGCCTCTCGCTAGTTCTGCTGCAGTAGCCAACTTCAAACTGCTCCGCAGATGATGATCTGTAGTTTCCATCTCCCTCAAGCGGTAGAAAGCCTGGATGGGATTCTCCAACTGATAATTAGTCAGCGACAAAACTGATTCATCAACCGCAACCAAAGCGATCTCGCTACCGGCGATCGGTTTTCCGGCGGCGTCTTGTACCTTCACGGTGACATTGGCCAGTCCACCAGGAGCCAAAGTTGTTTTAAGCGGCGTCGCAGTCACTTTGAGCGTGCGAGACAACGGCGGGATCGAAAGGCTGATGTTCCCACTGGCAAACGCCGGACGCTTGGTTGGCAATGCCGTCGTCGCCACGGCTTTCGGTTCGGGAGTAGCACCGATCGTTGTGTCAGTGGCACGCGGCACTGCACCGACTAGATCGACTTGCACGTGGATGTTTGGCAGCCAACCTTCTTCGATGGGCAAGCGCAAGGTGTATGTTGGCCCATCGATATGAAAGTGTTCTGTCCTGACGATACCTGAGCGACGCAAAGTCATGACTCCGTCAGCAGGGTAAAAGGGAGTTTGAACGAGTACCTGGGCGGTTTCACCCGGATGATATACACGACGATCCGGAATCAACTCGACTTTATCCTGGGCAAGATCTCGACGAGTAGGCATATCACCGCCGGCGACCCAGAAAGTCATCTGAGTTTCATTCGGCCGGCCCCGGTCGTCTTTAATAGTTGCTGTGACGTTGTAGACTCCACCCTCACTGGCAGCAAATGTACATGGGACAGCACTG
This sequence comes from Pyrinomonadaceae bacterium, assembly GCA_035457105.1. Taxonomy (GTDB): domain Bacteria; phylum Acidobacteriota; class Blastocatellia; order Pyrinomonadales; family Pyrinomonadaceae; genus PSRF01. The sequence continues at coordinate 3,345 of DATIBX010000088.1, forward strand.
GTGCTCGACTTTACTGAGCAGTCTTGTGGATCGTCCTCGACTTGTAGCCAAGTGCCGTTGATCTGCCGCCATCGCTGTGACACCGTTCGTATCTTGATCTCGCGATCGGCGATTGCCTGGCCATCGAGATCAGTGACGATCGCCTGAACGACGAGTGGTTCACCCTTTTGAATAAATGTGCGCTCGCTCTTCAATCCGACGTAAAGTTTTGCGGGATGCACGAGGAGAGTTGTCGAGGAACTCCACGACTGTCGATTCACGTCCTCGACGCTCGCCTGAACGAACACGGTTGAGGGCAGGGCTGGACGTACTGAGTCGAAATCGATTCTGATCCGGTGTTGGCCTGTCGCATCTGTGCGACCGCTGATCTCCTTGAAGTTGTGTTCGCCGTAATAAGCGTCGCTCGTCCACCACCGGACCCAACGTCCGAAGGTGTAGTCATCACGATTTGGTGGCGTAAATGAAGTTTGCATCGAGCTGATGGTCCATTTCACCTGGGCGTCCGTTAGACCACCCCCGGCGAAATACTTGGCTGCCACGGAAAGGTCCACGCCACCACCCACGAAGATTGGGCCTTCGGTTTCATTGCGAGTATTCACTTCGTATTCGGGTCTGCGAAACTCCTGAACTGAGAAAGTGTGCCGGTACTCCCGATCCTTAAAGCCTTTGACATCTGTTTCAGTTGTAAACTCAATCTCGCATTGACCAAGACTCATATTTGCCGGGAGTTTGAAGGCTGCGTCAAAGCCGCCTAACGCATTCACCGTCACTTCGCCTTTGATCAATTCGTTATCGGACTCGTCTTCGACTCGATAGCTCAACTTTTTGACTACACCTTCGAGCGGACCAATATCGCCGTTGCTTCCCGTACCTACGCGGCGAATCCAACCCTTGAAATGGACTTCTTCACCAGGGCGATAGAGTTTGCGATCATCGAAGACGTACCACCGCAAATCGTCGGGCCGCGTGTGATGCTCCCAGGTGCCACCGACTGTCCAGATGTCGGGGTGTTCAGGGAGAATAGCTACTTCATTTCCTCGCCGGGCGACGAGTAAGCTCGCGGTGGAGATGTTTGAGGTTTTTAGATCGATGCGAGCGAGGCCGTTGCTTCCCGTGATCGCGGAAAGCCTCGCAGGCAGTGCCTCCAATTGCACATCCGCCAGGGGCGATCCGTCTTCAAGCGAGTTGGCCCAACCAATTAGTTGATCGTTGTCGGCGAAAGCATCGAGGCCGATCCTGGTCGATTGAACCCAGGCGACCAACGGATTGTGCTGCGCATCGATTGCTGGATCGACGCCTTCAACCATCACGATGGCCTGACCAAATTTGTCCGTGAACGCGGATGTCAGATCTATGACTGTTTCGGCGATCTGGTTGCCGGGGGTCTGTAGATCCAGTTGCCGCGAATAGATCAGTTGACCGGGCATCACAACTTTCGTGTTTTGATTTTGGGCGCGCGTCTGCACGTAATTCTTAAACTGGAACCAGTCTTCCGGCTGAGGCTTGTACAGACTTACGCGAACGGTTTTGAGATTGAGGCTGTATAAAGAGATCTGGCGCGGTGCGGCCGGATCCAACACGGTGAAGCCATTGGCTGACAGAACCATCCGCGGGAACATTGGGCCAACATTGAAAGTAACCGTTTCGTCCTTGCCGAATTGCTGATCAAAGATGTCCGTAAGTGATTTATCGATCGTGACCCGATAAGTCGTGTCAGGTTGCTTAATTCCGCCGATGCCAATGAAATTGGCATAGGAACTTGTTTCTGTTCGTGGGGTGGATGGTTCAATGCGGAATTTGGACGAATCGAAACGCAGACTATTGTTGAACGTTAGACGAAACATGTCGTTCGGAGTGCAGTTATTGTCGTAACCGCATTCACTCTTGATCAGCTTCAATGGACCGTAAGTTCTGAATGAAAATTCCTGGGCTTTCTCAGTCCGCAGTGGTCCTTCAAGCGAAGGAGTGCCGGAGCCGACAGACACCGTGATGTTTGCGTCCAGTGGCAACGCGAGTTTAGTTGCCCCAGCCTGATCAACTGCGCGGAATGCCAACCAACGATCCTTCTCCGCGTTCTCGACTCGGTCCTTAACCGCCGAATCGGCCTCGATCTCTTCCTTAGTCGCCAATCGCGTAGAAATCTCTGCGCCTTCAGCTCGGACCTTGATGTTCTTCAGTACCACAGCTGGATTAATGCGCTGATCGAACTCGATAAACATTAGCTTGTCTCGCGGCTCGCTTTGACTATTCTCCTCGGGATACTTCTGCTTAATGATTGGCGGTGGAGTAGTGAAGGTCCATACCACCTCGCTGGCAGTTTGCCCGCCATTTTGCGATCTGGTGCCTGCCGGTACTGTAGCGGTGTAACGCGTCGACATCGGAAAGCGAACATGGGGCTCGAATAGTATTGTGTTGGTCCCAATCCAACGCCATTTGCCAGGAATCTCTGGTGAAAGTTTCACCGGCACGTTTGCGGCCGCCTCTTCCTGTGAGCTCACGGAGATCATTGCTTGCGAGAACGTCACGCTGAGACTGGGAGCTAGAGGGACGTCACCTTTGGGTGAGTAACGCAGAACCCGAAGCTCCCCAACGCTCGTCTCAGGTGCTGCAACATTTTCAGTCGCTGGAAAAGATACGTTTATTGTCTTGCCGGTTAATGGCGGCGGCAGCGAACGCTCGCGAAAGGCGAATGGCTGTTGATCGTGCGTGTCCGTTTTGAGTGGTGCAAGGCGTCGCAGAATATTTGCAATCTGCATCTTTGAAAGCGGAGTCGTAGTTGGTAGGGATTTGGTCTCGCGTGATTCCGGTTGACCAGCGCTCTCGCTCACGCGAAATTGCAGTCCAGTTGAGTTCGTATCTTGTACTGCATCGACGTCGTTCGCGTTGTCTTTCTGCGCGTCGTTAATTTCGTGATTCAAATTGAGGGCGATTACTCGCGGTGTGATCAGAGAACCGAAGACAAGGCACACGACGAGGAACAGAGAGAGAGCAACGTGCAAACGCAACATTGAGTTTTTTTCTCCTCGAACAGTAAGAATCTAACCGAGCGTAAGGCTGAAAAGAGAGGGAGACGAAATCTTTGTCTCGGTCCCTTAGACGCTATTCCGAGCGCTTGCGTTGACAGACAACAAATAAATTTTCGTACCCTTGTCTTCGATTCCCTTTATGTGAGTGACTTAGTTAGGTGCGCCGACCGCGAACCGGTCCGTACGTCCTGCCAGAGGCGGACGGGGTGTAGATACCAGCGTTTCCGGCAAGAAATCTATTAGGTGGGCCTATTAGAAAGGACGGGTTTTGATCTACGTGACCTCGCTCTACGAGGCACCAGCTTTAGGCAGAATACTCCGACGCGGCACCATGTAACATCCCTCGGGTAACCTTGACTGCGTGTAAACGAAGCGAGTCTTCCGCAGAACCGGAGGAGTCTATTGTGGACCCTGCGCTGTGACATCGGAAGGACCTTTGTAGATGTAGCTGTCACGAGCGCGGACGACAAGGTCCGCACGGTTCGTGCGAACCTTGATTTGATGGCGCTCTCCAGGCTGTCCCGCTACTTTAGGATAGTAGCCCAGGCTATATTGTCGGCGCAGTTCTTCTGCGACTTGAGCAAACGCGTACGAAAGATCCTGGTCTGCGTTGTATATTCGCGCGCCAGTCAGGTCTGCGAGATCATGCAAATATCGATCTCCGCGTCGATAGTCTTCACGACTAGTACCGGGGCCACCACCAGGCCAGACAACGCCCCGCCTGGGCCAACTAACTCCGCCTCGGCCTCCTCCCAATATTATGCTGCCCAAAACATCACCGAGAACGCTTGGTCTCGAAGACGGAATACGCGAGGAACCTGGCCACGATCCTCTGATGTTCATATCTTGGTACGTATCAAACTGCACGGGATATATAAGCGCATCGAGTTCCTCAGCGTCGCGAACATTATCCTCGTAACTCACATTGCGGCTGGTTGTATCGACGCCGTCGGTGAACAGAACGATTGCTTTCCTTCCCTGTATACGATTTAGGCGTTGATTGATTACTTGATCGACCGCATCGTAAAGGCGTGTTCCGCCGCCACTACGTGTTCTCAGGATTGCCTCTCGGAGTTCTGCACGATCATTGGTTGGCGGATCTTTCAAAAACCGGATCTTATCGTCGAACGAGACCACCATCACGCGATCGTTTGCTTGGAGCTGATTTACAAAGGAAATAGCTGCATCTTGAATTTCATCAAGCTTGAAGTGCGTCGAGCCGCTCGTGTCGATCATTAGCACGACTGTAAATGGTTGTTCGGTCGACGCGAAGTAGGCTGCCTGCTGCTCGACGCCTTCATCCCAGATTCGAAAATCCTCTTTGCGCAAATTCGGAATGTACTTGCCGTCACGGTCCATAACGCTAACCGGAATGGTGACCAAGGTTGTATTGACTCGCACTATATCGCCCTCCCCGACTTCTTCCGGCCCTTCCTGGGCGCGAACTCGATTTTGCGTACCAGGCGACCGACCACCCAAACCTGTGCCCCTAATGACAGGCGGCTGCGAGGGCAAACTTGAAATTGAAGACGAAGAGGTGCGCTCCGATGATTTATTATTTCCAACCCGGCGTGGGCGAGTTTGCGCGTTTGTTCGCGGGATCGAGCCCGCGATCAACGCAAGCAGAAAGAGAAAGCCGATGAACCTGATAAGACTCCATTTAGTTTCGAGCCGACATGAATTGGAATAAATGCAAGATGCACGAATCGTGATCCGGTTCATGGTAGGCCTCCTCAAACTTAAAAGAAGCCGCTTCCTGCTTTTTTGGATGCGGAAATGAAAGGGAGAGATATTTGGACGGCTACAAGCCTACGCCTCGTGTCTTCTGAGAGCAAGCAAAACGGAACGTCATTGAGTCTACGAGCAATTGCGGCTCAGCCAAGAATGGGTATCTGGTTCAGTTTCATTTCTCGGCGTTCTCAACGTGATCTCCGCATTCACTGCGTCTTGGATGTGTAGCTCTTAATAAGGCACAAGTGGTTTTGACCTTTTGTGCAAGTGTTCAAGTGAGACGGGAAGGCGAGTTGATCAACGTCTCACACCTACGGTCCAAACCGGCGTCGAAACTCATCGGAGACTATGAACGCCTTTACCATTTCAGCATTGACGAAATTTCCGTTGAACTGATTTAGCTTGTTTAGCCAGAAATTATAACCGTCGAAAATCGTGTCTGGCGCGTCGTCTGGATTTCTACGCAGATAACCAAAATACTGCATTAGAACAAACGCTCTGTTGAACTCTGCACTTCGGAGATGACTGTCATCAGTAACCGAACGTAATACTTGAGCTCGCTTGGCAAAATCTGACGGGGATGCACCCAGGATTGCAACCAAGGTCGAAATGTCAGACGGAGTCAGGACCCCTCCTGCATTTGCGTTTAATTGATCCACGAATTGTTGAGCGGACATTGAATTTGGGAAGAGCGTTCGAAAATCAGCTCGTTGAACGAACGCGAGCATGTAAGCCTGTTTGTTGGCTTCCAATTGCGCTTCCCAGTCGCCAACTCCTACTTGAATGCCTTGGCCGATTCTCTGCGTGTCGCGCAGAAAGTCTGTCAAGGTGATAGGAATTGGTTTACCAGGCAAGGTTCCAAAAGCAGTCTTATAAGTCCGATAAGCCAGAAACCCCGTCTCTTGAAACTCAGTCGAGAGAAAGAACGCAGCGGATACATTTATTCGCTTCACCTCTATACACCGAGCATCTGAGCCACAACTAGCTATTTCGTTTGTCCAAAAGTTAAATCCACTGGCATCCGGTTCCCGATTAAGAAAATCGAGATAATGTTCTCGAACAAAGGCTCCGGGGCTACCAATTGGATTCGGCCCAGGCAAAGCATCGTTATCGTTAATTGTCAGGTTCGCGGTTGCCGGATTCCCGAGCCCTGCTCCAGTTGCACCGTTCAGACTAATGCTAAAACTCTCACTGCCTTCGACGTAGGCATCCTCCACTATCGGAATTTTGATCGTTTTGGAGGCTTCCCCTGGCGCAAACGACAACGTACCCATTGTCGTCAGATAATCACAACGTGACGAAGCAACAGCATTACTGAAACTGCAATTGTTGAGAGCGGACGTATCCACAGTGGCGAATTTGACCGTCGCTGGAGTAGTCAAAGAGCCAAGGCGGCTGACAATCGCGCTGATGGTAGTCCCTTCCACCCCGCTAAATGCCGTTTGCGTGAATTGGAGGGTGCTAGTTTCGATCTCTGGTTGGGTAGTTAGCGCTTTACCAATATCTATTCTGGATTGGATTGGCCCATCGATCCTTTCAGCAGTTTTTTCGATATGGGCAATGATCTTTGTGCCTGACAAGGCAGGAAACTGCGCATGAATAAGTGCCGCTTCTCCGGCGGCAATTGGGGCGGCCATCGAGGTCCCGCTCCAAGTTCCATACTTGTTACCCGGAACGCTACTCAGAATTTGATCACCCGGAGCGAGCACCCTAATCCACGAACCACGCGTTGAGAAAGAAGCCAGCGAATCAATCTGTGTTGAAGCCCCAACAGCCAACAACCCATTGACGCTCTCTGCGGCTGGAAACTGTTCCGTTGTGTTTCCTCCATTGCCCGCGGCTGCGACTACAACTAGATTTGGATTCGCTATCGCTGGAAAATCGTCTTCTCCAGGCAGCGGCGTATCATCGCAAACTTTCGACAGCACGCTCCGCAACAAACGCGTTTGCCTCAGCGTGCTCAAACTCATGTTAATGACATCCGCTCCGTCAGCTGTATTTGGATTGTTGTCAGGATCAACAGCGTATTGGAGCGCCTCGGCCAACACCCAAATATTACCGACACCCTGAGAATCAAGGACTCTCACCGGAATAATTTTGGCGTCAGGCGCAATGAGCGCGATCAGACCTGCGACATGAGTTCCGTGTCCATAAGGACCGGTTTGTTGCGTTCCCACTTCAGTGGGATCGTTATCGTCGTCAACAAAATCGTGACCAGGCAGTAGACGCCCGACCAATGCCGGGTGGGTTGGATCAACTCCGGTATCCAAAACGGCAACTTTGATCGCATTTCCATTTGTATCCTTACCCTTATTGACCTGATGAGCGGCCGCGAGGTGAACAACTTGTGGTGCCCATTGCCCGACATAAGCGCCAGCATCACCGCCCACACTCCACGACTGTCCAACGCTCCATGACTGGCCGCCCCCTTCAGGTGGCTTCTCGACAAAGTTTGGCTCGGCAAAGACAACGCGTGTGTCGAGAGAGAGAGCGTTGACACGATCTGCGACAGGAGCTCCATTAGTAATGCGAAGCCGATAAATCGGCCGCGTTCCAAATTGACCGAGTGGATTAGGATCCAGGAAATACTGCGCCGCAACACCAGCCAACTCAGCGGTGCTAGTTAGCTTGACGACCACTTCCCCGCCGACAAACTCATCGGAGTCACTCGCTCTTGAAGGTCGGACAATTGAAAGCGAGAGACTGCAAACGAATAACAGGCAGGCTGATAACAGAAGACGATGAAACGGTATTTTTTGATTACGCATTTCCTAAGTTCCGTTAGACACACGAACGGCTACTCGTAGGTGGAGCAATTTTTAAGCCGTCGAAGTTTGCGAACAGGGGGCACTTCTAGGTTACAGTGCAGCCAAAAACCCAAGAAATACACGTGTTGAGAATTTTTATGTCACCCAGGCTAAACGGAGCGACGGAAATTTCCGCCCAGGACTGGTGAAAACTTCGCGTTCTACCAATGGCCGACGAGAACAAAAGGCGACCAGAAAAATGGGTGTGGATGCGTTTTCAACAAGTCCACCTGCGCTCTTTGAAGTGCCTTTGACGCGGATTGTTCCTGAGTCAGCTGTGAATAAAAATTCACCATAAACTCATGGGTAGCCTCATCATCTACCGTCCAAAGACTTAACAGCACAGCCGCTGAACCAGCCGATAGGAATCCTCGCGCTAAGCCAATCAATTCCTCACCCGGTGCAACGGCGTTAACCCCAGTTTCACATGCGCTTAGTGTTACGAGTCGACAACTCAATGGAAGAGTGGTCGCTTCGTTAACAGTGAGCCACTCGTCGCCGAGTTGCAGCGAAGAGAATTGTGGATTGTCCGCTCGAAATTGGGCATGACACGCCAGGTGAACCAAATCGGCGCCCTCTACAACACTTCGAAGCCTCGAAATTGTAGCGTCCTTATTTAGAAATACTTCCGCGTCTTTGAACAGTGAATGCAACCGGTGAATCTCACTCTGGATAAGAGGAGTTCTCTTGTCACAGACTCCCATCAGTACCGTTCGCTCAATGGAGTTTTGATTACGGCTCAAACACTGCTGCAAAACTGTAGCACTTGAGGCATAACTTAATGCTCTGGACTCAACTAGAAATCGCTCGCCGTCATGAAGCGCATGAAAAGGAAGGTAATGCAATCGGCCGGATGGGACGATCACCAGGTCTCGGTCGCCAAATAAATGAGTGAGGGGTTGCACAATCTTTTGATAGAGAGAGTGAAGGTGCTGTTGAGCACGCTGAGTAAGAGTATTGATGTGTTTTCGAATCGCAGCCGAGCCATAGCGTAACGAGTCTATTTGAAATCTGAATTTCAGGACCTGCTCATCGATCTCATTTTCAACGGCAAGTCCTCGAACTACCTCGACTCTCTCGTTGGTTAACACAAACGCCAACAATTCGTTGTGTAAACATGTGAATTCAATTAGGGCCTTATTCATCCCCAGTGATTGCTGCAAACGAGAAAGATCAAGTTCCTCACTAACGACACCTTGTGCTCGCTGGCTATGACGTAACTGCCGACTCAATTCTGCAATGGACGTCTCTCTCTCTTTCACTTCAATCTGTAGACTAAGAATTTTATCGGAATTTCGAACCGCCCCCGTCTGGTTCAATTGTTTGTAGAAGTAGCTAAGCTCATGGCGTTTCTCGTCAATTGCTTTCAACAATTCAGACTCAAATTGATCTTCTCTCCTAAACCCGACAGGCGCCGAACCACCCAAGAGATCCACGAGAGATCGTGAGCGTGCCTTCTCAACGAACTTCAGTGCGGCTTCGGTGCGGTCGTCATTGGCTCGTAAGGCGAGCCTGGCCAGTTCACTGTAAGGAACCAGCTTGTCTGAAAAGAATGCGCTCCGAAACTCTTCGCCCGGTAACGGCGCTCGAAGACGTTCAATTAGGTCTGCTGCCGCCAGGAAATGCTTTTCGGCGGCTTCATCGTCGCCGATTTTTGCTTGGACAAGTCCAAGCGAGGTCAAACATCTCGCCTCTATGTCCGGTTGTTCGGCCTCACGAGCAGCGCCAAGAGTTGAGGACAAGAGCGCCTTGGCCTGATTCAGAAGTTGTTCACATCTGACAGATTCACCTTGAAGCCACCTGGCAAACAAAACGCGGCGCGGCGTTCCTGCGGAAACTAGTTCCAATTCAGCGTGGGCCGCTAGAGCCTGGGCCACCAGGTAATTTCCGTTCGCAAATGACAACTGAGCCTCGGTTAGCTCGACCAGAGCAGCACCGACGTCATTGCCCTCATTTGAGTAGAGATCGCGAGCACTCGCCAGCAATCGCTGAGCAGTCTCGAAATTACCTAAAAGAATTTCGGCGCGACCGTGATACGCCAGAGCTCTCGCTTCGTCTGCATGCATTCCCAAGGCGTTAAATCCTTTAGCAACTCGCTTATAGATTTCTGCAGCCTCTGGTGCGAGATTCAACTCCAAGTAGGCGTCGGCAATTTCTTGCTCCGTAAGTGCCAGAACATGAGGAATGTTCAAGTCGGCGTACTTCCGGCGAGAGCGTTCAAGAAAATTCAGCGCTCTAGCGTAATAGCCCTGGTAGAGTGCAAGTGTTCCGATACTCGATTCGATTTCCGCCTGCGTACTCTTCAAGCCAATCGCTTCCGCTCGTTCCAATGCTTTTTCGTACAGAAGTTCAGCGGCTTTGGTTTTATGTTGCTGGGAAAGAGTTAGGGCCAGACTATTCTCGATCTTTGCGAGCTGAATTAAATCTTGCGCACGTTCAAAATGATCCAGAGCAGAGCGATGAAACAATTCCGCTTCCCGGTAACGATCCCGACGAAAGAAAATATTACCGATGTTGTGTTCAACCTTGCCCACTGCTAGAAAATCTTCTTCTGCTTTAAAGACCTCTACGGCTCGCATTCCGCAGTCAATCGCTTCGTCGTAACGTCCAAGCATCGCCAGAGCGATCAATTTACTTACTTGTGTGGACGCGGCGAGTTTGGATTGTCCTAATTCAAGGAAGAGCTTTTGCGAAGACTCTAGATAATTGATGGCGCTCTCCATTTCGCCACGGATCAGACACTCGAGGCCAAATGACCAGTCACGCAAGGCGTCTATTTCTGGATTTGGAGCTAGAGCGGCGAGCTTGCCCAGAGAATCAGCAGCGGCTAAGGCTCGGCTTGGATCAACACTCCAACCCTGAAGACAGATGTCCTTTAGTAAATGAGCGAGTGCGATGTCAGCTAAGGCAGAGTTGGTCCTGAGCAGACTATCTCGGTCGTGGGCAGCGGTATCGACGAGACGTTGGGCT
>DATIBX010000089.1:0-2179 GCA_035457105.1 Pyrinomonadaceae bacterium
TGCCATCAACACACAGTTGATTAATGAAATCGCTGAGCGCGAGCGCGCAGAGATCGAACTCACGCTCGTGAAGGACGAACTGGCTGCGGACTTGAAAACCATGCTCCGCCTTCATGAGCTCAGCACTCGATTACTGAAATCCACCGAACTCCAACCGCTGCTCGAGGAAATCCTTGATGCGACTATCGAATTACTCAATGCCGACTTTGGTAACGTTCAGCTCTGTAATCCGCAATCCAAAGCCCTAGAGATTGTGGCCCAGCGCGGCTTCAAGCAGGACTTTCTCGACTACTTCAGCAGCGTTCACGAAGATAGCGCGGCGTGTGGTGGTGCGATACAGCACCGCCGGCGTGTCGTCATCGACGACGTGGAGACCGACCCGGGCTTTGCACCGCACCGGGAGATTGCCGCCTCAGCCGGCTTTCGTGCGGTGCAGTTCACGCCCCTTTTTAGTCGTAGCGGTGAGCCGCTCGGAATGATCTCTACTCATTTTGGCCAGCCACATCACCCCTCGGAACACGACTGTAGATTCATGGATCTCTACGCCCATCTCGCCGCCGAATTCATCGAGCGCAAACAAGCAGAAGAGAAATTGCGCCGCAACGAGATCTATCTGGCGGAAGGGCAGCGGCTCAGTCACACCGCGAGTTGGGCATGGAAGGTTTCCACTGGCGAGGTGTACTGGTCAGCGGAACTGTTTCGCATTTATGGCCTGGATCCTGACAAACAAAGACCTGGTTATCCCGACGTTCTCAAATATATTCATCCGGAGGATCGGGCGCGGGCGCAGACGACTTTTGAAGATGCCGTGCGCGAACAAAAAGCCTACGAACTTGCCTATCGCATCGTCTGGGCAAACGGCACAATCAGGCATGTCAACAATCTGGCCCACCCCGTTTTCAACGAGCGTGGAACTCTCCTCGAATATGTAGGTACCACCATTGACACTACCGAACGTGTGCAGGCAGAAGAGCGGGTACGCAAGGCCTACGAGCGAGTCGACATGATACTCGAAAGTATCTCGGACAACTTCTTCGGCCTGGACAAGGAAGGACGATTCACATTTTTCAACAAACATGCGGCTGCGCAAATGAGAACCCTGGGCAGAGATCCTGATGCTCTCATCGGAAGAGTGGCATGGGAGGAGTTTCCGGACATGCCTAATAAGGAAAACGTGTTGCGCGTCCTGTCTGAGCACGTTGTGATCGTCGATGAAGTCTATTACGCGCCTTTGGAAGAGTGGGTCGAGAATCACATGTATCCCAGCAGCGACGGTGGATTAGTCAGCTTTCAAAAGTACATCACTGAGCGTAAACGAACGGAAGAAGAACTTCGCAAGACGCAGGCTGAGCTGGCGCACGTTACCCGGGTTACCACTCTGGGAGAGTTGACCGTTTCAATCGCGCATGAAGTCAACCAACCGCTCGGCGCCATTGTGACCAACGGTCATGCCTGTTTGCATCTGCTCTCCCGCACTAATCCCGACATCGACGAAGCCCGACGAGCTGTCGAGTGCATGATTGCCGATGGCATTCGCGCAAGCGAGGTGATCAAGCGAATTCGGGGGTTGCTGAAAAAGTCAAGAGATGGAAAATCCTCGTGCAATATCAATGACAATATTCGGGAGGTGCTGGCTCTCACGGCCGGAGAACTAACCAAAAACGGAATTAACGTGCGAACCGAATTGGCTGATGGCCTGCCCTACGTGATAGCTGATCGAGTCCAGATCCAACAAGTAGTGCTGAATCTGGTTCTCAATAGTAAAGAGGCGATGAGCGCCGCCTGTTGGCAGCCCCGCGAATTGCTGATCAGCACCGAACATGCCGAATCGGCGATACTGGTGACCATAACAGACACCGGTGTTGGCATTGCCCCCGAGAATCGGGAACGTGCATTTGCCCCTTTCTTCACCAGCAAGGAGGAAGGTTTGGGACTTGGACTATCAATCAGCCAGACGATCATCGAGTCTCATGGCGGCAGACTTTGGACCAAACCTGGTCGTCACGGTCAAGGGACGACCTTCCAGTTTACGTTGCCCACAGGTGAAAATCCTTGATGACCGCCAAGGCCCCAAGGCAGGTTGTATTTGTCATTGATGATGATGCGTCGATGCGCGACGCGATTAGCCGTTTGCTGAACGCGGTCGGACTAACGGTGCAGACGTTCACTTCTGCCAGGG
>DATIBX010000090.1:0-32772 GCA_035457105.1 Pyrinomonadaceae bacterium
TTTGTTACATCGAGAGTTCCCCGTTCGATACCGTTGTTTCTAGAACAGCAACCATGCAATGCGTTTTTGAAAGTGAGGCCCTGGGAATGGGTGAGGCTTTAAAAGCGCCGCCGGGCCGGCGCACTTCAAGATGAAACTCGATCCGGTGCAATTGCTTAAGGACATGGTCGCGATTCCGAGTGTGAATCCGATGCTCACGGGCACTACCGAACCGGTAGAGCACGACATGGCTAATTATCTTGAGCAAGTACTACGTCGCGCTGGGATCGACTGCGAGCGGCAAACCATTTCCGAGGGGCGCGAGAATGTGATTGGGGTGGTCCATGCTAATCAACCGAGCCACGGCAGGAAGGGGCTGATGTTCAACTCGCACATGGATACGGTGCCGGTAGCGAACATGACAATCGATCCTTTCGATCCAGTGGTGAAGGATCAACTGCTATTCGGCCGCGGCTCATGTGATGCCAAGGCCTCGATAGCGTCGATGCTCACCGCGGTCGTTGCTTATGCCGAGCGTTCACATCGTGAGGTGCCGGTTGTTTTTGCGGCGATGGCAGACGAGGAGTTTTCCTTTTCAGGTTCGTGGAAATTGATTGAACGTGAATGGCCGGTAAGCGCTTGTGTGATTGGTGAACCCACAAAACTCGCCACGGTTATCGCTCATAAAGGAGTGGTTCGATGGCGAATTTTGGTTAAGGGTGTCAGCGCTCACGGCGCGACTCCTGAGCTCGGTCTCAGCGCTATATACGATGGTGCGCGAGTAGCACTTGCCCTCGAAGCCTATGCGAAAGAACTTGGAACCTCCAGGTCACACAAGTTGCTCGGACGCTCAACGATAAATGTTGGGAAGGTTAACGGCGGGCAGTCGGTGAACATTGTTCCCGATCGTTGCGAGTTCGAAATAGAGCGTCGCCTGCTTCCGCACGAAGATGGAATGAGAGCGGTGGCTGATTGTGAAAAGTTTATAAGGAACCGGCTCGGCGACGAGATCGAATTGCAAGTTGAATCTCCTTACCTGGTAGACCCGGCTCTCGAGACATCATCCGACGCTGCGATCGTTCGCGCACTCGGTGAGGCTCAAAGAACAGAATTCGGCGCAGAGAGCGAATTGCAAGGTGTGCACTACGGTACCGACGGCAGCAAGGTTTCTCGAGCAGGTATTGAAACAGTTGTGTGCGGGCCAGGTGATATCGCGAGGGCACACACAAAAGATGAGTTCATAGAGATTGAGCAGGTTGGCATGGCAACGCGACTTTATAGCAGCCTGCTTTCGAAATTTTCGAAGTAATCGTTCCGCAACCTCGCTTCAGTCGTGAGTCGGCAAGTTTCGATTAGCGATTAACCAGAAGTTTGAGAAAGGAAGGACGAGATGCGTCTCAAGCAATTCGTTTTACATCTACTGCTCATGCTGTCTGCTGTTGCGCTTACTTGTGTGTTGGCCACCGGCGCGAACGCAACAATCTATAACGTTGGACCAGGCCAAGCCTTCCCAACTATTGCGTCAGTGCCGTGGGAGACACTCGCAGCCGGCGACACAGTTAACATCTTCTACTCACCAACTCCATACAAAGAGAAGTTCGTGCTCTCTCGGGTGGGTACGGCAGCGGCCCCAATCACTGTTCATGGCGTACTTGGTCCAAATGGCGAACGTCCAATTCTTGACGGCAATGGAGCTACCACGCGGTCGCAATTGGTCTATTACAGTCAGGAACGAGGAGTAATAAAAATTGGCGGCTCCACCGTGCCTTTTGCCGACGGGGTGTCGGTAAATCCTCAATATCTCGTAATTGAGAATCTTGAGATACGGGGTGCGCGCCAACCTTTCACGTTCACCGCCGCAGATGGCACTACGAAGTCTTACACCCAACCCGCTTCGGCAATATATCTGGAATTTGGGGATCACATCACCGTTAGGAACTGCGTGATGCATGATTGCGGCAATGGCTTTTTCTCGTTTTCAAATAACACCACGACTTCGAGTAATGTGCTGGTGGAAGCAAACTACATCTACGACAACGGCAATTCCGGAAGTCAAACCGAACACAACAACTACACCGAGTCGAGAGGCATCACCTTTCAATACAACCGGTTTGGCCAAATCCGCGCTGGATGTGGTGGCAATGGTTTGAAGGATCGTTCGTCTGGACTTGTAATTCGTTACAACTGGTTTGAAGGGCCGGTTAATCGACCTTTTGATTTGGTCGACGCGCAGGACAGCACCATCCTGAAGAATGATCCCAACTACCACAAGGCTTACGTTTACGGAAATGTCGTGATCGAAAATCCGTTAAGCGGCGGCAACAACGACATCGTGCATTACGGCGGGGACACTGCCGGCGGCAAAGGCTACAAGCTTGGTCCACTCTATTTCTACAACAACACTGTCGTTTCAAATAGGACCGATAACACCAGGCTGTTCCGCCTGGACACGAACAGCCAAAGCTGCGACGCGCGAAACAATATTGTCTATGTCACGGCTGCGGGTAGCACACTGAAGGTGCTCGATAGTTTTGGTGTACTTACCTTGACGCAGAATTGGTTTAAGACAGGCTGGTCGCCATTTAACGTGGCCCATCCGAAAGGCTCAATTACAAACAACGGCACCGTGACGGGAACGGCTCCAGGTTTCGTGAGCGAGGCTGGCCAGGACTATCACCTTGCTAGTGGCTCGTCATGCATTAATGCAGGCACGACACTAAATCCCGCTGTGCTGCCCGATAACAATGTGATTCGAGAATACTTGAAGCATCAGTCAAGTGTTGCCCGGGCCGTGAATGGAGCTCTGGATATTGGGGCGTTTGAGTTTTGATCTTGTCAGAGGTCAGAGGTCAGTGACTTGATATCGGACGTCGGGTTAAAAAGACCAAAGACCAAAGCTCAAAGGCCTAAGAGCAAAGATCAAAGCAAAAATCACAAAGACCGGCTTTGCCTATGGATTTCAAGCAACTAAGAGAGGAAGTGTGGTGGGCCAATACCCAACTACCCAAAGCCGGTCTCGTGACCATGCACAGCGGAAATGCGAGCGGCATCGATCGCAAATCAGGTCTTGTTCTGATCAAGCCAAGCGGAATTGATTACGACCGCCTGCGTCCCGAAGATCTTTCAGTCGTAGATCTCAATGGAACGTCAGCGGAGGCTCGCGTTGTTCCGGATGGGGTTTCCAGCTCATTAAAGCCCAGTGTCGATACCATTCATCACTTGCTGCTCTACAAGGCCGATAGTCAACTGGGCGGGATTGTTCATACGCACTCAAATTATGCGACGGCGTGGGCAGCGATTGGTGAGTCAATTCCGTGTTGTTTGACAGCAATTGCGGACGAGTTTGGTGGAGACATTCCGTGCGCGCCTTATTTTGATAACGAGGGTGAGAACATTGCCAACGGCATGCTCAAACATCGAGGGCGCGGACCGGCAATGCTTTTAAGCAACCATGGCGTCTTTGCATTTGATGACACTCCACGTAAAGCGCTGAAGGCCGCAGTCATGGTTGAAGATGTCGCTAAAACAGCGTGGCTCGCACGTCAACTAGGAGTAATAAAACGAATGGAAGATTCGGAGATTGAGAAGTGGTGGGCGAGGTACCACTCAAGGTATGGGCAGTGAGACCTTTGGCCTTCGGTCTTGGGCCTTTGGTCATTGACCCATCCCTTCAAGAAGTGAAAAGCCCAAAGACCGAAGATCAAAGACCTAAGACCAAAGCCCAAAGCCCAAACAACAAATGACCCAAGTCCTTCCCAAAGATCTCTATCGCTGGTGTCAGGTGCCGGTGGACCAACTCGAAGGCCACCCTGACCTACGTGTGCCATTCCGTCTTGTTAAAGACTCTGCCGAGATGGGCAGACTGATGGCCAGCGAATTGGTCCAGTTAATTGAATTTAATAACCAGGCCGGTAAATCAACCAGGGCCATCATTCCCTGTGGTCCGAGTTGCTGGTACGAGCCGTTTGTCCAATTGGTAAACTCAAAAAACATTTCCTTGCGCTCACTCTTTGTGTTCCACATGGACGAGTGCCTCGACTGGCAGGGCCAACTGTTGCCCGAGAAGCATCCTTACAACTTTCGTTCATTCATGCAGCAACACTTCTATGACGGTGTCAGTACGGAACTCGAAGTGCCCGAGTCACAACGTTTTTGGCTGCTTCCTTCTAATATCGAGAATGTTCGCCAGGCTCTTGATGAAGCTCCGCTCGACATCACAATCGGAGGCTGGGGACAGGACGGACACATGGCTTATAACCAAACGCGCCGCCATCCTTTTAACCAAATCAGTCTCGATGAACTGGCTCAATCCACGATTCGCATTCAAGACAATAATCTTGACACGATCATTGCGCTGGGCCAACGGACCTTTGGCGCTGCCTATCAATTTGTGCCGCCGATGTCGGTGACGCTTGGCATGCGCGAGTGTTTGTCAGCGAAACAGTTGCGGGTTTTCAGTGATACCGGTGCCTGGAAACAGACGGCTCTTCGCGTTGCCTTGTTCTCCGAGCCGACGACCGAATACCCGATCACCTTATTACAACGACATCCCGATGCATTAATCACGGCGACGATTGAGACAGCAAGACATCCAATCGCGGAGCATCCTGACTGGGAGCTTTTTAAAAACGTTGACTAGCGAACTGAGACAACGCGAAGCACAACTCCGTAGCTGCCGCCGTGTGATCGGCGTCGGCGGCATTGGCTCCGGTCTTTGCTTCGAGCTTGAAGACAATCACGATCTCGGTCGCAACGAGAGCCGTGGCGCCCGGCTCAGTGATGCGCGTGACTATTGCAAACTGCATATCGTCATGCACTACCTGTCGTCACTTTTGAATAGCTATTCACGCGACCCCACGGTCCATTTCGTCCCACTCGGCAAAGTGGGCAACGATGCAGTTGGCAAACGAATGTTGGTTGAGATGGAAGCTCACGCACTCGATGTCGCGCACGTTCAAACTGTTGCGGGAGCCCCGACACTTCTCAGTGTCTGTTTTCAGTATCCGGATAAATCTGGGGGCAATATTACCGCGAGTAATTCAGCTGCCAGCAAGCTGACAATCGATGACGTGGAGCACTCCAGAAGGCTTTTTGCGGAAAGCAAAGTTCAGACTGTTGCCCTGGCAGTTCCTGAGGTACCACTCGTTGTACGGCAACATTTGCTGAGGGTAGCCACTGAGTATGGAGCGTTTCGGGTCGGGTCGTTTACGGCTTCGGAAGTCGAGTTTCTGAAAGATTCAAACTGGTCCAATCTGCTGGATCTCGTGGCATTGAACGAGGAAGAGGCGAGCAAGTTAGTGGGCCATGAGTTCAGTCCATCGGCTCCTGACTCGTTTCTCGATTCCTGTTCTGCAGCACTCGCCGGCTCGAACAAGCAGATCTGGATTGTGATTACCGCCGGTAGGCACGGAGCTTTTGGTTATGACGGAGCAGAATGGATTCCTACACCTGCTGTACCAACGAATGTTGTCAACACCGCTGGAGCCGGTGATGCGTTATTAGCGGGGACGCTCGCGGCTTTAATGATGGGCTGTCCGTTTACCAACAAGCGGACTTCTACTGAGATTACGTCGGCTTTGGATTTTGGTGTTCTCTTCGCAAGTTACAGCGCGACTTCGCAACACACAATTCACCCACTGGCAAGGCTCGACGATGTGCGCGCCTTTGCGCAAGCTTCTGGCCACGGATATCGGCTGCCCGATCGAAATGCGGCAATGAGTTAACGATGGATAACAGATTGATGAGTGATCTAATTAGTGACACTAAGCCACAGGCGTTTGTAACTCGGGCTGATGAAATGTTGCGAGGGCTCGAATCGGAGTTGGTCCAACTGCTGCAAACGCTCGTACGGACCAACAGTGTGGCGATTCCTCCAGATGGAGCGGAGACCGCGGCGCAACTAATCCTGCTTCAATTTCTCCAGCGCTACGATGTCGAAGCAGAAGTCTACGACATCGATTTTCTAAAACAATCCAATCATCCTTATGTTCGCTCCGAACGGAATTATTCCGGACGCCAGAACCTGATCGCGCGACTTCCTGGTAAAAGTAAGGGACGAAGCCTGATGTTAAGCGGCCACATCGATACTGTTCCATCAGGTCATAACAAATGGGACGAAGACCCGTGGTCCGGTTCAATTCATGGTGACCGGCTCTACGGACGTGGCAGTTATGACATGAAAGGCGGAGTTGTTGCCGCTTGTGGTGTTCTAGCGGCATTGCAGAAAGCTGGAGTCAAGCTCGAAGGCGATCTGTTCTTTGAATCAGTTGTCGATGAAGAATGGGGTGGAGGCGGTGGCACCCTTGCGGCCCGATTAAGGGGCCATGTTGCTGAAGCATGCGTGATTCCTGAGCCAACTGACATGGCCATATTTCGAGCGAGTCGCGGTGGCTATGTTGTCGACATCGAGGTTAAGGCCGGTGACTCGCAAAACTACTTCTCTAAAGACGAAGTCGTTAGCCCTGCGATTCCCATGGGTCGCTTGTTGCAATGGGTCGACGATCTCTCGAATAGACGAAAAGGAATTGTTACTGGAGAAGCATATCGGGGCTTTGCAGATCCGGCTCCGGTACAGGTGTTGGCGCTTGAAGCGAATAGTTTCGACCGCGAGGTGCCATTGAGCACGCCACTATCGGCGCGAGCGCGTCTCTATTTTCAGTTTCTCCCACGCGAAGATGTCAATCAGATAGTCAACGAGATCAAAGAATCGTTTCAAGCGTTTTGTAGTAAGGACCCTTTCTTTAGCGTTTATCCTGCAACCTGGACAGCGCTATTTGATCCGGGGCTGCAAGGACACGAAGCCCCTTTGGAACACGCCTGGATTCGAACTTTGTCAACCAACGCAAAGCTCGTCATGGAGCAACCCGCTGTTGTCACCGCGGCTGAGTATCCGTGTGATGCATTTCTGAACGATCGTTATTTCGGCATGACTACTCTTATTTTTGGGCCACGCGGTGGAGGGGCTCATAACGCGAATGAGTATGTCGAGATAAGTTCAGTGCTGACCACGGCCAGAGTGTTGCTGCGTGCGGCGCTAGAGTGGTGTGGGGTATGAGAACCAGCTCTGGCTCAACAGAAGGCTGAAACACATATGAGAACCAAGCTACCAAAATTAATGCTGGTAGGAATGTTGCTGATCCAATGCCAGGTCCTATCCGGCGGGCATGGGACCACTACGGCAGAAACAAAGAATCTAAAAGCCACATCGGACACCCGGCTGGCCCAACTCGTCGAAGCAAATATCATTGCGGTTCATGCATTTCAGGTTTTACTTGCGGCGAGTTCAGGCAAAGGAGATCGAACATGCTTCTCTCCGGGCTCGCTCTCCGAAGACCAGCTAAAGGCTCTGTCTGATCATCAAGCCGACCTACTGAAGACTGATGTCAAAGCAGTGCAAGCCTGGGTTAAGGGGCAGAAGAGTACGTTTGATCCGGGCAAGGATCTCCAACCAATTCTCAGTTCAGGACTAACCGTGCCGCCGAACGCTCCGGTTAATGTCTTTTTCAAGTACCTGCGGAGTCAAACCAAAGCCAGCGATGTGAAAATTCGGACCGTCGCCAGTCTCTATCAGACAGTACTGGAGGTTGAGCGAGACGGCGACCGTCTGCAGGAGGAGTACGACTTCTACATCGGCCTCGGGTTGCCAGTCTATGTGGGCCAATTTGGTCTACCGGGAACAGATGCAGATTTGCTCGCAGTCGGTCGCAAGCTGGAAGGCCAATCATGTGATGCGCCGGTTGGGACCACAGCAGCGGAGTGGCAAATTGCAGGACGGAAGATCTGGAATTGGGGCGAAAAGAACCTTCACATCCGAGACGAGCGAGTGCTATCCGCTGAACTCGTTAACGAGCCGGACGTGCGACGACTGGTCCCGGCACTAAAAGCCCTGCCTCCCCAAAGGATCGCGGTCATTGGCCATTCTTTTACCATGGGTCTGCACTGGTCTTCACCCTCCAGTTTTGTTCCGGTCGTTATTGATGTGTTCCGCCGAGAAAATCCAGGCGTCCAGTTCAAACAATTTGCCGCTGGTGGTCTAACTGCCTCGCGTGCGCAGAAACGTTTCTATCAGGATGTGCTTGCATGGAAGCCCGACAAAGTCATGTTCGTTGTGATGACTCGAACTGATGAAGACTACTTAGCGCTTAAACAGATGGGTGATGGCTTCCGACAAGCGGGAATCAAAACGTACATGTTCGACGAAGTTCACGATCCAGCCGCTGTTACTCCAGGAACGGTCGAACGCGCTCGAAAAACTGCCGCAGATGCAAACATAGAAGTAATTGAAGTTGGCTCTATTCTGACTTCGTCTCCGGATAGACCACGCTTCATTTGTCTCGACGGTATTCACATGACTGAGCCTTATCACCGGCTCATGGCCAAAGAGTGGCTCAAATATCTCGCCGGTGCCCGAAGTGCAACGATTGCCAGGCAGTGAATAAGGAGATCCTTTTTGAAAAAGCTCAGACGCGACCATTACCCGACCTTGCCATTGTCGATTATCACGACCGTGGCCCTATTACTGACGCTGCTCGCTTTATCGCACAACACTTATGCGCAGTCTGGAATAACGAGACCGCGCATGCTGATCGGCGAACGAGATTCGCTGACTGGCTTCAACGTTTTGCGGGCTCGTTATGCTGCCGGCGCGCGCCCAGTCGACGATATCGACGGGTGGGCTTTGAGCTATTTAATAACTAAGGACGAGACCTTCGCAAAACGCGCGGTCGAGCGCATGAGGACGACTCATCCGCCCGAACTCGTGAGCTCACGAACCTATCCAGAATATGTGAAGTGGTCTCTCGCTTTTGACTGGATGTACAACTACAAAGACTTCGATGGTCCTTTGAAAGATCGCATTGCGACGGAGCTATTAAATGCTGCCGAAAAGATGATGGCGGATCAATCGCTCAAGGAAGTGCAGCTCGCGATGTATCAGAATTATCCCGTTCGTTACCTCACGCTCGCGTTCTTCTGTTTGACTGCGATCGAAGGACATCCTTCAGTCGAAACTCGCGCCGTTGCATTAAGGAAACACGCGCGTAACGTGATCGATCACATCTTGGACCTGACCGACTTTATTACTCCTGATGGCGGCTATCACGAGTCGATGGACTATCAGCGCATCACTTACGCGCCGCTGGCAATGATCGCAGAGTTGCTACGCACTACGACGAACGTTGATCCGGCCTTGCGCTATACCGTCTTTGCTCATTACACCGATACCTATCTCTACAAAGTACTTCCTGATGGCACCACTGCAAGAGATGACGACAACGAATTTCCCTACCTGCAATGGGAAGACAATATTTGTTTTGGCTACGCTGTTAACAGATTCAAGGATCCATATGCGGCCTGGATGCTAAGGAAGAGTGGCTGGCCCGCCCAGCGTAACTGGCGAGTGCCGATTACGCAGTTTCTCTGGGACGACCCTGATGTAGCTCCTCGTAATCCGGCCGACTCAACTGAAGCCGAGATATCTCGTAGTCACTTCTTTCGAGGTATCGGCCATCTCATCATGCGAGATGGGTTTGGACCTGACTCGACCTGGATCGAGTTCAACTCTGGACCATATCTGGCGAAACACGATCATCTTGATCAGAACCATTTCGTGGTCTATCACAAAGGCTACCTGGCAACTGAAAGTGGCGCCGACTACACGGATACTGAGAGCCCTCACTATTTGAATTATTACCGTCGCACCATCGCGCACAACTCGATGTTGGTGTACCAGACCGGCGAGAAGTTTTTCTGGGCTGAGAATCTCTGGCCGGCTGCGAACGACGGTGGTCAACGTATGGACTCGTCGCGTTACTGGAATACAGTTCGGAGTCGCGAGGACTTTGAAAGGACGAGGGATCTGTGGGCCACCGGAAACATGGAAGTCAGAGACTATGCGCCGGGCGTCTATAACTATGCAAAGGGTAACGCGACCGGAGCGTACCAGCCTTCAAAAATGGAACGCTTCACCCGTGAACTGACTTACACACCTGACAACAATGTCCTCGTGGTCTTCGACCGCGTTCGTACGACGAATCCCGAATATACGAAGGTCTGGCTGATGCATGGTGTAGGGGAACCGTCAGTTGAGGCGACGGAGAAATCTCGTGATGTTGGTAACGGTGGAAAGGACTATCCCAACGCAACGACCTTTACTTACCTGAATGGTGAAGGAAGGTTGAGAGTTCATTCGTTGCTCCCTCGTGAGCGAGAGGTTGTCGTAAGGGGCGGACCCAACTGGGAGTTCTGGACACCCGGTGACGAGTTCGGCGGCAAGTGGGGCACCGGAAAAAATTGGCCTTTAGATCCTGCTGCCGGTGGTCCACTGCCGACAGATCCGTACCTCAACAAGATGTGGAAGACTTTTTGGGGAGACGATTTCAATAAGTTACTGCCCTCTAACACTCGAGCGGTAGTTCCAGCCGCTTGGCGTGTTGAAGTGTCGCCGGCAAAACCTGCGAAGGAAGATCTCTTCCTTCACGTGATGGAGATTGGCGATCAAAGTGACTCTCGTAAGCCTCGCGTTGAGTTAGTCGATGGATCAAATCTTATCGGAGCGTTGATAGAAGGCGGAACGGTGGTTCTTTTCTCAACCATCGACGGACCAGTTATTGATGGTGAAGTCACAATTCCCGATGTAGCGACAAGTGCTCTGATAGTCACTGGTCTGAAACCGCACGCTAAGTACGAGTTGCAAATGACTGGTGGGCGAGCAAACTGGCGAGGCGGGCTCTTCAATGGCGTGCCGGGCGCTAATTATATCGCAGCCGCTAGTGGCTCAGGCGTGCTCCGAGTTTCATTTGGTGGTCAGAAGGACGGGCGGCTTCGGCTACACCTACTCGGCGCCAATTAACCGGTTGATGCGATGAGCGATAGTGAGCCTCGGCAGTACGACGGAATAATTCTCGGAGCGGGCCATAACGCCTTGATCCTGCAAGCGTATTTGGGAATGGCCGGATTGAAGACTCTATCTCTGGAACGCCGACATATAGCTGGAGGCGGATTGGCTACAGAAGAAGATACACGTCACCCCGGCGTTTTGCACAATACCCATTCGTTCTACCATCGTGCGATCACACAGATGCCCTGGTATCGAGATCTTAAATTGGACCAGCACGGAGCGAAGTACCTACAACCGGATCTCAATGTTGTTCTCCTATGTAAGAGTGGTGAAACGCTTGAATGGTGGACAGATTTTGAAAAGACGTTCGATTCCTTCAGTAGTTTTAGTCCTTGCGATGCTCAGGTACTGCGAACGTGGCGAGACCGTTTCATTCCCGTAGTCGATAAGATTCTGGTTCCTGAGAGCCGTTCCCCTCCCATTCCTGCCAAACGCCGTCGGGCATTACTTGAGAAGACCGCTGAAGGCAGACTTTTACTGGAGACCTCGGCACTGTCGCCGCTCCAATTTGTTTTGCGCGAGTTCGAGCATCCTGTGATTCAAGCGGGCTTACTCTTCTTCAATGGACTTCGCGAGGTTGATCCTTGTTGCGAAGGATTTGGTCATCACATTCCGTCTCTGTTAGCTGCATCAGGCAAAGCTCAGATGTGTCTGGGCGGATCAGCGTCGTTGGCTCATGCTTTGACATCCGTAGTAAACACGACTGGTGGCGATGTTCGGCTTCAAGCTCGGGTCCGAGAGATTGTCGTAGAAGGTGACAGGGCCGTCGGCGTCGTGGTCGATGAAGGAGAGTTTATAGGGGCCCGATCCTTTGTCGTCTCAAGTTTGAATCCACAGCAGACGTTTTTGGAGTTACTAGACAGTCGCGTCGTTCCAGACGATTGGCGGACAAAAGCAGAAGGCTTCGAATACAACGTTCTTGCGCCTCTGTTCGCATTGTATCTGACCTTGTCTGAGCCGCCCCAGTACCGCGACTTTGAAGAAAACCCACAGCTAAAAAATGCTCTGATGGTGATTCTGGGTCTCGAACATCCGGATCAGTTCCTGAAAATTTTGGACCATCATGCATCTGGCTCCATTCCTCCAACCGTCATGTGGGGAAGCTGTCCAACAGTCTTTGATTCTTCTCAAGCTCCAAGTGGCAGACACACCGCCTTCATGTGGGAAAAGCTACCTTTTCATTTAAATGGGAACGCCGCGAATTGGGATGGGTACAAGGAAACACACGGTCGCAAGATGCTGGCAACATGGCAAGAGTATGCGCCCAATCTTGAGTCAAGTCTGATTGATTGGTTTACGAGGAGCCCACTCGATACGGAGAGAACTCTGCACAACATGAAATACGGTGACCTCTTAGTAGGTGCATTTACGCATGGTCAAATTGGATATGACAGACCATTCGCAGGTGCTGGCCATTATCGGAGCCATTTGCGAGGACTCTATTTGTGTGGTTCTAGTTCTCACCCCGGGGGCAACATAACAGGGCTGCCGGGCTACAACTGTGCGCAGGTTGTATTGGCTGATTTGGATCTACCTACACCATGGGCCCCTGAGCGTGCCGAAAAATTGTTGTCTGAACTGCCGTCCTAAAGATCTTGTCTACTCGTGCTCGGCGTCTTAGCGGTAGAAGTTTTTCCGGAGAGGTAAATAAAACTAAGGTATGCATATGAAAATTTTTAGCGTCTTATTATTACTGACAGCCTGTTTTCTGGTAACTGCGCAAACGAAACAGCCATTGCGCCAATCATCTGTACGCGAGGTCAACCAGGTTGCGAAACCGACAGCAAGTTCATTGATTGCCATCGTTGGTGCCACCTTGATCGACGGACGTGGCGGACAGCCCATCTCTGATTCGGTAGTGGTTGTTCGCGATGGGCGCATCGCTGCGGTTGGCAACCAGTCAAACGTAAAGATTCCGCAAGGGGCCGAAATTCTTGATGCTAAAGGTCTGACACTCCTGCCTGGACTGATCGACGCACACTTCCATATTGACGGCGACGACCCTTTACCGGGTCTTTATCTTTCCCACGGCGTCACCTCGTTACGCGATCCCGGCCAGTGGATTGAAGCGTACGATGTCGCGAGAAAAGGACCTGGTCCAATCCCTCGTCTCTTTCTTTGTGGCCCACACCTCGACTCGCCGCCCCCGGCTTATCCGACTGATTCCTACATAGTGAGGGATGCTGACGAAACACGACTCGCGGTCAATCGTTTTGCAGACGACGGAGCCTCAGCAATAAAAGTCTACTTCCGTCTACCGCTCGCGCTAATCAAAGTTGCGATTGAGACTGCTCACAGTCGCGGTATTCCAGTGATGGGCCACCTCGAGATTGTTGATGCGCGAGACGCCATCCGGGCAGGCATCGATGGTATTGAGCACGCCACCTCGTTTGGTACGGCGCTCCTGCCGTTGCGAGATGCAGAGAAATACCGGCAGGCAATGCTGGCTGACAACAACGCGAGACGCGAGGGCCGGTACCAGGTGTGGAACACAATCAATTTCGACACGCCGCAAGCCCGAGACCTTTTTAAGTTGATCGTCGACCGCGGGGTTTTCGTCTCTCCCACACTTGCCGTCTTTGAAAAGCAACCAGGCGACAAAGACACTACTGAGGTACACGTCCACGGGTTCAAACAGATGGAGACGTTTGTGAGATTGGCCCACCAAGCGGGTGCAAAGATTGTTGTGGGCTCGCATTCGGACGTACCTCACGCAAAACGAGGTTGGGCTTATCAACGCGAACTCGAGCTCCTCGTCGAGTCAGGACTAACGCCCATGCAAGCTCTAGTCGCGGGCACATTGGAAAACGCTCGCTATTTTCGGATCGACGACCGCCTGGGGACCGTGGAAACCGGCAAAGTAGCTGACCTCTTGATGGTTGAAGGAGATCCGCTAAAAGACATAAGCAACATGCGCAAAGTTAAACGAGTGATGTTGAACGGCAACTGGGTCAAAGCCGAGTCGGAGACTCAATGACTCTTCACAAATCGCTCGTCACTTGTCTCCTGTTGTTATTGGTCCATTGCGCGGGCGAAAACTCCGCGGCGAAGACAGTCTACCTGCATCTGCTTGACGGTGATGACCGCGCCGGTGATGGAAGTTACAGCCGACCTTTTAAGACCTGGCGTGAGGCGCTGCAACATGTGAGTAGTGGAGACACGATAGTTGCCAAGAACGGTGACTATCGAAAAGCGGGTCGCGAAGGTAAATGGGGCGGTCTTGATTTAACATTAACCCTGGCGGATGAACTGGAGAGTGAGGATCCCCACCCTAAGTCAACGGCGCGGCCTGATGCCGTTGGTATCTATCGCTACGATCCGCAAAAACCCCTAACGATCCGCGCTGAATCCAAATACGGAGTCATCCTAGACCACGTTCGTTTTCATCTGGCGAGTGGCATCATCATTGATGGTTTCGACATCATTCCCAATCCTTACTACACAGACGCCTCGGGTCGAAAGTTGAACTTGAGGCGCGACGGGATTCACGGCGACAGTGTCTACGAGCCGGATGATCTATACAACAAAGTAAAGACCAATGATCCGCCGGGAAGTTATACGGCTTCATGGTACGACCGCTCGTTATGGACCAGCCATATCACTGTGCGAAATTGCAAGGTCCACTACGAATGCCCGCCCGGAGGCTGCACCGCTCAGTACGATCCGATGCAAGACGACGCACGCCTTTATCTAATCAAGTTCAATCAAGCACATCACATCACCATCGAGGATAACGAACTCTTTGATGGAAAGAATTACCAGCGCAAGCCAGCTATCGATCTTCCTTGTAGTGAAGACGTCACCGTGCGGCGGAACCTGATTCGTAACTGTCATCGTGGTGTTGTGTCAAAAGGCGGAGGCAGTCGGGTTCTGATCGAGGCAAACGTGTTCGTCGATAATTCCGGTTCTGCTTTCTCCGGAGGTTCCACCGATCCCGATCTGTTTATTGACGGGAAATATGGTGATCCTTGTTCCTTTGCGGTCTTTGAATCCTACGACATGACCGCCCGCGACAACCTCGTTATCTCGACGCGACCAGGCGAACGTCCAATCGAACCAATCTCAATCTGGGCCGCCAAGAATGCCGTCGTCACCAACAACACCTTCATCGGTATCGGCGAGCGCGGGGTGTTGCTGGTTCGTCCTGGCAACGAAGTTGATAGTCCAGGGAAGAATTGTGAGCGCTCGGTACGTCTTGTAAAGACCAACGGCTTAACCCTAACGCACAATATCTTTGTGCTTTCGGGAGTGGTTGACGAAACGATGTTGTATCAAACGTCAGGTGTTGGCACATCGTTATCCGGATTTCTTCATCGTGACAATACGTTCTTCAATTCGGGCCATGACGTTCCGATCGGGGGAATAGTGGACCCGAATAAAGAAGTGGGATTCAGGAAAGATGATCCCGGGCTCAAGGGTGGTGTTGGAAGTGATTATAGGTCGTGGATGGAGACGGCCAAGTTGAATTCAGGATCAACGTCGAGTGGTAGGGGAGTTAGAGGGAGATGACGTTTAGTGAAGGGAGAATTTCACAAAGCGCCGCCGGGCCGGCGCACTTCAAAGATGGAACAACCACACTTAATTCGCCGTTTTGGTCTGCTCGAGGCGACGGCCTTGAACATGACCAACATGATTGGAATTGGACCATTCATCACGATCCCGTTACTGCTCACGGCGCTTGGTGGTCCACAAGCCATGCTGGGTTGGCTGGTGGCCCTGGTTATCACGATTTCTGACGGCATGATTTGGAGCGAACTGGGCGCCGCCATGCCCGGTTCAGGCGGCTCATACGTCTATCTGCGTGAAGGTTACGGACGTGAAACGTTCGGGCGGATGATGGGTTTCCTCTTCATCTGGCAGTTCATTCTCAGTGGCCCACTCGAGATTGCCTCCGGCTACCTGGGCTTTACTCAGTACCTGGGCTACATCTGGAAAGATATGAGCCGGTTTCAATCGTTGGCGGTAATCGTTGGACTCGGCTTACTCAACATTGCTTTGTTGTACCGGAAGATAACTTTTATCGGAAAGCTCACCGTTAGCCTCTGGGTAGGAACAATCCTTACGACGATGGTGGTTATCCTCACTGGGGCATTTCATTTCAACTCAGGATTGGCTTTTGACTTTCCACCGGGCGCTTTCAATTTTTCACTCGGATTTTTCTTTGGGCTCGGCGCTGCTACGCGAATCGGGATTTTCGATTACCTCGGCTACTACGACATTTGTTATATCGGCGACGAAGTGCGGGAGCCGGGTCGGACCATTCCCCGCTCGATCATCATTAGTGTAATTGCAGTAGCGCTGATCTACATCGCTATCAATTTTTCGGTGATAGGTGTAGTGCCATGGCGTCAATTCGTTCCGGCTGACAAACATCCTGAATCCAGTTTCATAGTGTCGATCTTTATGGAGCGGATCTACGGTGGAGGGATAGCCACAATTTTTACAGCGATGGTGCTATGGACTGCGTTTGGCTCCGTGTTCGCGTTGCTGCTTGGCTATTCACGGGTTCCTTATGCAGCGGCAATCGATGGTTACTTCTTCAAGGTGTTTGGACGGCTTCATCCTCGCAAAAACTTTCCGTACGTCTCATTGATCGTCATCGGTGTGATTGCAATCGTCTGTAGTTTCTTTTCTCTCGGCATGGTAATCGACGCTTTGATAACGACCCGTATTCTGATCCAGTTCATTGGGCAGATACTTGCTGTTTCATTGCTGAGAAGAAACGAGCCCGGTTTGAATCGGCCATATAGGATTTGGCTGTATCCAATTCCTAATCTGTTGGCCCTTTTCGGATGGATATTCGTGTTTGCGACGACCAATTGGATCATCATTGCGTTTGGGTTGGGAACACTTGTCCTCGGTTTACTGTCGTTCATACTTTGGTCGCGCCAAACTAAACAGTGGCCCTTCGCTCCCACCTGAGGTGAAGTTTCAGCGCGTACTCGGCGTTCATCTGTGTGCGGTCTCTGTGCTTTCTGTGACTTGTGGTGAAATCTTGGGCGCCTTTTCCAACCACAGAGTCCCCGAGGACGCAAAGGTCGCACAGAGACACTCTTCAGATGCAAAAGAAAGGTCCATGGACGGTCAAGCAATCTACCAATTGCTTTAAGAGCGAGTGGCTGGAGCTGCTTGAAGACGAGGTTATAAGACCCGATCAGGAGCATGGCACAATTGCCACAATTAGAGTCAGACCCGGTGTTTCAGTACTCGCAATTGATGATTTATTTGAAGCGTAACGACTCAGGAGTTGAAAAGGTGAGCTACACAATCGCTAAGCTTTTACTGACGGCAATCACACTTCTGTTTAGTGGGCTTTGTGTGCTGGGTCAGGAGTCGCGTCTTCCTGTCTACGAGGCTGCACGAGTGACGCAGCCGATACAGATCGATGGCCGGCTTGATGAGCAAGCGTGGAAGGAGGCCACGCCGGTAAGCGATTTTGTCAATAATCGTGATGGCTCTCCAACTAACCTCAGGACCGAGGCGCGAATACTCTACTCCGACAAATTCATCTTCTTTGCGTTTCGTGCAGTAGATACAAACATCTGGTCCAGCTTCAATCATCGTGACGAGCATCTGTGGCTCGAAGAGGTTGTTGAAGTCTTTCTCCAGGCAAGCCGGCAACCACCGAACTATATCGAACTCGAAGTGAATCCTCTGGGGACAATGCTCGATATTTATTTGTTGGATACACGTAAGCCGATACCTTACGAGAGTTGGAATAGTAAGAACCTGAAGTGGGCCGTCAAAGTTGATGGATCAGTCGATGGCAAAGACGGCGATCGAGAATGGACCTGCGAGATCGCTCTGCCCTTCGAGGATGTTGTGACAGCTCCCAACAACCCTCCAAAGCCTGGCGATCGTTGGCGCATGAATCTATTTCGTGTGGAACGAAAGCCGGCAATTGCTGAAGTCGCCTGGTCGCCCACCTTGCAGGATGACTTTCACGTGCTGCCACGACTCGGCGAACTTGTGTTTTCCGATCGAGTCGTGCCGAAACGATAGCTACTCTCGCAATGCTCACGTTGTTGAGTCTTACTAGTTTGCCACCACAAAGACACAGAGAACACAAAGGCTGCACCGAGTGAGTTCGGCCGCAGCCCAAACGATCAAGTTGCGAGACGAGTACTGACCTCGTCCTGCACCTCGCATAAAACATCGTCAGACAAACAAGAAGTTGTTGGTTTGTCCACCACCCGTTGCTTGCGTAGTGGTTCACGGCGATTGCTGGAAAGGATTTGGATGGGTCGTGTAAGATGAACTACAAGCTTCAGACTCAATCCTGCGTACGGAGGAAAACCTTCTATGTCAGCCGCTCAGCCATCACCCGAAGAAATTAAAGTCTTTATTTCTAACCGTAATTCGCGGTGCGGCGAATGCGACCAGGATCTGGGGACAAAAGCCTGGATCACTTTGGAACGGGAGAAGGGTGCACTTTGCCTGGCGTGTGCCGACCTCGATGAACTTGTTTTTCTGCCATCTGGTGATGCGGCGCTGACACGCAGGGCCAAAAAGTATTCGACGCTATCAGCTGTAGTGTTGAAATTCAGCAGAAGCCGCGGAAGGTATGAACGACAGGGCCTGCTTGTCGAAGAGTCGGCACTCCAACAAGCTGAATCTGAATGTTTTGCGGACCAAGAAGTCAGAGAGCGACGCAACGAGCGGGCACGAGAACGAGCTGCAGAACTAGATGCTCAATACATCGAGGAGTTCGCGAAGCGGATTCGCGTCCTGTATCCAAATTGTCCGGAGCAAAGAGAAATGACAATCGCGGATCACGCATGTAGGAAGTACAGCGAGCGTGTTGGACGATCTGCTGCTGCAAAGAGATTTGAAGATGAGATGATTACGCTAGCCGTTTTGGCTCATATCCGCCACCGCGAAACAACATACGACTCTCTACTCGCACGGGGTTGGTCTCGCGGCCAGGCCCGGGCTGAGGTCCGAGAAAGGGTCGACACAGTTCTCACCAAATGGAGCTGAGGTTACGATAAGTTGAGCAGGTGTTGCTTACCGATCTGTTTTATACGTGAGTCGGGCCACTTCTCGAGTTTGGAATAGGCAGGATGATTAGGTCGGCCTTTACACGGATTTCGAGCGGCGTTGTAACAACAGATTAAGGACCACCGCGGATTTGGACTGCGATTGGCATCGGAGCGATGCAAAAGGTTCGCATGAAAAAATAGGGCGGTACCTGGCTTCATTTCGCAATAAACCAATTCGAGATGTTTCATGGCCTCGTTGACGCGCGTCATATCGGCGCCGGTTTGATCACCACTCTTGCCATGCTCTATACGGCCCATCAAGTGTGAGCCCTTCAATACCTGCAGACAGCCGTTGTCTGTCGTCGCCTGGTCCACTGCTATCAGGCAACTGGCCATGTAAGGAAACAAACACTCGTTGGCGTACCAGTAACCGTAATCTTGATGCCATTCCCACGAGCCGCCGACAAAAGGTTCCTTCAGCATCATCTTATGGTGATAGTGATAAACCTCTCCTCCAAGTAGTTGTTCTAATGGGTTGACAACCCTGGGGCACCGGACGAACGCACTGTAGATGTCTTCGTCAAGCTGATCCGTAATCCACAATTTACTGGTACCGGAATTGGAGTCCTTGCGCTGAATTGCCTGTTGTTCAAGCTTCTGATCGTTCTTAGCTATTCTGATGAGCAGGTCCATCTCTTCTGCGTCGAAGAGGCTTTCGGCGAACAAGTACCCGTCACGGTTGAATTGGTCGATTTGTTCCTGGTTCAAAATCATCTCAGCTCCGGCTCCCAAAGTCACCGCCGTCTTGTGCGACAGTTTCAGTATTATAGGTTGTCCTGGTGTCGCCAGACGATACCACCGGGCTTCAGCTGTGTGATGCTTCAACTCGCACCTAACCATGGTTGCAGAGAGCGTGTGACACCATCGGCTTTAGCCGCGTGGTCCCTCAACTTCCACCTAGCGGTGCTCCGAATGTGTCGGACGAAGTTTGGGGAAAGATGCGGGTTAGGTAGAAGTTGACGCACCACCCGGCTGAAGGCCGGTGGTGTCGCGCTCTCTTTGCGAGCACGGGGCTAGGTAGAAGTTGAAGCCCCACGCGGCTAAAGCCGGTGGTATCCAGCCGATGGTGTTCTTCAAACTAACTCTGTTGGGCGGATTTGATGGCGGAGAGGGTGACGTCGTCTTTGGGCTTGAAGAGACCAAGTGGACGCACGTCGCGATAGCGCAGAATGCCTTTAGCGTCGATCACAAAAACGCTGCGCGCGACCTTACCGGGAATCAACGACTTTGCACCATAGAGATTTGCCGCAACACTCTGCTCGTCTGCCAGTAAGCGCAAAGGCAAGTGATGGTGTTCCGCAAACTTTCGGTGTGACTCAATCGAATCGGACGAGATACCAACCACTTCGGCACCAGTTGCGACGTAATCATCCCAGCGATCTCGCACCGAGCACAGCTGCCTCGTACACACCGGCGTTTCATCGCCCGGATAGAAAAGCAGCACAACCACTTTGCCCCGATGATCTGAGAGACGCCATTGCTCGCCGTGCCCATCAGGAAGGGTAAAATCAGGCGCCAATTCGTTGACTACAACTCTATTATTGTTGCTCATCGACAGATCTAACGAATGAGTGATGTAAGAATTTCGAGCGCTTCTTCAACCTCTTCATCTGTGTTGAAGAAATGGGGCGAGAGACGTAAGCCCGCGCCCGGCCGGCAATCGACGAACACTCTTCTTTCCGCCAATCGCTCAACCATGTCCGTCGCGTCTGGTAAGCCAATCATTACCGAGCCGCCACGTCTATCCTTTTCCAAAGGCGTATTAACACTCCAACCTTTCGCTAGTGCAAAATCAATAATCGTTTGTGTCCGACGTTCAGATTCCCTGGCGATGTGGTCCATGCCGACGTTTGCAATGATCTCCATCCCGGGAATCGCGGAATAAAGCGCCGGAATACTGGGCGTACCTTGCGCGAACCTCCTTACTGAACCGGCGTAACGCATTGGCGCGTGAGCAAAATCAAATGGTGAGTCATGCGCCACCCAACCGGTTAGCCTCGGCCGCAGATCCCGCTGCAGTTCTGGCCGCACGTAAAGATAACCGCATGATGGACCACCGCAGAGCCATTTAATCGTGCCGCCAATAAGAAAATCTACCTTCCAATCGGCAGCAAAGAGAGGCACGACCCCCGCCGATTGATAGACGTCAAGCAAAACGAGAGCTCCCTTAGAGTGGGCCCTCTCAACAATTGCTGCGGCATCAACCCGGTGCGAACTACGATATGAAGTGTGGGACATCGCCACCAGGCAGGTTTGCTCGTCTATGGCGTCAAGAATTCTCTCAAGCGATACCGAAATCCCGTCGCTGGAAGGAATTACCTCGACGTTAGCTCCAATTTGGCGCTGTCCGTCCCAGATGTATTCCATCGACGGAAAGTCGAGCTCGGTGGTGATTACCTTTCTTCGCTTACCAGACTTGAAATCGAAGCAGGATGCAGCTGTAGCTAATCCGATCGACGCGTTTGGTTGCATCTGAACCGAGCCTGATGCACCACCGAGGATTCGGGCGATCCGATCTCCCACGCGACGAGAGAGTTCCCACCAACTTGTGGCCCAGGCATCCTCACCGGTGTGGTTCTCCCAGGCGTCACAGTACGCAAGCATCGACGATCGCACAGCGCGGGGCACCGGCCCCAGACTATGACTCAGCAGGTGAATTCCCAGTTTGAGTGTGGGAAATTCTTCACGGTACCGATTGATTTGCGTTTCAGTCATCAACAATTACCGGTATTGCATCAAAAACTTCTCAAGCCCTTGAGGATCCTGACCGAGGCGTTCCAGAACGCCTCGTGCTTCATCGCCGATTGGTGGATCATGTTGCTCATCACGAATCGCGGAAAGGATTTCGCCGGCGACGTACGCTGTCGTCATCTTTGGAACATCAGCGCCACGGCTCATATCAGTGTCAATAGTAGTCGGCATTACGGTGATGACTTTTACACCGTAGTCAGTGAGATAAGCGCGCAACGCCTGGCCCAGAGACAATAATGCCGCTTTACTGGCACAGTAAGTCCCGATCATGGGCAAGTTGACTTTGGCGAACGCGGTGGCGACATTCACGATCACACCTCGCCGTCGTTCGATCATCTTAGGAGCAACTACTCTTGATACGCGTAAAGTACCAAAGTAATTTACTTCCATTTCTGTGCGGATCTCGTCGAAATTCTTTGTCAAAGGGTTACCAAAACTTGCGAACCCGGCGTTATTGACCAGAATATCGAATGGATCAAGCATTGCGAGATTACTTACCTGTTCTTCATTAGTTACGTCGAGCAACAGGGGAGTCACTCGAGATCCCTCCGCTTGAAATTCTTCGAATTGACGCTCATCGCGAACGCCCGCAAAAACAGCCGCCGCTTGTGCTCGCAAGCAGGCAGTGACAAGTTCTCGGCCCAGGCCTCGCGCAGTTCCTGTTATTAATACTCTTTTTCCCTCAATTTCCATTACTGTTTGCACTCGTCACTTCTGGCGCAGACTGAAACCCACTTGGTCGATTCGAGCTTACTCGCGCGAGCCAATACAAGACGGCGCCCATCACACCCCAGATGGCGATCAACTCGACGCTTGTCAACGAGTGTTTCACGATTCGCTGGCTGAAAGTAGTGGAGCTCAACACTCCGAAGTCCTGGTACAGCTGGATAATTATCAAGATACCCATCGAGACTACAGAAAAGGCAGCAGCTGCCCGTAATAGCCAACGTGGAAGAGTGATTGCGACCTCACTTGCAAGTGCCGGATTCAAGCGAGGCAAGAAGAGGAAAATCAAACTGTGAATGAAGTATAGAACAACGAGTGCAAAGACGGCGACGTTCAAAGCCAGTGACAACTGTCCACTAACAAGCAGTGCGACACAACAAACCAGGGTCAGACTTAAAGCGCGAATTGGAGTTGCGGTTGACTCATTCACCACGCCCAACCAGGTTGGGGCCAACCTATCTTTGACAAACATCAACGCGACTCGAGACGGAACAAACATAGTTCCATTCAGGGCTGTCATGATGGCAGCAATCGCACCTACTGTAACAAAGATGGCAGCGCCTCCTGGAAGATAGAACGAAGCCACTTCAGCCATAGGCGCGCTCCTGGACTCAAGCCTGCCGGCCGGTAGAACGCCGAACGACACAATAGAGGTCAAGACATACAACAGGGCGGTGAACGAGATCCCCTTCAACAGGATCCCCGGCAGTCGCTTGGTGCTGTTTTTTACTTCACCCGCAGTTTGCGCCAGCGATTCAAAACCGGCATAGGCAAAAAATAGCGGCAAGAGACTCAGGCTGAATCCGCTGAGGCCCTGAGTTAGGAAAGGCGTGTAATTTGAAAGTTTTACAACAAACAACCCCGGAATAATCAACACCAGCAGGGCTAGCACTTTCAGGGTGCTCATGATTACCTGGAAACGTCCGAACCATTTAATGCCAATCACATGAATTAAGTAGAAGAGAAAGAGCGCCACGAGTGCGAGCGGTAAACGAAATCTCGCCTCCTCGAGTCGGTCGCCGCTCAGCGCGATGACATAACCGGCCAGTGCGTCAGCCAGGTAGGCGCCCGCGCCGATGTACGAGATGATTTTCAACCATGCTCCGATATAGGCCAGCCTGAAGCCGTTCAAGCTGCGAGATATATGCAGGTACTCGCCACCGGGTTCCTTTCCCAGGGGAGTTGAGAGATAAGCTGCATATGGAATGGACGTGGCAAGGATGGCCGGAGTAAGAACGAGATAACCCAGGATCACACTTGGACCAGTTAGCAACCAGGCTGTACTTGTTACTTGAAAGATGCCAGCCCCGATCAATATGCCGATCAGGGTCGCGTATGATTCAAGAGTACCTAGATCGCGTCGTAAGCGACCAACTGAGCTCTTATTTATGTCTGAAATTGTTTGTAACCTGACTGCGTTCGCAGTAATTGAACGTTTGTGACCACACCTGCTAAAGCATCACCGCGTCATCAAACTGTTAGCAGGCAAAGAAGGATCTAGAACTTTTTCCGCGCTTTCAATCCCGGTAACAGGAAGCTTAGTCGCGTCAATTAGACCCAGTTGAGTGAGCACCGACGCCTGGTCCCAATATATGTGTTCATGGGCCAACTTACCATTACGAAAGTGAACAATCACGACCAGTGCGACCTTAACATGCTTCCCGGTCGGCTCAACTCCCGGTAGCATCCAATCCATCTTTATCGTATGCGTGAACTCAAACACCATCTCGTCAACGACCTGATCGACTCCTATGGTTCGAGAGACCGGAGTCATCTTGGTATCGGGAGGCATTTGCGGAATAAAGCGAGTTGAATAAAACTCACGCAACTCATCATGGCCCACCCCACCCGTCATAACCGGTACATGGTTGACGTACGAATCGGGGACCATGGTGGCTAAAGTATCTTCGGTATGGCGAGTTGCGAATTCGTATTTCACGTGCTCGTCCCATTTTTCTGAGAGCGATTTGCGCGTAGCTTCGATGCCAGAGCCTGAAAGATTGCGAATTAGAAACTCGAGAGTTCTCAAGTTGGCCAATTCTGCATCGCCAGGGTGGTAGCTTTCGCCGCCTGGTCTGCCAAAAGCGTGCCCTCTGCCAGGATAAGCGTGAATGGTAACATGCGAATTTGGCTCGAGTACGCGATGGATTGCAGCCTGAGCTTCAGGAGAGCAGGATTGGTCCAGCTCACCAATATGTAGCATCAGGGGAGACCTTAGTTTTGGAGCTTCATCAAGAAAGTTTTCAATGCCGACACCATAGTAGCTGACGGCAGCGTCAGGGTTGAATCTGGTTGATAAGAGATAGGCTAGATTGCCCCCGAGACAAAAACCGACGGCAGCCACCTGACCGTTGCAGGAAGGGTGTTGGCGGAGAAACTGCAGAGCGGCGGCTGAATCTTCGACGGCTTTTGCGCGATCAAGCCCATGATAAAGTTTCATCGCCTGTGGGCGTCCAGCCTCGTCTGCATTGAGTTCGACTCCGGGTTGCTGGCGCCAGAACAAATCGGGACAGACTGCTACAAAGCCATGGTCCGAATACCAATCAACGACACTGCGCATGTAGGCGTTTACACCGAAGATTTCCTGCAGGACCACTATCCCTGGTCCTAGACCTGAGGCTGGTATTGACAGGTAGCCTGCAAACTCTCCGCCATCGAGTGATTTGATTGTAGCCATGGCCCGAGATGTTAAGACGGAACGAGCGAATTGGAAAGAAAAAGAATGATTTGGAGGAAGTTAATCGCCATACGCCTTCAGCCCAACCCCACCGACCCACGAGCGCGACACCACCGGCTTCAGCCGCGTGGTCTCTCAACTTCCACCTAGCCCGAGATCATTGAAAGCGCGCGACACCACCGGCTTCAGCCGCGTGGTCTCTCAACTTCTACCTTGCCCGTGATCACAGAGCGTCCGGCGTATTTGGAGGAAGATGTCGGGGCTAGGGGAGGTTAAAGTAGCACGCGGCTAAAGCTGGTGGTGCCGGAGTGGCATCGGGAAGAATGCGGTCAGGTGGAAGTTGAAGCACCACGTGGCTAAACAAGGTGGTGTTGCGTATTGCCAGCCAATCTCTCGACTACCAGAGTTAAACCCATGATGAAATAGAGGACGGTGACAACCTCAGAGTCGCCCCAGTTGTAATGGACCAAACCACTCACAAAAAATCCTGCGAGCCCACCAAGCGCACCCAGCAGCAGCCCGCGCTGAAAGTCGTCAGTCGCTCGTCGCTGCAATTGCCAGAGCATCCGCGCGTACACTCCTATTAATATTAGCCACACCACCAGGGCTGGAACACCTCGCTCCAGTGCAAGCTGGAGCAGATTTGAATGCATGTGACCAACAGGTTGCCGACCGTTATCGAACAGTCCCCACTCTCGCCAGTATGCCTTGATTGAGTCTTGACCCACGCCAACCAACAAATGCCGCGGTTTGCTTATCAGCAGATCAAAGCCCTCCCGCCAAACCGTCTGTCGCCAACTTGTCGACTGATCACTGGCGTCAAAGAAGCCTATGCTCCGTTTCTCCTTCAACAAAAAGACGCCAGCGATAACCAGTGGAATAGCAAAGGCACAAACAATAACAACCGTCCTGCGCGACGAGGTGAGAAGCAGCATCAACGCCGCCGAGATTGCGAGACCAATCCACGACGCTCTGGTAACTGTCATCGCGAGCGCGAAGAGTAAGCCGGCGATCGCAATCACCAGAAGTAGACCCGTCCGACCTTTCTTATTCGACAACGCCAAAAAGAAGCCCAGTGCCAGGGACGCGATCAGCTGTAGCACCTCAGCGTACGTCACCCAAACTCCGTAAAAGCCGGTCGCCCGCCAGTCGCGTCCGCGAGACCAACTCTGAATTCCCAACTGTTCGAGAGCGCTGTTGCCTGTCAACAATTGCGCTCGCGGAACCTCGAGCACGGGTATCCACTCGATGCGGTAGATTCTCACCAGTGCTTTAGGCGCTCCACTGGCCAGGGCGGAAGCAATCTCCTCAGGACTATTGACCTTCTTCCCGTCAACCTCCCAGATAATGTCTCCATCTTTTATCGGAGTTGGTTGAGTAACGGTCCTGGTATGAAAGATTGCTCTCGCCAGCGGACTTTCAGCTTTTACACCGTAGACCTTGACGCCGCGTCCTGTTGCCAACTGCAACCCGGTGAGCGCAACGTTGACCATGCACGACGCTATCAACAGGTAAGCAAGCATACGGACCAGTTTTAGCGTGCCGACATTTTGCGAGACCAGATAGACGATGGTAAACAAACTCGCCGCTCGCATTTTGCCAATCGACATGACGGGGTTGTAAGAAAATACTCCCGAGATCCCGCTCAAAACGAAGAACGACAACATCGCATAATCGATCGGCGAGCGAAACAGAGCCGGGCGAGGATAAAAAACAAACCTCAATAACCATAGCGTCATGCCTAACAGCCAGGCGCTCTGGGTGACGGCAATTGAGTGAGGTGCAAAGAGAGAGATGAGGACGATGCAACCGATTATTCCGCGTTCGATCCAGATGGCAATTGAGGGAGGCGGAGTTTCAAATGATGATCGAGCCATTTGGGACCTTTTACTCAATAACTCGGTTGACGAATGCCGGCCTAAACCCTGGAAGAGCCGGCCAAGATCATTTTGCAAACCAAAGTCGCTACTCTAAACCGGCAAGCGCCACACTCAACAAGACAAGCTTCTTGATGCCTTTATAGAGCGGCTCTATCTCACAGTTTTCTGTAAGAGCATGCGAGTCGCTGCATGGCCCGGCACCCGTTGAGATTGACGAGATCCCCTGCAATAAAGCGGCGCTGGAGTTATTCGATCCGGCGTTCCCAATCGGTGGATCAAAACCCATTGCCCGATGAACCGCTTCAGCCATCTTGACCAGATGCGAATCGCGATTGCCCGGCAACACTGCAGCGGGAGATTTAGAAATGATCTCAGTCTTGACTGTCACCCCGGCGCGCGTTGCTTCTTCCTGAAGAATGTCAGCAATCTTCTTCTCGAGATCAGCGATGATTGTGTTGTCGGTTGAACGGAGGTCGACAGTGAACCAGGCGTCTGAAGCCTTAGCATTAACCACCTCCGAGCCACCCAGCATTCCGATATTCAAATTCGAGGAAGGATTGCTGGGAACGTTCAATTCGTAAATACGCGAAATAGCACGCGCCAGTGGTAACGCCGCCGAGTATGGAGGCGTCCGCGATCGAGTATGACCACCAGGGCCAATAAAATGATGCCGATACCAGTTGATCCCAATCCCGGCATAAGTGAAACCTTCGTAGCCGCCGTCGAGAGCGATGTAGTAATCAACTTTTCCTTTGTTGTCGCTGGTGTATTGTTTGGCGCCGGTCATACCAGCCTCTTCGTCAGTAGTAAACAGAAAGATTAGGTCGCCTTTGGTTTTGATACTGGCGGCATCCAAAGCCCTGATGGTCGCCAACAACGCTTCAATGTTTCGAGTGTCGTCGCCGATTCCAGGAGCGTAGACGCGGCCATCACGCACTGAAGCCTTAATCTTCAATCCTGGTTGGAAGACAGTGTCCATATGCGCATCGAACACTGTTACTGGTCCATCGCCGGTCCCTCTCCGCGTCGCGATGAGATTGCCGGCCGAATCGTAACGAATATCAAGTTTATACTTTCGCAGCAGTCCCTCCAGATATTTCGCCCGTTCCTGCTCCTGTTTGGACGGCGCGTTGATCTCGGTGATGGCGATCCATTCCCGTAGAATTTCATCGCGAGTCTTATCGATGTATTCGTTTGCGGCTTTAATCCGCGTCGATTCCTGAAGACTTCTGACCTGATCGGCGTAAGACTTGGTTTGCGAGAATACTGGTTGGCTTGCGGTTACAAAGGAGAAGAAAATGAGAATGATCTTTAATAGGCTCATGAAGTGTCTCTTTATTTGAAATGCACAACCCGGGGTTCATTCTAAATGTTTGTAGTGGAATTCCGAAATTAGGACCATAAGTCACTGAGCCCATCGCTTTCTCACCAAAAGCCCAACAAGGAAAAGTGGACCAAAAAGAAGTAGCTCGAGTGCGCAAATTCTGGCGAGATCGAGAGCTGATGCAATCATTGGCCGCGTTCGCATGGTGTAGTTAATTGGATTAAACCAATTGAGTTTGTACCGGTGATCGGTGATGGGCCAAAAGAGAGCGACACCCTGGGATTCAGTGAACAGGTAATCCAGGAGGGTATGAGAAGCAACAATTGCACAGAGCAACATCAGGGTCGTTGGCCGTCGATCTTTGAGTATCAGCCAACAAGCAAAACCGATGGCGAACGCAAACA
This sequence comes from Pyrinomonadaceae bacterium, assembly GCA_035457105.1. Lineage (GTDB taxonomy): Bacteria > Acidobacteriota > Blastocatellia > Pyrinomonadales > Pyrinomonadaceae > PSRF01. The sequence goes on from DATIBX010000090.1 coordinate 28,681, forward strand.
GGAATGAATGTGTAAATCCGTGATGCCAGCCGCCGCCGGCCACCCGCAGAACATTCAGGCCGTAGTCAAAGTCCGGACACAGCGCCAGGACGATACTCAGGAAAATTGCCTTAAATGAAAGCGCTCGAGGCGATTTGCTAAACGAATTGTTGAGAGTGGCACCGACTAACGCGTGTGCAACAGGAAGGGGCATAGTATGTTTTCAGAAGAGATCAGAGAAGATAACTAGCAGGAAATCGTTCGCCCGACATATGATTTTCGAGATTATAGCAAGTATCCTTCATTGTTCGGAGTTTAATCACTGAATCGCAACATATCCGATCCGGAACTGTCATGAGGTATCTGGTACACTCATCGCCAAATACTCCTCCGCTTCGCCCCGACGGCTAACCAACTGGACCATCAATGCATATGAGAGAGACAGCAAAGGAAGTTACTGCGCTTTTGCGCGCTTTAGCACGAGGTTTGGAGGAAGATCGTTTAGTCAACGTCGAGTTGGCAGGAGAAGAAATAGAAGTTCCGGCCGACGCCGATATCAGAGTTCAATATCACGCTCGAGACGAGAAGGAGATTTCCATCAGGGTGATCTGGGATCGAGTTGCAGTGTCGTCAGAGTTGATCAGACGTCACGAAGATCAAGTCCAAGACCAATCAGGACATCTGTACGACGTTCTAATCTACGGCGAGAATTTAGGGACCACGTGGGAAGGATGGATAGATTTTGTACCGTTGAGTGCAGCATTGCCGTCAAAGCGCACTGGCCGAGAAACTACGCAGCCTGATCGCTCTGCTCTTGAGTATTGGGCCACGGGTTTGGAGCCGCTATACCTCGCGGGTGCATTTGAACGAGCAAGCTAATTCGCCAGAGTTTCGAATCCCTTCCCCCTCTTGTTCGTTGACCAGGTGCGCGACGTCTGCACGACGTCGCGCATCTGCTATTTCTTTTCTAGGCTTGCGCTGTTCGCTCGTCTTCGATCGAAGCCTTAACTTTTTCCATCAATTCAGGTGTGGGTTCCAGACCATGTTCCTTGGCATGAAGGCCCGCCTGTTGCAGGACATCCGCCTCGGTTTCGCCTCGAATAACGTGGTCGCAATCTGAACTGGGATTCACTTTGTTACAGCGGATAACTTTGGCCATATTCAACTCCTTCGGATGAACAATTTCGACACCACTGCACAACCTGCTGAACAGGCGATGCGCAAGATGTGTCAACTGGGATTAGTTACTTGTAAGGGATCTACAACTGTCGAGCCCGGAAGTCAACAAAATCCAGGTAATGAAGAGGAGCGAATAAGTATTTGGAGCTTTCTCAGTGCAACCTTTGTGCTCTCGGTGTCTTTGTGGTGGTCGGTCTTAATAATTGAGCCACCACAGAGTCACAAAGACCACAGAGGTGGCACAATTAGAAAGACGACTAATCCGATAGTTAATTCAAGGAGAGAAGTTTATTGATCGTCTCAAGTCTTGCCTGAGTGGGGCCAGTGGCTTCGACAACCAGTGGTCCATCGCCACCAAACAAATTGAATTCATCGTCTAGCAGCAGAGTCTGTAAATAATCGTCGACACGACGACGAAGTTTTAGATTCTCATCAACTGGTGCATCGCCGGCAAAGCCATGCAACGGTAGAAAGACGATGGCGTCAAGCAAACTCACGTGTTCGTTTGTGATCGCAATGGCTTTGGATGTTAGCCTCGTGTCCCAGATCGAGTTTCCAAGTGCTTGTAAATATGCAACATAATCGAGCGCTGTGCGCTCGAAGATTACGCAATCTCCGGCCTTATAGTTCTGCAGTCGCTGAACATGAAACTCGAGCTGGCACAATAGATCTTCTGAATTGGGTTCCGCTGAGAAAGAGTCTCCGAATTGCTCTGAGAGAACCTCATATGCTTCGGCTTCATGAAAATAATCCGGGTGGTCCATGAGAAAAGCCCGAACCAGCGAGCTTTTACCCGAACAATGGGTTCCTGAAATCCCTATTCTCAATCAGCAAAATTACCTTTCCGTCGGCCTTTCAAGCATAAGTAGCGCCTTGTAGCCTTTCACGCTCAGCCGGAGCCCTGGTTTCATATTTCTTCCCAACAGACTATCAGCCACAAGCATCCTGGTTGCTGAAATTATCCGTCTCGTTGGTCCATCCGACCCAGCCTTCCTTGCTTTTTATCTTTACCCACCACTCGACGCGCAGCGGTGTTTCGAGACGACCCCAGCAGTCTTTTGCATCTTCACAGCGGGGATACGTTTGCTCAAATGGCCCACTCATGTAATCAAGTTCCTGTTCGGTCATTTTCCCGTTGAACCACACTTTGTAATAGCCTTCTCCGAGCGGAGTGTATACCCACAAGAAGTCTCCGGGCTTGTATTTATCGTGCGCTTTTATGATCGAGAATTTTCCCGGCCAGGTGCGTACCTCGCCAGTTATGGCCGCGACATTTGTTCCGGCCTTGAAGACGCCAACCCGTCGCGAGTTTTTAGTTGGTTGTGCAAAAGCAGTAGTGTGTTTCTCGGTCTTCCAGGTTCGATAAGTGCAGCACTCGAACGGACAGGCGCCACGATCGACGTAGACGGCTGGGGGTTTGGATTGAGCCGGCGCAAGCGGAACAATCGAGATTAAGGCGAGTAACGAGAGAACTGAAATTCTTTGCATGTAAGTAATTTGAATCGTCAATGTTCCGGTCGTTCCATATGGTTACGGCCCCAGGTGCGAACACTTTCGATCAGAGGTAAAACAGATCGGCCGTAGGCGGATAACGAGTATTCCACCTTAGCCGGGACTGCTCCGTGCGGCTCGCGTTCGACGAGACCGTCGTTCACGAGTTCACGTAGCTGCTGCGTCAAAACCTTTTGCGAGATACCCGGCATAGCACGTCGCAAAGCGGCGAAATGTTTTGGAGATTCAGCCAGCCAATAAACGATTATCATCTTCCATTTCCCGCCAATTGCTGCCAGCGCTGCGGTGAGCGGACAGCCGGTAACAGGATTCGCTCTCACCATAGTTTGATGGTTACCTGAAAGTACCTTCTTGTCGTCGTCCATGGGCGGAATTATAGTCGTTTGTGCTTGGGTTGAGGATGATTTTGGAGGCGCGAAATGATTGTTGAAGTGCGAAGCTACCGAATTAAGCCGGGGAGACGCGCGGAGTTCATTGAATTCTTTCAAACAAAGGCGGTGCCGGCGCTGCGGGCGCATGGCATGAAAATTCAAGGTCCTATGCTGGATCTCGAAAACCCAAATAAATTCGTTTGGCTGCGCAGCTTTCCTTCGTTGGAAGAAAGGGAAAGGATGCGAACTGAATTTTACGAGGGTGACCTATGGAAGAACGAGATGGAAGGTATCGCGATGCCGCTGCTGGAGAGCTACGATGTGATTTTGTGTGAAACCGCCCCCGGGTATGTGTGTGATGGAAACATGGAGTGATTGAGAGTGGGCTAGTAAGTGGGAAATCACATTTTTCCATATATCATTTTCCATTTTTCCTTCTTGTTAAGGTTAAGCGTGCGATTGTTGTGCGGTCAACACCTAAATGCTCGCCAGGGACTTAGATCACGTTGGGACGCAAAAATGGAAAATCAGAAATGAAAAATGATATATGAAAAATATTCCGGGCATACCGTATTCAGACCCTGCCTCAATCATTCGTTGATGTTATCCAGGCCGACAAACTTCCAGCCGGTCTTTGTTTTGTTGAAGTGATAAACAATGGTCAGATTACCGGCGTCGTCTGGACAGACGACATAAGATTTCCTCGGCGCTTCTTGGTCCACTTCTGGTTGTGCTTTACGGAAGCAGGCGACCGCGTCTGACTGCTCGGCAAAGACTGCCTTATAACGTTTGCGTAGCTGGACGGCGCTCTTAACGTTTGCGATCCCATACGGCATCTCGACAGGAAACGTTGTGAGCTTCGCTACAGCATCAACGTTACGCGTGGTGACCGCAGTCTTGAAGGCATCCCAAAACTTTAGAAGTGCCTGGTCCTGATTGGCCTTGGTGGTTTGAAGAGTGGTAGCCAGTAGTAGCACGGATAGAATGGCAATTGCAGCGCGTTTCATATCTTGGAGTGCGGCGGCCCGGCGCCGCTTTGTTATTCTCGAGA
>DATIBX010000091.1:0-3628 GCA_035457105.1 Pyrinomonadaceae bacterium
TACTCCAGGTAACCGGCATAAACTTCCATCTCCCGTCGAAGAACCGGTTTGAAGGCTTCCGGCATTTCGTCCCACGCTGGAATATCACTATGACGAGCCGTTAGTGCGCAGTCTTCGGGAACTACGCCAAGTTTTCTCTGACGCGCGATCGTTTCCTCGCGGAGTTTGTCCCAGCCGCCGTCGAACTTGCCTTTGTATTTGTCAGCCCATTCTTTTGGTACGTGATGCGGTGCATGTGTAGCGCCCGGGGCGAAGTAAACGAAGAATGGTTTGTCGGGGGCGAGTGCCTTTTGCATTGCGATCCACGCCATCGCCTTATCCGTCATGTCCTCAACGAGGTGATAACCCTCTTCCGGCGTCTTCTTATTTTCGACGGGGACCGTTCCTTCATAGAGTGACGGATACCACTGATTGGCTTCACCACCTATGAAGCCATAGAAGTACTCGAACCCACCTCCGCCAGTCGGCCACGCATCGTACGGTCCAACTGGACTGGTTTCCCATACAGGTACCTCGTGACACTTGCCAAATTGCGCCGTTGAATAACCGTTGAGCTTGAGAGTCTCCGCTAAAGGAGTCATCGTGTCCGGGCGAACTGAACAGTAACCAGGCGACCCAGTTGCAATTTCGGTGATGCCGCCCATACCAACTGAGTGATGATTGCGTCCGGTTAGCAACGCCTGACGCGTCGGCGAACAAAGAGCAGTGGTGTGAAAGCGGTTGTATTTGAGGCCACCTGCAGCCAACTTCTCTGCGTTAGGTGTTTGACATGGTCCACCAAAAGCACTCGATGATCCAAATCCTGCATCGTCGATCAAGACGATTAGTACGTTCGGCGCACCGTCAGGGGGACGCAGTTGTGCAATCGGCGCAAACTTTGTGTCCGGGTCTTTAGCGTCGTAAGTGATTAAACCTGTCACCGGCGGATTCGGTATAGGCAAGCTAGTCCTCGCCAGCTTGTTATTTTCATTTGACATCATTCTCTCCTTTTCTTCGTCACTGACAGCTAGAAGGACAGCTCATCACGTCATTCAAAAATTAAGTTTTAGAAAGAACAACAGGAATAAGAGGAAGACCAATGATCCTCTTCGAGCGGGCTGGGCATCGTTTAATTGCTGTCATCTAAGTGCTGTGGCAAGGATAGCGATGCAGCATGGTGAGGTCACCTGTCAGTGTTGACAGTCGAGGATGACTTGTGACCGGAACAACCGGGAATGAGAGGTTCGGCTGTTAGATCTGACAGTTACATTGATCGATCGTCGACTGCTAGAATTTTTTCGATGGCACTGAACCAACAGGAAATAGCAGATACGACGACGAAACCCGTCCTCATCGTCGATAAAGCGGCGCCTAATTCAACAGATCTCGCGGTTGATCGAACGCGCCTGGCCCACGACCGCACCGTTATGGCCTGGATACGCACCTCGGCTTCGTTGATCAGTTTCGGGTTCACGATTGACAAATTCTTCGAGTTTCTCGACAAAGACAGCGCCACGAGAAAACCGCTATTCGGACCACGCGAGTTCGCTATGTCACTAATAGCGATCGGCCTGGTTATTCTTGTGTTTGCGACAATTCAGAATCGACTTGAGTTAAAGGCGATGCGAAAGTGGTATCCGAATGTGCCCTACTCTATGGCCACGCTAGTGGCAGCCCTTGTAGGTTTCCTGGGTATTGTGACTTTTATAGCCGTGGTCTCACACCGCTAACCCTCTTCTTCAAATCAAAACGCTCTGGCTATGTGAATCGTTCAGCTGCCGTTCGACTGGTTTTCTTGAAAGTCGGGAAAACTACAGGAGGGGGAAACGAAGAGATGTCCATTGACTGCTGAATAAATAGCGGGAATCAGGTCTAAAGCCATCCGAGACTTCACTACATAGCCTAAAGTTCCGCTATCGAGCGCGGCTTCCAGCAAATCTGGATCCTGATGGACGGTAAAGAAAACTACTTTAGAAGTTGATCCGCGGGTTCTTAATTCACGAGCCGCCTCAATGCCACTTAGCTTCGGCATCGAAATATCAAGAACGCAAACATCTGGTTGCATCCGCGACTCCGCTTCTAGCACGGCATAACCATCTCCCACTGAGCCAATCACCTCGAATTCAGTTTCAAGGTGCTGCACAATTCTGTCGCGCATTGCCTTGTGATCATCAGCAACAAGAATGCGAAGTAGACTCACCGATTTGATCCCTTCTAACGTGCACTCCCACGACACTCGAGGGGAAACTGGAATTCTCTTTCTCGTAGAAGCGACGAAGTCCAATCATATTCAGTTGCACTAGACTAAACTACTGGCAGAACTGACAGCCAGTTTGTGCGAGTCAGTTTTTCTTCCCTTATGAAGCGCAGACCATCGCATGCCTGGTCGCATATACTACTAATTCCGCAGTATTCTTAATCTCAAGTTGGGCCATGATCGAATACTTGTGGAAAGCAATCGTGCGAGTTGAGAGATCCAACTTGAATCCAATCTCTTTCATAGTTAGACCTTCCGCAAGGAGTTGCAGAATTTGTTGTTGCCGGGCGGTCAATCGGGAACGCCTCTTCTGACTCTTGAGGCTCTGAACTGAGGGTTCCTCCATCTCCGTTTTCAGCAATGGAGTAACATAGGTTCTACCACTGAGAACTTCACTGAGAGCATGCAATAACTCAGAACCGGCCGAGGTCTTCAGTAAGTAGGCCGACGCCCCAAGCTGAAACGCCTCGGCGGCGAGGTCAGAATGTCTGTTCATTGTCATATAGACGAGTTTCACGGCGGGCATTGCCTTCTTTAGTAACTCCCCCGCCAGCAATCCATTCATTGTCGGCATGCCAATGTCCAATACGACTACATTCGGGTCCAGAGTTACCGCGTTCTCAACCAACGATCTTCCATCGTGAAAGACTCCCACTACTTCGTACTCGGTTGCTAAAAGATTCTCTAAAGCATCGAGCATCAAAGTATGATCATCCGCAAGAATAATTCGTGCCTTTTTCATACTTCCTCCAGTGTTGTGTCAGTAATACTGAACAGCCGCTGCATCGAGATCGCATTGAATCGCTTTATTCTTTCTTCGATAACCTTTGCAGGCAAATCACCGTAGGTTTCATCTCCCAAGGGAATTAATGCCTCGATCCGCGTTCCGCGCATCGGCTCTGAGTAAATTGATAGTTTTCCACCAACAGACCGCAATCGTTCTCTCATGCCTATGAATCCCAGACCATAAGTTATCTGGTCTGATACAGCGTCAAAGCCTTGTCCGGCATCAGCTACTCGAAGTCTCAGCATATGGTCGGTTTTTTCGAGAAACACTTCAGCTTCGCGGGCTCCACTGTGCTTCACAACGTTGCGGAGACATTCCTGAATGATGCGAAACGCGCACAGGCTCAGCTCGCCTGGCAATCTCTTTGGAACTCCATTCTCGTGAAAATTGATCTTTAGCTCGTAGTGCTTTTCAAACTCCTGAGCAAAGTTTTTCGCCGCTTTGACAAGACCCAGGTGATCTATCTTTGAAGGATGAAGTTGATGTGATATGCGATGTAGATCTTCGGAGATATCTTCAGCATCAGCCATTAGGCTGAGCATTTTGGTGCGGAGTTCGGTTTCAGGCATCTCAGTGTGACGACTTACATACTCCAGTTCGATTGA
>DATIBX010000092.1:0-10346 GCA_035457105.1 Pyrinomonadaceae bacterium
CGTCGAAGGAATACCGTTGATGCTTGTCTGAAACTGGTTCGTAGTTTGGACCGAGCCAGGCACAGTTGAGAGTAGCCCGGTGAAATCGCGTCCGTTCACTGGAACATTTGCAACTCGAGCAGATGTGATCGTATCTCCCAGCGTGGATGTTTCGGTTTCGACGTTAGTCTGCGCCGCGACCATGACGTTTGCACTGACCGCGCCAACTCCCATCTGAAGATCCATGCGTAGCCTGTCGCCAACCGCGAGTCGGACATCACTCAAAGTAGCATCTGCAAAACCAGATGCCGTGCCGACAATGCGATAAACTCCAGTAGGCAGTGAAAGCGCTTCGTAGTAGCCTTCCCCATTTGCCTGAACCGTCTTGGTGTCATTTGTACCAACATTGGTCACCGTTACTGTGGCCCCAGGAATTGCGCTTCCATTCACGTCCTGCACGACCCCCACGATCGAACCAGTGTTCGATTGCGCGAGCGCACCAAGCGCTAAGGCACACACGACGACGACCAGGACACTTACTTGTTTAATAATGCTGCACAACTGTTTTTTCATCTCTCGCCTCCAAAGTTTCTTCCTAAACTCGCGTGCATTCGCTCTTACCGGAAAGAGCGCCTATGGCAGCGAAATCAGGAGTCCAGGCATTTCCTTTTTTGGGATAAAGTTTTTCCAGCAGCTCGGGAGTAGCCGCAACTGTGGGAATGACATCTCGTAGTGGTGTTTTCTGACCGTCGTAGCTTTTGACCAGGTTGTCCATGCAACGAAGCGCAACGTATTCAGGAAACATCGCCGCGCTGACTTTTAGAGCCTCGCGACGCATCAACCAATCTTTCTCGTGATCACCAGCGAGCCCGAATCCCGCGATGACAACTTGCTCGGGATTGAAGCCGGCTTCGACGTAACCTTGATATGCGCCCTGGCCCGTCTCGTCGTCCATTGCAAAGATGACGTCGACATCACCTGTTTCACGCAGCTTTTCGAGCGCGACTCGATGCGCTACTTCCGGGATGGCCTCACCATTAATGCTCGCTACGACAACTGCGTCCGACTGGATTGCTCGCACTCCATCAGCAAACCCTTCGCTGCGCAATAAGCAAGGACGTAACCATGGCAGTCCGACATCTAGAATCCGCAATGCGCCATCGGCCCCTTTAGCATTTCGTCCAACCCAAACTCCAAGGTCGTAGCCTGCGTCGTAATCACAAATCGCAACGAGCGTTGACGTCCCTGCAACGGGATTTGCCTCGACTATCACGGGCTTTCCTGACGCCGCCGCCATTTCCAAAACAGGTTCCAGTCCTGATGTATTGGCGGGAGTCAACAACAGAGCATCAACCTTAGGAAGCATCTCGCGCGCTTGATTAATTTGATTCTCAACACTCTTGCCGGCATCCTGGACCAGCAGTTCCGATCCATACTGAGCACCTCTGCGCTTCAGGATCTCAATGACAATCTGATACCAAATATGGAAACTATAATTTGTTAAGTAGCCGATTCGCGCCGGCTTGCGTGCCACCGACACCAGCGGCACCGCAGCAATCGCCTCATCGAGAAAAGGAGGTGGGGTATAGACTGCGGTCTTTGGTTCAGTTTCGACCTTTGCGGGATTGTTCATTATTACTCCGGTGTTCTTGACTACGCTGCTTTTGGCGCTCCGCCCAGTTGCGCCATGAGCCCGCCATCTACGGTCCAAACCGCTCCAGTGACAAATGACGAACTCTCATGGGCCAGGAATGCGATTACTTCAGCAACCTCCCGGGGCTTCGCGATGCGGCCCAGTGGATGCATTTGATTACAAGCTTCTAAAACTGAATCAGGATCTTGATCGAGCGAGGCCGCCCAACGCAGCATTGGCGTATCAACACTGCCTGGACAAACTGCGTTCACGCGGATGTTCTGAGCTGCAAAGTCGATCGCGATAGATCGGGTTAGACCAAGCAACGCATGTTTGCTTACCGTGTACGCAAGTACATTTGGTTGTGTAGCCAGTGCCTGCACCGACGAAACATTCACAATTGTTCCGCCCCCGGCTCTTTGCAGCAATGGGATTACTGCTCGTGCCGCGTTCCAGGCGCCCTGGAGATTCACGCCCATCACTTCGTTCCACTGATCGGTGCTGGTCGTAAGCGCCGTCCCGTAACGTTGTATCCCGGCACTTACGACCAGCGAGTTAACGCTCCCCCAGATTTCGACCACGCGTGCGACCGCCCGTTCGACGCTATCGAAATCCGCAACGTTAACCCTTGAAAAGTCAGCTTTGCCGCCCGACTCTTCGATTTGCCTGACTGTATTAATTCCGTTGACTTCGTCCCAGTCGAAGATTGCGACGGCCGCGCCCCGTTCCGCGAGCAGCGCAGCGGTTGCAGCGCCAATCCCCTGAGCGCCTCCAGTCACAACTACGTTCTTCCCCTCAAACTTCACGCGATCCTCCGACTACTTACAGTCTCTGCAGCATCGAAACTGACATCAGCACGATCAGGATCGAATTCTTCCGACGACGAACCAGGCGCCGGTAAATGCTGGTACCAGGTAAAGTAGAGAATGATTGCCGCTATAGCTGCGGTAGAAAGCAGAGCAAAAGCTACCGTGTGTCTGTGCAGGACCAGGTAAAGCATCGACACATACAGCGCCGTGATGCCGATCATCGCCACCACTGTATTTAAGGCATCGCGGGAAAAAGGTGACTGCTTTTTGAATCCCCGCTCTTCAGCTAAGAGAGCTTCGCGCGCCGGTCCCCAGGCGCCGGCTGGTTGCACGTTGCGATAGAAATTTTTGAGTGTCTGCAGATCAGTTGGCTTGGTTATCAGGGCAACAACAATAGTAATGATAGTCGAAGCAAGTGCGATGACTGGAAATCCAATGTAGAGCGGAAGCGGCTGACTCAGATACGCAGTATCAAGGACCACCTGGCCCAACGACAGGAACATCCCACTGAAAACTCCAGCCGCATAGCCGTAGCCATTTAGTCTCCACCAATACCAACGAAGCACGTTGGGCGGAAGAATGCCGGCTGCCAGGGTTCCAAAGATCCAGAGGAACGCAGTGTTGATGGAAGTCCCAAAGACAGAGATAACTAGACCTGCAACAATTAACAGCACCGAAGAAACATAGCTGGCACGGACCAGCGTTTTCGGACTAGCTTGCGGATTGATGTACTTTTGATAGACGTCTTTAACGAGATAAGCGGCGCCTCCATTGACGGTAGAACTAAACGTCGCAAGAAATCCCGACAAGAGTGCCGCCAACATAAACCCGACCAATCCGACCGGCAGCATAGTGCCGATAATCAGCGGCAGTGCAGTTTCCGGATCGGCTTTAAGTCTCGCATCAAGAACAGCGTTTCCTATTCCCGAGATGGCCATTGCCGCGATGGCCATGGCGAAACACCAACGCACCGTGTGAATAACGCCCCACAGTGCACCCAACTTCGACGCATCACGTTCGTCTCGAGCGGCAAGGAATCGCTGAAAGTCGTACAACTGCTCAGGACCACTAAGGCAAAGCAAGAATCCCTTCAGCACCCAGACAGCTACGAGCGCTCCAAACAACGAGTAGTCCGTGCCACCTGATACGACGCCTTGTAAATCCGCCGGCCGAATAGAAGGAAGAATGTCCATCCATGATGATGGAACTAGCGTGGCAAAGTGAGCCGGGTCTAGATGGCGGTAACCAACAATTGCGAAGACTATGGCGCCGGTGCTCAATACAATAGTCTGAGCTATTTCAACTCGAACAATTCCGTGTAGACCACCCGCAACCACGTAGATTCCAGTGATCCCCAGGATGAGCACCGCACAAACCGTCGGCGAGAACGGTAAAAAGATTGCGCCGAACTTGCCCATTCCAATCGCGCTATAACCCAGGAGGGCCGTAATCGTAAGAATTGCAAATAACGTGTATGAAAGCCGCGCCAGGTCTCCAGCCTTACCGCTCGAAAAACGTGTCTTCATCCACTCAGCGCCCGTCATCACGTTAGAGCGGCGAATCCACTTACCCATGTAGGCGAGATAGAACGCAGTGATCGGAAAGCCCCAAAGCCAGTGGACCCACATACCTTTGAGCCCTAAGGCAATAAAGGTCGAGACGATCCACATGGTGCCGGTGATATCGAAGTACGAAGACGAGCCAGACATGGCGAGAGCCCACCAGGGCAACTGCCGCCCGCCGAGAAAATAGGACGACATCCCCCTCGCTGCCTTGCGTTTCATGGCGATACCAATCCCCATGATTGCGGCGAGGTAGAGGACGACGATTAGTTGATCTATGCGAGAAAGATTCATTCCTGGCGCTTAGTTTGTTCCCACCACGAACTAATAAGGGACAGTTGGAAAGACCGCTAAGTTAAAGCCTTTTCCGACAAAAGTTTAGTTTGAATTACAGCTTGCTGGCGTTCTGCGAACCGCTTTATCTTCGCTGTTGAATAAGTCATAACTAACATAGCCAACTGAATTCAGTCAACTAGTTTTTCTGCCTACGCTGGGATTGCCGCAGCCGAGAAATCACTTTCATTTAAGGCCGGCAAACCGCTAACCTCTGCATTGAATCATCTTGGTCCAGCGAGGTGCTCTACCGTAAGTTTAAAAAGTCCAGGAAGGCGGCTGCCCCAATAATCCCAATCGTGACCACCCTCAATTCCCGCGAACTCAGACCTGACGCCAACTGAATCGAACAAGTTTTTGAGCCGAAGATTCGCTCCAATAAATCCGTCACTTAAACCACAGTCGAAGTAGAAGTAAGGCAGCTGTCTAACTTCTTCTATCTGCAAAGATTGAACTAACTTGTAAAGATCGTTGCGTGTTCTGGTGAGGCTGTCCCGTGCTCCAAATGCCTGTAAAATCGAGGGCTTAAGCGTATCCCAATCGAATCCTGGCGCTTCGTCCGAGCGTTCCGGCGCGTCAAAAGCGCCGCTGAACGACGCCGCTAATTCAAATTCGTGAAGATATCGAACCGCAAACTTGAACGCTCCATAACCTCCCATCGAAAGACCAGCAATTGCTCGAGCTTCTCTTGCCTTAATGACTCGATACAGTCTTTCGACCTCGGGCAACAAGTCGTCTATAAAAAAGCTCTCGTATCGATTCGCAGGTGTCGTTTCACTGTCGGTATACCAACCGTCTTTCCCGTCGGGCATGACAATTATGAGATTTGAGTCGCGCGCCAATTCTTCGATGTTGGTCAGCTCGCACCAGTTCCGATAAGAACCGAATAAGCCGTGAAGCAGATACAAGATGGGATACCTTAGATCCGATGTTTCGTAGCTGGCTGGCAGCAGCACCGCGTATTCAGCTTCTCGTTGCAGGCTCAAACTGGTGATTTTATTGACAATTCTATGCATCTCGAGAATTTCGTCCGATGATCGCTCCGAATTCTTGAAGCTTTATCTTCACCGGTGACAAAGTAGCGCGTGTTGTGTAACATACGAAACTTCGCGGTGTCAAAAAACGTCGTATTGTTTTCCAGAAGTAAAGTGGGTCCAGTGTCATCACATCACTCTAATTATGATCTTCATCCGCGCACTCAAATCGAACTGGGTGTGCAATGCCACGAAGGCTGGGAAGAAATTCTTGGCTTAATTCGCGAACAGGTATCCGGTGACCGATTCATTCTTTGTATCGAAAGTTATCCCGGTGTACCGCTTTCTGAACTCTCCGAGCGAGTGACGTCTGCATTCGCACCTCTGACCATCGTAGAAACTGAGCCACTTTTTCGGCCCGAGCGCGAAATCGATGAGATGCTCCGTCCTTATCTCGGTGATGATCCCGTCTTCGGACGTTTGAACCCAATCGAGATTGCCGACTTCTTTGACGCAGAAAAACTCTCAAAGGCCCGCGCGCGCATAAGCCAGGCTAAGAATGGAGTCATTCTCTTAATTGGACCAGGTGCTTCCCTTCTCGCAAAAGAAATTGACTTGTTAGTTTCTGCTGAACTAAGCCGTTGGAACATCCAGCAGCTTCAGCGAAAAAATCTGGTCGGCAATTTAGGCTCAAACAATCGCACCGATTCGCCCGGTAAGAAGTACAAGCGAGCTTTCTTTGTCGATTGGCGCAGTGCCGACCGTCTCAAGTTAAAGATCTTTGCCCAAATCGACTACCTGCTGGATCTCAATGAACCTGAGACACCGCGAATGATTTCCGGCAATGACTACCGGCGTTCGTTGTCACTAGTAGCGCAGCGACCATTTCGAGTCGTTCCATTTTTCGACCCTGGACCATGGGGCGGGCAGTGGATGAAGCGGACCTTTAACCTTCCGTCCGACAAAGTGAACTACGCGTGGTGTTTCGACTGTGTGCCCGAAGAAAATAGTTTACTGCTCGGTTACGGCGATCGGGTGGTTGAGGTTCCGGCGCTTGATCTGATTCTGACCCAACCACGGGAAATTCTGGGACACACGATTTTCGAAGAGTTTGGCGCGGAGTTCCCAATCCGGTTCGACTTTCTCGATACGGTCGAAGGGGGAAATCTCTCGCTCCAGGTTCACCCGCTTCGCAGTTATATTTCAGAACACTTCAACATTCCGTACACTCAGGACGAGAGTTACTACATCCTGGACCAGAGCGGCGATTCAGCCGTCTATCTGGGTATCAAGGATGGTGTTGATCCTGCGGATATGGCGGCAGCGCTAAAAAGAGCTCAGGCCGGTGAAGAGCCTTTTGCGGCAGAGAAATTTGTTAATATTTGGCCCAGCCATAGACACGATCACTTTTCAGTTCCCGGCGGAACCGTCCATTGCTCGGGCAGCAACAACGTAGTCCTCGAGATCAGCGCCACTCCCTATATCTTTACGTTCAAGCTCTGGGACTGGGGAAGAATGGGTCTCGATGGCAAGCCACGTCCGATTCACTTGGACCACGGACTGGCAAACATTCAGTGGAATCGCACCACTGAGTGGGTTCGTGAGCAACTCTTCAATAAGAATGAGTTTGTCGCTGCAGGTGAAGGATGGCGCGAGGAGCGGACCGGCGTCCATCACTCAAATTTTCTGGAAACGCGCAGACACTGGTTTACCGGCGCCGTGCCGCACGATACCAAAGGAACATTGAACGTACTGAATCTGGTGGAGGGTGACGAGGTTATAGTCGAGAGTCCGCAAAAGAGGTTCCCTCCTTTCGTTGTACATTATGCTGAAACCTTCATAGTGCCAGCCTCTGTTGGTCCATACACCATCCGGCCCACGCGCCAGCCGGAGAAACCGTTTGCAACCATCAAGGCTTTCGTCAGGAATGCAACCATGGACGGCAAATAAATCATGTACATTTTAGGCATCGACATCGGAGGTACACGTCTCAAGCTGGCCCGCGTATCACACGATGGCACAATACTCGACCGTAGAATCAAAGAGACTCCAACATCTCTCGAGGACTTTTCAAACACTCTCACTTCCCTTGTAAATGAGCTCATCGCCGGCTCTGATGGACCGATCGCTGTGGGCGTAGGTTGTAAAGGTGTGGTCGACACCTATTCGTCTACTGTACTAAGACAACCGGGAACGTTCCGCTTTCTTGAGGGCCTGAATTTTCCGCGCCTGCTGAATCCACTATTCAAACGTCCGGTGCCGGTTCATGCAGACAATGACGCTCGCGTTGCCCTGGCGGGTGAAGTTGTCTGGGGAGCAGCAAAAGGGAAAAGAAATGTAGTGATGCTGACTTTGGGAACAGGTGTTGGCGGAGCGTTGCTGATTGATGGTCGAATCGTACGGGGTGAAAAAGGTGGGGCCGGTCTACTGGGCCATATCACAGTTGATCCCAATGGACGGTTCTGTGACTGTGGCAATCGCGGTTGTCTGGAGACGGTGTTTTCCGCGCGAGCAATCGAGGCGGAAGCCTTGAATGCAGTTTACCGCGGCACCGAGTCGTTACTAACTGAGCGATTCAAGGATGATATTAGTCAACTGACTTGCCATGCGGTTTTTCAGGCAGCGGCTGAGGGCGACAAGGTGGCCCTGCTCATTCGTGATGAAGCGACTAAAACACTCGCCGCCGCAGTCGCCGGCCTGCTCCACGTCTTTGATCCCGAGGTAGTGATCCTGGGTGGACAAATTGTTGAGGCCGGTGACTCTTTACTTGAACCCATACGCAACGAAGTGTCCTGGCGGACCAAGCGATTCCTGGGTCGAGTAGTGCCAATTGTACCTTCGGCAGTACAAGACTCATCGGGTGTAGTTGGAGCTGCGGCACTAACACAGATCGAAGGTTAATAAAACGCATAACGATTGGGCTCACTTGATCTTGGTGTGGTAGATTCAAGGGACCTTCCAAACAGTTCGGATCTCGTTTAGAAGCACTCTCGGGCTAACAATGAAACAACCGCGCGCGCAACATCTGAAGATGATTGGAGTTCGAGAGGTCCGCGATATCAATCAGACGATGTTTCTGCACTTGATTCGCGAGCGTCAGCCGATCTCCCGCGCCGACATTGCCAAGGCTACGGGTCTTAGGCCTGGAACTGTTTCGGCAATCGTCAACCGGCTCATCAGGGAGAAGCTTATTTACGAGGGTGTGGAAGGACCTTCCACCGGCGGACGACCTCCAAAGTATCTGTACGTCAATGCAGAAAGCGCTTACGTCTTGGCGATTGACGTTGGTGTAAGTGAAACGCTTTACGCGGTTAGTGATTTCAACGGCCGGATCATGATGCAAAGGGCGGTCGTCACTGAAGGGGCGCCTGAAACGTTTTTGGTCTCGTTAGCTCGCGATATTAAAAACCTGATCCAATCTCAGTATCCACGAGCTCGATTTGAAGCAGTGGGAGTGAGCGTTCCCGGTCTGGTCGACCGCGCCGATGGTTCTTTAATCATCTCTCCAAACCTGGGCTGGCAGTCAGTACCAGTCCGTGCATTGCTCGAGTCTGAATTGATGTTGCCCGTGTTTGTAGAGAACGACGCCAACGCCTCAGCGTTTGCCGAGTTGTGGTATGGACCACTTGACGAGCTAAGTACGCGTACTCTTGTTTTCGTACTGGTAGTCGAAGGACTTGGTACTGGTTTGATTATTAACGGCGAACTGCACGTTGGCACCAGCATTGGTTTAGGCGGATTCGGTCATATGACCCTGGATCCGAAAGGACCGATGTGCTCATGTGGGCGACGCGGTTGCTGGGAAACATTCGCTTCAGATCGTGCCACCATCGACAGGTACAACGAGCGGAAAGACGTCAAGACGAAGCTTCGCACTGTGACGCAGATAATTGCGCTCGCGAAGCAAGGTGATCCTGCAGCGTTAGATGTAATCGAGACTACTGCTAGATATCTTGGTGAAGGGATTGTGAGTTTGGCCCATGGTTTGAGTCCCCAGGTCATTGTTCTGGGAGGTGAGATTGCCGGCGCCTGGCCCATAGTCGAGCCAATCGTTCGTGAGCAGGTGAAGAGTACTTATATTATTCCGCCAATCAATATCATAATTAGACCATCTAGCGTTCAGCGCCCCGGGCTATTTGGCGCAATTCCCATCGCCCTGCAACATCTATTTGGAGACCGTTCCGATCGTCACGACGGCAACGGCGAGAAATCCACAAGCGCCAACGACTGGTCCCGCCGTCTGGTCGGTCCCGGCACCGCCCGCTACGCCCTCAGCTCACAACTAACAAAGAAATAACTTTGGAGTGCGCCCTGGGGGTGCGCCTTTTGGAGTGCGCCCGCCGGCGGCGCTTTGTCATTCCAACTTCTTCCCTCTTCGTCTCCATAATTTTCCATTTCCCTTTTCCATTTCTCATTTCATTCCATTACCAACTCAGGCTATACAAACCTGAACAGGTGAAAAATTCTGAAAAATGACAAATGGAAAATGACTAGCGTCTCCTCGAACCATTACTTGACTGCTGCCCAACTCGACTCCTATCATGCAACCCACGTGGGGCAGTAGCTCAGTTTGGCAGAGCGCCGCGTTCGCAATGCGGAGGTCAGGGGTTCGACCCCCCTCTGCTCCACCAATAGAATCAAGCACTTACGGCAGAGCGCGCACTCTGCCGTTTTTCTTTTTTCAGGTTTTTGGCGTGAGCTTGACGTGGCGAATTGGAAACCAGCTTCTCCAAAGCCATTTCTCTTCCTCTCATGCATGGCGTGTGAGTATCTTTTGGTCATCCTAATATCTGTATGACCTAAGATCTCAGCAACAGTCACAAGCTCTTCGCCTTTATCCGAAAGTCGCGTCGCACAACTGTGACGAAGATCCCTCAACTGAAAATCAGGAATCCCCGCTTCAAGTCACGCTGAACTAAACGCCGTTTTTACATCGATGAGACGACCGCCAGTTTTTTCGCTGGTAAAGACAAATTCGCTCGATCGTTTTTGTCGATTAAAGACCTCTCTAACCCACGCGTTCGTTGGCACAACTCGATTCAGTTTGGTCTTTGTC
>DATIBX010000093.1:0-2886 GCA_035457105.1 Pyrinomonadaceae bacterium
GTTTCGGAGACCAAAAGAAGTCCAGCGCTCCCAATTGAATTGAACGGCGTCTCAGTTTCAGTAGACGGGGCAGCAGCAGGTCTCTATTTTGTTGGGGCCAGTGAAAAGCAGATCAATTTCGTAGTTCCAGTTGCGGTGCCTTCAGGTTTAGGAACAGTGGTGGCAAACATCCTTGATAGTGGTGCCAACACAGATACACTGATTCGAGGGCTGGTCCAGATCGTTCCCGGGCAACCCGATATCTTTTCTGTCGCCGGACGTGCCGCCGCAGCTAATGTTACAAATCCGCTCAATCCACCCACGCTTGAACCCTTCAATGTCACTTCGACCGATCAAAATGGAGCCACAGTCCCAACTGTAATTCAGCTGAGTGTGACCGGACTAAGAAATGCCGTGGCATCCGAAGTCTCCGTAACGGTCGGTACGACAGCAATACCAGCCGCTCAGATACTCGCGGTTAAGCCGAATCTGAATATGCCTGGCTTTGATATTGTTAATTTCTCATTACCAAGTAGTTTAGCGGGTGCCGGAGACGTTCCTGTGATTGTGACATTTACGCGCGCTGGATTCACTGCAACGAGTAGACCAGCGGATAGCGCACCAAAAATACATATCAACTGAAGAAATGGCACGAATCACGCGGACCCGCGCAGAGCGATTTGCGCGGGTCAGTTTTTTGATATTCGGGTCGATTTTCATGAGGGATCTGCTACTAAGCGTGCTACCATGCCTCACGGCTGGTCCTCTACAGCCCGTAATTTGCTGACTCCTCGCCAGGAAAAATCGTAATGCATCAAGCTCTGTCAGTCGTGTTAACCGTGGCCGCTCTTCTGGGCCTTGGTGCAGGTAATCGACTGGAAACCAGAGACTCATACGAGGTGGAACCAGGTGTACGGTCCTCTCGTGCAGTACGGTGGCCCACCAAAAATATTCAGATCGCATTCTCCACTTCGCTGCTAAATCCGGGAGCTAACATTAAAAGTGGCACCGACGTTGTAGGTGCTGCGAAACGTTCACTCGCGCGCTGGGCCAGCCTGGCAAACATTAACTTCGTGGTGACCTGGTCACAGTCGACATCAGTTAGTCCTGCGTCTGCCGGAGACGGTGTTAGTTTGATCACTATTGCCGATTCGACTGAGAACGAAGCTTTTAACTCTGATTCCACTACCGGGCGAACAAGAATTTTTTACGACAGGGAAACCGGAGAGATCGCCGAAGCAGACGTTTCTATCAATCCCAAACCAAAATCGCCGGAAGGTGCAGAACTACAATTCTCCAGTGATGGCTCACCCGGTACTTATGATCTCGAAGCTACCTTCACGCACGAGATTGGTCACCTCTTAGGCTTGGACCATTCAGCGGTGCTCGCCTCAACCATGCAGAGCCAACAGGCGTTCAATGGCACCTTCGGGATCCCTGCTTTAACTGAGAGAACCTTGAGTGAGGATGACCGCCAGCGAATCCGCTCTCTATATGGACCAGGTCAGCGCCTCGGAAAGATCGAAGGCAGGCTGTCGGACAATAGAACACCCGGACTACTTATGCCGCTAGCAGGCGTGATTGTGTGGGCTGAGAACACAAGATCAGGTCGGGTCGTAGCCAGCGCTACGACTGATGCAGAAGGCAACTATCATCTCGATGGTCTAGCTGAAGGGCGCTATCGTGTGATGGTAGCCGCCGATGATGCGGATTTGTTTGCTCACGCAAGTCCCTTTGCTAAGAGAGTGCGGAGCTTTGAAATAAACGGCAATGTCATGGTTGGACCAGACAGTGCTTCTGTCTTAAACAACAATGCAGTTCCGGCAATGAGTTCCTCGTTGAGTCCACGCCTGGTGGGCATAAACGGCGAATTATCAACGGTCGCGGTGCCGCTCGAACCGGGAAAGAAGATGAAGTTGTTTTTAAGTGGGGAGGGGTTGGACCAGGTTCCTGGTGCCAGTATCGTAATTAACTCTCCTTACTTTACTGTTGATCCAGCGACGTTGACGCGGGAACAAATTCCGAGTCCATTTCCCGTTATCAGTATCGAAGTCACGACTGCACCCAATGTTCCCTTTGGAGATTATACGATTCGTTTGCAATCTAACTCGGGCGAAGTAGCGTTCGTGCCTGGCGCCGTTACGATCGATCCTGCGGTTAATGCACCGATTGCAAACCCGCTTGATGATTTTAGTTTCTTCGTCAGACAACAGTATGCGGACCTGTTAGGTGCAGCACAGCGTGACATTGAATCGAACGGGAAATTTCTCGCGCAACTCTCTCAGTGTGGAACTCGCCAGGAATGCATTCGTGCGCGTCGTTTGGATATTTCAACAACGCTTTTCCTGGATTCGGTTTTTCCCAATAGCGAGTTTATCCAAAAGTTGTATCTGACTACGCTCGGCAGACGTCCGCTGCTGAGTGAGTTTGAAAATGACCGGTCGTTGTTGCGAGGTCAGGGCGATGAAGCCGAGCGTCGCGCTTTTCTCATGTCGTTCATGCAACGTTCTGAATTCGAGCGTAAGTTTCCTGAGAACTTGAAAGCCTCTGAATTTGTCGAGGCTTTGTGGACCAACATAAACAAACTTACTGCAGTCGATTTAAGTGATTCAAGAAAGGCCTTGTTGGAATCCGCGGACAATGCGGAAGTCGACAGGGTCTCGTTGGTCTCCAAGCTTCTTGCTGATCAGTCGCTTGCTGACGCTTTCTACAATCAAGTCTTTGTCGCTACCCAATATCTTGTTTACTTGCGGAGAGATCCTGACGACAGTGGCTTATCGTTTTGGGTTTCAGAGCTGAAGAACAAACCTCTGCGTGATCCTGCGGCTGCACGCTCTATGGTCTGCGCCTTCTTGAACTCGTCCGAGTATCAGGAGCGATTTGGCCTGCTGACCACTCATACCCCTG
>DATIBX010000094.1:0-10182 GCA_035457105.1 Pyrinomonadaceae bacterium
GCATAACCAAGCGCCGCCTAGCCGGCGCACTCCAAGGCTACTAATTCTTATTTCCGAGCCCGTGTTTTTGCTTGCACACGGGACAGGCTGTCGGCGTATCTGTGTTATCCACTCGATGCTGAACGGGCTTCAGGGTTCGGAGGAACGCAAACACTGATTTCAGATCTTCATCCGTCATCTTTCCATAAAACCACCATGGCATAGCGGGGTTCAACGGTCGTGCGCCAACTTTTCCTTCTCGCATCGACTGAACAAAAAGGTTCTCGTCGTAATAGCCAATTCCTGAAGCGTCGGGTGTGATGTTTGGCGTAACCACCAAGCCAGTTGGTCCATCCAACACAAATCCTCCAGCAAAATCAAGACCCACCATTGGTTGCCCTCGCTCCTGCGGCGTGTGACAGTCAGCACACGAGCCCATCCGAACCAAGTATGATCCTCGCGCCACGGCACTGGATTGGTCCGGCGCATTAACGGCCCCGTACACGGGTGTCGGCGTATTTCTGGTCAAGTATTTCAACGGGAAAGGCATCTTGGTTTGACCTGGTGCGTTTCGAACAGGAGCCAGAGATCTAATGTAGACAATGATGCTGGCGAGGTCCTCATCTGACATCATCCTATAATTCTGATATGGCATTACTGGAAATAACGCTCGACCATCATGACCAATGCCTTCTCGAATAGCGCGTGCTAAGACATCGTCACTCCAGTTTCCAGCCCCAGTTTCTTTATCAGGAGTAATGTTTGGAGCAACCAGCCATGGGAGTTGTTTGTCTGGCCAGGGTTGACCGGCCCCTAACTTCGTCTCTATTGGTGGGGTGCCTGGTTTTGAGATATCAGCAGGTGAGTGACAGCCAATACATCCAGTAACTGCTTCGACTAGATATTTTCCGCGAGCTATTCTCGCGGGAGTGCTTTCGAAGTGACGCGCTGTAAGCGGTCTGGTTTTAGGCCCGATGAATGGACGCCATCCTACGGTGAAAGTAATGCCAAGAGTGAAAAACGCAATTAATACGAGCAGAGTTATCCCTGCAAACTTTTTCGCACGTCGGGTCACAATTTTGATCCTTTGAATACTGGGCTCGGTACAAACGAAACTGATCTAAGCTAACCGGGATGAAAAGTCAAAATCGAGCATTTGGCAAAAATCAGCACCCATCGAGGCTTGAACCTCCAATAAAAGGTTGACAACCCATCAGTTAGTGGGCGAATCTAAAGCACACCTGCCGCCCCTCGGCAGGGCTGTTTGATTTACAACTCCTGGACACAACATGAAAAGAAAGTTCCCTTTTTACGCAGTACTCCCATTTTTGATCACTTCATCAGCCATCGCCACCCGGGCTCAAAATGTGTCGCCCGATAAGTTGGTCCGGCCAAGAACTGTTGCGGCAGCCAATCAGCAGACTTCGCAGACGCCGTCTGTCCAGACCCAAAAGCCCGCTGCTGCAGCACCAGCAGTACCTCCGGCGGCTAAGGGGAACGAGCTGCCAGTTGGGTCAAATCCAATCGCGCCGATTCCAACAGGTGTTGTGACCGCGAAGAAAGTAACCCCGCCGGTGATGCTTCCACTCGCGCCTTCCATGGTGATGACGCGCATTTCTGAGGCGCAACGGCTGCTCAAGACCAAACCCCAGACAACAGCCTTAACGACCCCATCGATCTCATTCGTCACTATCGCAGCTTTTGAACCGGGCGCCACTCGAACACACCTAATCACGCTCTCAAAAGAGACCTTTCTCACGAAGGGTTCTGAAGTGACAGTACCGAGCTCGCTTGGCGTGCCGGTAACGATACGAGTCATACGGGCAAACGGCGTAAACACCGCGCTAAGCCTGGTTACGCCTGACGGTACTTCGTTAGTCCCGCTGACGGTGGAATATCCGATCGAACGGAATGGATTGTTCCGCGAGATGGCCTACTACACCTCGGCTCATCCGGCTTTGCTTTCGAATGACCTGACACGTTCCGGCCAGGCATACGTTCGCAACATGCTTGATCTCGCTGTCAAAAGATTGAGCGACAAGGGTGTGGCAATCTCTCCTCAGTTAGTCGATATTGCCGAGCGACTCTGCGTCGTCGAACACACCGATCATGATCGGTTCCGAAATGAGAATCGACTCGCCCTCTATAACGAAATTTATTCTTTGTATGCGTTGAATGAGATTGAAACGTATAAATATTCAGTGAGCGTAGCCGGCGCAGGCGGAATGGTCCAGATGATTCCCTGGGCTTACAACCTTATTCGGCAACGGCACCCCGGTGTTGGTCTCATTCCCGACTTCGTAACTGGCATGCGTAATCATGGCAACGCTCTCCAGGCGATGTTGCTCTACATGCAGGACACCTGGAACGATCTTTCAGCCAACGAGGATGTTAAGTACGCTCTCAACGCAAAGATCGCTACGATTCCGGAACTGATGGCAGCTGGTTATAATTCAAATGCCGCGAAATTACCTTCCTACATCCGTCGCGGCGGCCAGGATTGGCGAACCCTGATTCCACGCGAGACTCAAATGTATTTGCAGATCTACAAATCGTTCGAGAGTCTTATTCCGCTGAAAGCGCGCACCGTAGCTGAGGTAACCGAGGGTGACAAGACTAACTAAGCTCACGCCACTTTTCTAAACTTCTCAACTGGTTTACTGTTGCGGCAGGACAGGCCTAGCATTAGGTCAGTCCTGCCTTTCGACTTTACAAGGGAATCTCAACTTCATGAACAAGCAGTCTTCGTATTTGTTTCGCTTAACCCTCGTCTGTGTTTCGCTGGCAGCAGCCTGTATTTTCCTGGTCCATCGCGCGGGAGCTCAAAACCCTGCAGGCCCAGCCTCTCTGGCTTCGGCAGAAAAGACCGTCGATCAGGTACACAAAAACATTCAAGTACTCAAAGGCGTCCCCGAGTCGCAACTCATCCCAGTTATGAACTACATGGGTGCTTCACTGGGAGTTCGTTGCAACTATTGTCACGTCAATAAAGATGGAAATTGGGATTTCGCTTCGGACGAAAAGGGTGAGAAAAAGTCTGCTCGTGAAATGATCACGATGGTGACCGGAATCAACAAAACGACATTTAAAGGAAATCCCGAAGTCAGTTGTTATACCTGTCATCGTGGTCGCACATCGGTAGCTCACACCTTGTCGCAGCCAGTACCGACTCCGGAACCACGTCCCGCGCCAGGACAAAATCAACAGTCGCGAGAAGGGCTGCCCACTTCTGATCAGATCCTTGATAAGTATTACCAGGCTCTCGGTGGAGCAAGCGCATTGGATAATTTGAAGTCACGGTTCATGAAAGGAACAGTTACGACTGCGACCGGCACCGAGCTTGGCTACGAGGTGACGCAATCCGGTCCGGATCTCATACTTGCTTCAATCACAATCCCGCAGTCAGGAATCGTCGAGCGTGCTTTCAATGGAACTGTTGGCTGGGAAAAGACTGCCGCCGGCACACGAGAGATGGCGCCTGAAGAGATTACTTACTTCAAACGTTATCCAAACCTATACGCGGACCTGAAGTTGAAGGGACAATTTTCACGTTTGAGTGTCTCTGGAAAGCAAAAGCTCGACGGCCGGGACGTTTACGTGTTGCGGGGCGCGAATGTAGATGGACGCAGAGAACAGCTCTTCTTTGATGTTGAATCGGGATTGTTGGTCCGCCGGATCACCTCGAGCACAACGCTGGTGGGTATCATCCCAGAGCAGATTGACTTTTCTGACTATCGCGAAGTGGACGGAATGAAGCTTCCCTTTACGATTAGGGTCTCAGCAATTGATCAGAATTATTCGTTGCTCAGAAAGTTTACTGAGATCAAGTTAAATCCGACGGTAGATCCTAAAAGATTTAACAAACCCGGTTAAGTTCACTCCAGGAGTGAAGGGTTTCTAGTCAGTCACCACCTCAAACCAAGCGCGCTTCGGCGGGAGTAACTAGTCTGAATCATTCAAGTCGATTCCCGGCCCGCCGAACGGCGCCGGATGGGCCATTCTGAGCAACGCGATAAACATCTCACTCCTAACAGAGTGTGAGAACGATCATTCGCTGAACTGGAGACGACCTGTTGATAAGGGAGGGCCATCGTCTTCAACTTCTTTGACGATCTCCGCTTTACCGCCATCGGCGTACTGCAACTTATAGAGTCGCCAATACAACCCTCGTTCGGCGAGTAACTCCTGGTGAGTACCTTGTTCGCGAATTGAACCATGGTGCAGCACGATGATCCTATTCGCGTTTTGGATAGTCGATAAACGATGGGCCACCACAATCGACGTGCGGTCCCTCATCACACGCTCAATCGCTTGCTGGATTAACTGTTCCGTTTCCGTATCGATGGAGCTTGTCGCTTCGTCAAGAATTAGCAGGGCAGGATCAAACGCGAGGGCACGGGCAAACGAGATCAGCTGCTTCTGTCCAACTGACAAGCCGGCGCCACGTTCTCGAACCTCAGCTTCGAATCCGCCTTTTAATCTGTTGATGAAACGATCAGCATGAACTTCCCGCGCTGCCCATTCAATTCGATCGGTAGTGATCTCATCCCGTCCGAGGCGAATATTTCCAGCAATCGTCCCGCTGAATAAGAAAACCTCTTGCAATACAACTGCGAAGTTCTCACGCAGTGCTTTCAAGTCCCAATCTCGAAGGTCAACGCCATCCAGCAGAATGCGACCTCGTTGAATGTCATAGAATCTCATCAACAAGTTCGTGATCGTGGTCTTTCCGGAACCAGTATGTCCTACCAACGCGATCGATTGCCCGGGTTCAACGGTAAACGACACATCTTTCAGAACCCAATCTTCCTCGTGATACGCAAACCAAACACTTTGAAACTCGATCCGTCCCCGAGCCCGTTCGCTTTTCACCGGTTGTAAGGGATTTACTATCGCAAGAGGCAGATCGAGAGTCTTAAAGATGCGGTGAGAAGCCACTACGGCAGCTTGCAGCACGTTGTACTTGTCCGATATGTCTCTGATCGGCTGAAACAGCGAGCTCGAGTATTGAATGAAAGCAACTAATGCCCCAAGGGTCAGCACGGTGTGCTCAGGCGTGTTTTGCATCACCCGATAACCGCCGTACCAAATAATGAGCGCGATGCCGAATGCGCCGATGAAGTCGACGAGGGGAAAGAAAACTGCGTAATAAAAGATGGTGTCGATGTTGGCTTTTCGATAGTCTTCGTTTATTCGATCAAACTTTCTTAGCGACTTATTTTCGGCGTTAAAGATTTGGACCGTTTGCGCCCCGGCAAAATGTTCCTGCAGAAATGCGTTGATCCTGGCCAGCCGTGTACGGACCATGTCGTAACCACGCCTTGCGCCTTTTCGGAACCAGGTCGTCGCGGCAAACAGCATTGGGACAGTCAACAATGTCATCAGCGTTAACCGCACGTCCATCCAAAGCATCACCGAAATTATCGCGGCAATCATTACGAGATCACCTAAGAGATCGGTGACACCCTGGGTAAATAGCTCATTAAGCGCATCGACGTCACTGGTGAGACGCGTCATTATGCGGCCTACCGGATTCCGGTCGTAGTACGCAACCTCCTGGTGTTGCAGCTTGTCGTAAAGTTCTCGACGCATGTCGAACATTACGTACTGGCCCACTGTATTTAGAAGAATCGCCTGAAAGTATGAGAAGACAAATCTGAGTAACTGAGTAGCGAAGAAAAGAAGCACGAGCACATATAGCCCGGCCGTCTTTTTCGGCAGGATATACCAGTCAATTGCGTACTGCGTAAATTTTGGTTGGAGAATTCCCAACAGATTTAAGGCAAGCGTTAGTAACAGAGCTGGAACCAGCAAGCGCACGTACGGGCGCAGATACTTTAGCAGTCGACGGGCAATCTGAAAGTCGTAGGTTTTGCCAATCGCTTCTTCTTCGTGAAATTGTTTTACTGCGGTTGCCATTTTGTTTAGTTACGTGGCTGCCAGCTCTTCTTCAAGCAGTTGACGCTCATAGAGATCTGCGTATTCGCCACGAAGAGCCAACAACTCTGAGTGCGTCCCTCTTTCGATAATTCGCCCTTCGTCCATGACACAAATCAGGTCCGCATCCTGCACGGTGGAAACGCGATGAGAAACGATCAGGGTAGTTCGCTCGCGCATGACGCCACGAAGACGGCTCAAGATCTTTTCTTCCGTATAGGTATCAACCGACGACAAGGCGTCATCGAGAATAAGAATTCGTGGTTGACGAAGGACAGCACGCGCGATTGCGGTCCGTTGCTTCTGACCGCCTGACAAAGTCAGACCACGTTCACCGACGAGCGCATCATAGCGATCTGGAAAGCCGGCGATATCCTCTGCAAGACCCGCAATCTCGGCCGCCCACTCGACCTCGGCAGGTTCAGCGTTCTCAACTCCAAAGGAAATATTCCCTCGGATTGTGTCGCTAAAGAGAAACGTTTCCTGCGGCACATAACCGATGCTCGAGCGAAGTTGTGCGAGCGGATAGTTTTCGATCGGAACATCATCAATTGAGACCGAGCCTGATGGTGCTTCGATCAAACGTGGTACAAGATTAACGAGCGTCGACTTACCACTTCCGGTACGACCGACAAAGGCCACAACGTGTCCCACGGGAATTTCCAGATTCACATCAATTAGTACGGGTTCATCCGTAGCGTGATATTTAAAAGTCAAATCTTGAAACGAAATCTTGCCTGCGATCGGATCCTGCGATACGACATCAGGAGCGTCGGTGATAATTGGTTTAATCGCGAAGATCGCGTTCAGTCTCTTCAAACTGGCCGTGCCGCGTTGATAGAGATTCACAACATACCCGAGCGCAATAAGCGGCCATATCAATCTCATTAAATACATGTTGAAGACCGTAAATTGGCCTACCGTAATTTCACCGTGAACGGCCAGCGGCACACCGGCCCACAGTATCAAGACAAAGCCGAAGCCAATCAGAAACTGCATCAGTGGACGCATGATGGCGTCGATTCGGACCAAGCTCAGATTACGTTCGGCATATTGCCAGTTCAGATTGTTAAAGGCCGCGATCTCGGCATCTTCCTGGGCATAAGCTCTCACGACGCGTACGCCGGTAAAATTTTCCTGTGCTCGTGCTGTAATCTGCGCAAAAAATTCCTGGATCTTCTCGAAGCGCGTGTGAACTTGCTGGCCGAAATACTTTACTGTCAGCGAAACCAACGGCATCGTCACCAGGAGCAGCAGAGTTAACCACCAGTTGATGATGAACATCAGCGGTAGAATGAGAATGACTACAAACACAGTCTGCAACGTGTACATGATCATCGGACCAGCCAGTTGTCTAACGGCTGCGAGGTCGTTCGTCGCACGGGCCATCAGGTCTCCCGTTCGATGTTCATGAAAAAACGAAAGTGGTTGATCAACGAGATGCGCGTAAAAGTCTTTGCGCAGATCGTATTCGACATTCCGCGACATGCCGATGAGTAACCGGCGCTGTAGAAAGAGGAAGATCCCGCTGATGATGCTGGCGCCGATTACTTTGGCCGCAGAGATGGTCAGGTGCCTCCATGAAACCTGCGTCCAATTTTCGTCTACCGCCTGCCCAACAATGAGCGGAATGTAGAGATTGAAGACAATGCCTGCAAGAATGCAGGCAATTCCAATTGTTAGTGAGAGTTTGTAGGGACGGAAATACCGCGTAAACCTTTTAAGATCATCCATGAGACAGCCAACAACCCGGGACACTTGAAACGCGTGAGACCTATCATGCGTC
This sequence comes from Pyrinomonadaceae bacterium, assembly GCA_035457105.1. Classification (GTDB taxonomy): domain Bacteria; phylum Acidobacteriota; class Blastocatellia; order Pyrinomonadales; family Pyrinomonadaceae; genus PSRF01. The sequence continues at coordinate 7,703 of DATIBX010000094.1, forward strand.
AAGTGCCAGCCAGACACCAAATGGAGAGATCATTTGTCATCTATAGCTGGTCGTTTCGAGAGGCGCATGTAGGTGCTTAACGAAGTAGCGGCCAGATTGCCCTCGCTGTCCAACACCTCGGCACTGAGCGCAATTATTCGCTTTCCTTCTCGACGGACGAGTGCTGAACAGGTCACTTTACCGGTGATTAGAGGTCGAAGATAGCTGATGGACAGCTCAATTGTGCTGGCCGTCTCGCCGTCTTTCAGCAGCGGAATGATCGCAAAAGCGGTCGCTGTATCTATCAAACTGGCAATGGCGCCGCCATGCAAGACGCCGTTATTCTGCTTCAATGAGTCATTAACCTCGAAGCTCATCGTCGCCATACCGCGCTCAGCACTTTCGAGTTGAATACCCAACAGTCGACCAAAGGGCATTCTTTCGAGTCCACGCTTAATCCTTTGCTGCTGTTGATCTGTCAACTCAGGCTGACTCATTAGCGATAACCCTCGCCGGGGTTCAAAGGCTCCACAATCACCGCCGTACCGTACGCCAGTACTTCAGTAACACCTTGTGATAACTCGGTGGTGTCGTAGCGTGCGCCGACGATGGCATTCGCACCCAACTCAGTTGCATGTTGAATCATGATTTCAAAAGCATCGACTCTCGTCTGTTCGCAGAGCTTGGTCCACACAGTAATGTTTCCACCCACTACTGTTTGGAGCGATGCACCAATCGTCGCGAAGATATTCCTTGAGCGCACCACAATGCCACGGACGACACCAAGATTCTGAACGACGCGATAATTTGGAAGTTTAAATGCAGTCGTGACCATCTGGTGCGAGACTGAGTAACGCGGTGGGCTTACCGCGTAGGGCACATTTTGCATCGGGTCTGAACTCATTTCTTCGTTCCTCTTTTCTTAGTACCCTTTCTAAAAAGGGACGCTTGCTTTTCAGGTTTGGCGTGAATTTCAGGTATCCAGAGATATGTTTGCAAATCGCATCGATGTGATTTGTTGAATTTCACACCCTCCAACTCGAGTAATCGTTGTTGCTTGTCATGAGGCAGCACTAGTCGACCAGTAGAGTAACCACCCTGCGCATTAACAACTCGCTGCCAGGGAGTTCCTTCGGGAGACGAGTGCATACAAAACCCAACGGTGCGCGGCGTGTAACCTTCGCCAAGGATCTCCGCAATCTGTCCGTAGGTCATAACTCGACCACGAGGAATCTTTCGGACAATCTGGTAGACGCGTTGACGATAATCTTCCTGGTCTCGTTTCGCCAAGTTTAGCCCCCGATTTATCGAATTGTTCTAAGAACTGCTCGCGCCGGAGAACCATCTCCCTGCCCGCTTTTGATTCTTAAGGGGAGGCAAACGAGCTCATAACTTCCGGTTGGAACATTAGCCAGGTTCAAACCTTCGACGATTATTACCCCGTGGGAAAGGAGCTCAAGATGGGTTTCATGATTAGCCTGGTTGAATTTTTCGATCGATAGGTAATCGATACCAACGAGTTTCACCCCCTGAGCGACTAGCTTTCTCGCCGCGTTGAGTTCAAGGTAGGTAAAGTCAGTACGAAATGGACCATCGGGTGTTGACCAAAACGCTGAGTTCCGAGTCTTGAAGAGAACTCGCTTTGGACCTGGCGGGATAGATTCAGCTACAAACTCGGCATCAATCGACATGCAATTCTCTGGTACCTGGACCACGATAGCCTGACCAATTAGCACGTCAAGATCGAGAGCTTCGATTTTTGGAGCGCCTTTGATGAAGTGCGCCGGAGCGTCAATATGAGTTCCCGTATGCGCGCCAAAATTCAAGTGCGACACGTTGGCAGCATCGCCATTCGCCAGGCTGCGCCAATCGGTAATCTGGATACCTGGATCCCCAGGATAAGTCGCCATCTCGTTGCTTAACGGGACAGTGATGTCGTAGTAGGTCATGATTGATTTTAAGACTAGAGTGTATCCATCGAATTGGTCAAATAGGTCCTATATGTCTTATAGGTCCTATCGGTCGAATAGGTCCTATAAAGATTCCCTTTTAGCTATCGCCGCTGTAGCATTCCCACCTACACAAAGGAGATTTAAACATGAGCGAGACACACTATGACATTGTTACGGTCGGTGGTGGGTTGGGAGGATCCTCGCTTGCAAAGGCCATGTCTGAGCGGGGTCAACGGGTTTTAGTTCTTGAACGTGAAACTAATTTTCGCGACCGTGTGCGCGGTGAGTTTATGACACCCTGGGGGGTTGCAGAAGCCCGGTCGCTCGGTATTTATGAACTCATTCGCGACAACTGTGGTATTGATGCCCCGGTATCACATCTTGGCTTTGGACCGCGCGATCTCCCCAGCACAACCCCTCAGCATTTGCCGGGCTTAGGGTTTTCTCACCCTGAGATGCAGGAAGTTTTGCTCGAAGCCGCCAAAAGCGCCGGAGCAGAAGTCCATCGAGGTGTCACAGTTACAGGCATCAGAACCGGTCCTACTCAGG
>DATIBX010000095.1:0-4532 GCA_035457105.1 Pyrinomonadaceae bacterium
TGTGATCGTTAATAGCAGAAGGGTGATAGATACAACCGGGACGAGCCCTCCACTAGTCGTGCTTGACTTCGATTTTTCCAAGTTGAAGGGAACGAGTGGGAGCCTGAAAAATCTGACGGTGTATGTCACAGGAGATAATCATGCTACCGAACTGAGGCCGCTGCAGGTCTCCGACACGATCATCGTCACGTGTCCCTACTTTGATAGCACTAAGGACTCCCTGTCGGCTCGGACAATGCTGGTGACCGCTACCCTCAACTTCGACATCAGTTCGGGGAAGCTCACGAGTGGAAGCATTGCGATCGGGAACAACGTTGTTACTTCTGCGATGGTTGGCACTACAGCGATGTGATCGCGTCCTTCCCGACGCTTGAGATTGAGACTGAGCAACTCTCCATGCAGGATTCGCTCTGTACGCCGGTGATCCTGATCAGGGTTGCTCAGCTCAATGCGAGCTTTAGACGAGGAGAAGTTTAGTTATGAAACTCAAGCAAGCAAAGCTGGTTTTGTTTTGGGTGCTGATGTTTAGCATACCTCTTTCAATCAATTTCCTTCCCGCAGGTAGTTGTGCCCAACAGGAAAATCTCGAATACAGTTGCCCGATGCATCAGGAGATAAAATCGAAAAAAGCCGGTGCCTGCCCGAAGTGTGGCATGAAGCTGAAACGAAAATCGACGGCAAGCGATGCAACCGCCGGCGGCGACGTGAACTCGGGCACCAATCGCTTTCCCAATGTCGAGCTGATCACGCACGATGGTAAAAAGGTTCGGTTCTACGACGATTTGATCAAAGGCAAGGTCGTGGCGATCGAACTTATGTATACCACCTGCAAGTATAACTGTCCGTTAGAGACTGCACGGTTGGTCCAGGTGCAGAAGATGTTGGGTGATCGCATGGGGAAGGACGTCTTTTTCTATTCGATCACTATTGAGCCTGAAATAGATACGCCCGCAGTGCTCAAAGCGTATGCCGCGAAGTATCGCATTGGGCCAGGTTGGACCTTCCTGACTGGCAAAGAAAAAGACATCAAGCTAATCAGCAGGAAGTTGGGCCTGGATTTTCTTCCTAATCCCAACGACCCCGACGGCCACATGCCAAGTTTGCTCATCGGCAACGAAACCACCGGAATATGGATGAGAAACTCAGCCCTCGACAACACACGGTTCATCGCGTTGAAGATCCAGCAGATGATTGGTTACGGGGCGCCACCACCGGTTGATACCGTGGCTGCGAATCAGGCCGCAGCCGTCAAGCTCAAGATCGACAAGGGGCAGTACCTTTTCGCAACGCGTTGCGCCGCCTGCCATACAATCGGCAACGGCGATAAGGTGGGACCAGATCTACTGGGTGTCACCAGCATACGTGATCTCAACTGGCTCCGCCGAACCATCATGGAGCCGGACCAATTGTTAGCTGAGGGCGATCCAATCGCAACCGCACTGTTCAAAAAGTACAAGGAGGTGCGGATGCCGAAGCTGGGTTTGCCCGAGGCAGACGTCAACACGTTAATCGATTACATGAGAAGACAGACCGCCAGCTTTCGTGAGCGAGAGAAAGCGGAAACTCAGAACTGAGTTCAGCATGAGTCTGTAACCGCCGATCTTTTCAACAAGTATTGTATGCCGTACATGAAGTGTGCCGGCGCAACTGCACCGTGTTCGACTATTTCCTAATGCCATCGCCCAGTCTTATTTAGACAGTTGATCGCGCAGAGCGTCCGCGCCTCTGAAACAGAATTCGCGCGCGCTCTGCCGCTCAAACGAACGTGAGGCTATGAGGTTGCGTCAGTTGCTGGTCTGAGTGTCTGGCCTATCGAACCTCAGCAAGAATAACTATTTGAAATTTAGGGCGCTCACCCGCCATCGGCAGCATTTGCTTCTACGCTGTTACTCCCGCCTCTCTTTCAACGTTCGTCAATGAATTTACAGGCATCGGTCTTTGTTTTTCAGCGAGCCACATTCCCACCGCCAGTTCACCAAGAGCAAGTCCTCTGGTAAGGCCAGGATGCTGAACAAACAAGTTTATGAATTGTCGCCATTTTTCCGGCCCCTTCATCCATAGGCGACAATGCCTCTGCGGATCAACCAACGTTACTAACGCATCTCCGGTCATCATCATGGCAAGAGACTCTTTCGCCCACCGTCCTATTATTGCTTTGCTAGCCATTTCTTTTCTCCTTTCATTCCATATGAAGCTATTCAAACTTCGAGCAAGCGAAATGCCAGCGGTAAGATCTAACCTTGTCACGATATCTTTCCAGGTTCAGTTACTATCTTTGGCCCGGTTCGTCTTAAAGATTAAGCGCCGTTGTGAATCGGAACGCTTGTGTGAACCATTGCAGTGCGGGAAGCAATACAAAAATCAGCTGAAAGATGAGTGATTTCACTTAATTTCCGTGAGTGGATTTTCCGATTCATCAAACGCCCCTACCTTCTAAGATTCGAGCGTGGGTTAGACCTCCCAATGCCATAGCTAAGTGGCAAGAGCTGAGCGGTGGACGGCTGGGGAAACCCCACCGCTCATTCTTTTTTTGATCCACGACATTCTCGCTGACAAAAAGAGGGGCGTTACCGTTTCGCAGCGCCCAGAACGAATCGTCATTAAGCAATAATAACTAAGACTCGAAACGACCAACGAATTGGATGATCCGTGGATCGAACGTCGTGTTAACTCGGCCGAAGGGTTGTCGAGTCGATGTTGAAACTCGTTCCGTACAGAAATATATATAACGAGTGTGATCACGGATCGGATTTGAGTGATCACACCTATGCGACTCCGTTGGCACATTCATTGCCAACCAGAAAAAACACCCCGCGCTTGTTGTACTGATGTAGACCATGTGTATGAGGGGGTTGCCATGAGGGTTTTGAGATTGTTGCTGATGGCATTAGTAGTCGTAAGCTTCGCCAACGCTCAACAGAGTATTGATAAGTCGCAGGAGGTGGTAGCCGGAGAGATCGAAGCCGCTGACCTAAGCGAACCCGACGCGAGCGAATTGGCGAAGGCAAACAATGGCGATCAAAGGTCGCTCGCAGCCCTGAAGGAGTTGGAGAAAGGCAACGATCTTTGGCGCTCGGGAGAGATAAAAGAATCAAGTGCTTGTTTTCAGCGAGAAATAAATCTCGATCCTTCATTTTACTCCGCGCAGTTCAATCTCGGGTTAAGCCATCTTTACACGAAGCAGTATGGTCGCGCTGTACAGGCGTTCACGGTAGCGCTACGACTCAGACCGGAATCGGTGTCTGCATGGCAAAGCCTTGGCTTCGCGCATTACTACCGCAAGCAGTACGGAAAAGCACTTGAAGCCTTCCGGAAAGCACATCGACTGGCTCCAGAGGAAGCAGTAACGAATAACAACCTGGGCTTCGCTTATTTGTTTGTGAGTCAATTGCAGGATGCGATCGCTTCGTTTCAAAATGCATTGAAATTTGATTCAGGATTTGGACCCGCTTTAAACGGCTTGTGCAGCGCACAGGCTCTCGCCAAAAACGCGAATTATGCTGTCGAAGCTTGTCTTAATGCTGCAAGTAACGATCCTGATGCAGCAGCGCCGCTCTATTTTCTTGGCCTAGCCTACATGGACCTTGGCCAGCTTGAAAAAGGACTGGCTGCTCTTCAGCAAGCCTCTCGTATCGAACCTCGCACTGCCAGAATTCAGGTTGGCCTGGGATTCGCTTTTTTTAGGCTAAAAAAATACCGTGAGGCACTAAAGCATTTCGAGCAGGCGAGGAGGTTGAATGCAAAAGCACAGCACGCCCTCTTGGGATTGGGTGTCAGTTATGCGCAATTAAAAGATTACAATAAAGCAGAAGGGGTTCTGCGAGAGGCAGTGTCCTCAGATCCTGACAACCCAGTCGCACGCTTCAATCTTGGAATCGTATGTCTAGTTCGCCGGCACCGGGATTGTGCGCTTTCACAATACAACCATTTGAAGATTATGGACCATGCGTTCGCCAAGACGCTCTTCACCACAATGTTTCGAGACCGAGTTGTGGACGCATCCAGATTGAAGAACCCTTGAAGGAAGTATTGCCTTCATTAACGTTCGAAACGATACAACTCGCCATTTTCCACTACACATCCTTCGTTGAGGTTTATGCACAACCGCTCGCGGAGGTGTTTCCACTCACATTGCTTCCGTGAGCTTTGTCAAAGAACTATTGAAGTAAGAAGAACGTGAGCTTCGTGCGACTATCGCAAGAGATGAGTCGATAGAACACGAGAACCGGCTCTTGACTCTCTTCTTCGGACCCGAAGACGTGATGGTAACGGCAGCAGCGCGACTCGAGGAGCAACTGTTACTACTGGAGATAGTCGCGCGGCCGTAGAGATACTTAAACAAAAGTTAACAGTGGAACACTCGGAGATTAAGCGGATTTACCTTTCATCAGAGAATCGGGTAGACGATTCCAACCGTCTCGATTCACAGACTAGCAAGGCAATGTGATGACAAAGCTCGATCCTCTACCCCGGCCATCGCTGTTGGCCTGGACAGTACCGCCGTGAGCTTCGATCATCTGCTTTACGATCGA
>DATIBX010000096.1:0-3854 GCA_035457105.1 Pyrinomonadaceae bacterium
CTGAAAATAAACATGGTCTGTCTGGTTTAAGTAATCGCGTAGCTATTGTCACCGGTGGCTCGCGAGGTATCGGGCGGGCAACAATTGAACTATTAGCCGAGTCTGGCTCCGATGTGGTTCTCAATTTTATAAATGATGACCAATCCGCGAACGCTACAGTTTCCAATGCGCAAAGCAAGGGGGCGAAAGCACTCGCCGTAAAAGCCGACATCTCGTTGCTCGTTGAGGCTGAAAAATTGGTTGAAGAGACACTTAAGCATTTCGATCGTATCGACTTTCTAATCTGCAACGCTGGAATTTGGAAGGGAGCTAACGTCGACGCGATGTCCGAGGCTGTTTGGGACGAGACGTTGGATATAAATTTGAAAGGCACCTGGGCGATGTGCCGTGCCGTAGTCCCGGTGATGAAGAGGCAGGGATTTGGCCGAATCGTCATTGTGAGTTCAACCGCAGGGCAGAGAGGCGAGGCGAACTACTCAAACTACGCAGCCTCAAAAGGTGGCCAGATCTCGTTTGCAAAATCGCTAGCTTCCGAGCTTGGACCATTCGGGATTAATGTGAACTGTGTGGCGCCAGGTTGGGTGAATACCGATATGTCAGCCCAAGCTTTGTCTGAACCTGACCAGCTAAGTTCCATTCTGAATCTGATTCCCGTCGGTCGTGTTGCGGAAGCAGAAGATATCGCCGGTCCGATAGTCTTCCTCTGTTCGGATTGGGCGAGGCATATTTCGGGAGAAGTTCTGAACGTAAATGGCGGCTCTGTGCTCTGCGGATAAGTATCGAGAAAGAACTGAGAGTGAAAGTATGACTTTAACTTTTGAAAACGCTGCACCGGCATCAACTAGTAAAAGACAACACGTAGAGCTTGGAGTTGAGAGGTTACTTCAAGGTAAGGTCGATCTGCTCACCAATAAGCGTGTTGGACTCATCTGCAATCAGGCTTCGGTTAACCACCATTTTCGCCATGCCGCCGATCTTTTTCACGAGCATGACGCTATTGATCTGCGGGCGTTGTTTGGGCCGCAACACGGGATACGCGGTGATGTTCAAGACAATATGATCGAAACCGGGCACTCAACTGATCGTGTGACTGGTTTGCCGGTCTACTCCCTTTACAGTGAGACTCGAGAGCCTACCGATGCGATGCTTTCAGACGTAGACGTTCTGGTTTTTGATATGCAGGACGTGGGCTGCCGCATCTATACCTTTATATATACGTTGGCCAATTGTATGAGGTCGGCGGCTCGCCTGGGAAAGAAGGTTATTGTCTGCGATAGGCCCAACCCGATTAACGGCGTCAGCGTCTCAGGTAACGTGCTCGAGCCGGATTTTGCCTCGTTCGTAGGTCAGTATCCGCTACCTACACGTCATGGAATGACGGTCGGTGAATTAGCGTTGATGTTCAACCAACACTTTAAGATTGGTTGTGAGCTGGAAGTTATCAAGGCAAAAGGTTGGAGCCGCGACTTATGGTTTGACGAGACAGATGCACCTTGGGTTTTGCCTTCGCCCAACATGCCTACGGTAGATTCGGCAACCGTGTTTCCAGGCACAGTTCACTTTGAAGGGACACAGATGTCAGAAGGTCGGGGAACGACCCGACCGTTTGAACTTATTGGCGCGCCTTACGTAGAACCTGAAGCTTACGCTCAGCAGCTAAATGGGCTTAATTTTGAAGGTGTTTACTTTAGAAGCTGTGTGTTTCAGCCGACCTTTCAAAAACACGCTAAAGTTAGCTGTGGAGGAGTGCAAATACACGTTACAGACCGGAGTGTTTTTGAACCTGTCAGTGCAGGAATAGCAATGGTGAAGGTCGCCTTTGATATGTATCCACAGCAATTCCTTTGGAAGGAACCGCCGTATGAATATGTGTTCGACAAGAACCCGTTTGATGTTATCTGCGGAACTGATGCAACTCGTAAGGCGATAGAGGACGGACGCTCGTTGACCGAGATCATCGACAGTTGGCAGAAACCGCTCGATGATTTCAAGCTGACTCGAGAGAAATTCTTGTTGTACTAACTCTTGTCCTGCATTGAGATCTTAAGGTGAATGGTTAGAGGTCGTGTTGCCGACCGTTAAGATATTTCTTTAGGCAAACAGTGTAGGCGCGGTTGATTGAAGAGGCGGGTTCAGGTACAACTTTAACGACAATTAGCTGGAGGAGTGAGTTGGTAAAAGCGGAAAAGATCGAAGTAGAGCGACACGAGCCTGCACCGGGTTCGGCATGGCTTATTGGAGTCGTTGCCTGGTTTGTCCCTGGTGCAGGACATCTCATGTTGCAGAAGTGGTGGCGAGCGCTACTGATGGGAGGAGCAGTTTGGCTTTGCTTCTTTCTTGGACTCGCGATGGGTGGTCACATGTTTGACCTTTCGACTGGACAGGGGTCATCGACAATTCTCCAGGTGCCGCCAATGATTGCTAATCTTGGTGCCGGTATTCTCTATGTTGTCTCGTGGTTGATGGGAGTCGGTTTTGCCGATGATCCGGAACGTGCACGGCTCGCCACCTATGAATATGGCAATACTTTCTTGCTCATAGCCGGTTTATTGAACTATTTGACCATGCTTGACGCGTTTGATGTCGCTGCCGGGAGGAAGCCTTGAGACATTTTTTTGTGATGACACTTTTCGCGGCGTTAGCCTCTGTAGTCTTTGGCTCGGTAGCGAAAGAAACACCTAACGAACGAGTGATCTACGGCGTAAAAGTCTTTGCGGAATTTATGGTGATTGGTCTGCTCCTGAGCTGGATCCTCTACTTCATTCCATAACTCTGAATATGGCTCTACTCGATAGCGAAGCTCTGATCCTGCGTTCGTACAATCTAGCTGAAGCAGATAAGATCATAGTTTCGTTGAGTCGTTCGGCCGGTTTAATAAGAGGAGTTGCGAAAGGATCTCGCAAACTTCGAAATCGGTTTGGAGCTTCGCTTGAACCATTCACTCTCGTAAACCTCACGTGGTACGAGAAGGAAAATCAAGAACTAGTTTCCATCAGACAAACTGAAATCTTAAAGTCCTACTTCAAGCTCTCGTCCGACGAAAACGTCGTAACCAGTCTCGCCTACATGGGAGACCTTCTGATCGAGTTTTCGCCACCTCGGCAAGCGAACGATACGCTGTTTCGAATGGTGGCGGCATGTCTTGAGGCGATTGCTGAATCGCCCCCTGACTTGCAAGCAGTGGTTCGCTACTTCGAAGTCTGGCTACTCAAGATCGAAGGTTTTCTGCCTGACTTAAAGCGCTGTCCAGATTGTGCGCGCGTGCTAGGCGGCGAGCCAGTCTTCATGGGAAATGATCTGGCAATGCGATGTCGCGAATGCAGCCAGGGTCGCGGAGGCACAATCTCGAAGAGTTTGCATGCCCATCTTCGCGCTACCGAAAGTCTATCTCCCGGACGTTTTGCGGAATCAACCAGGGATATTTCGAGTAATACCAGAAGAGAGCTAGGAGAGTTAACACACCAGTTGATTGGGAGAGTACTGGAACGTCTCCCTCGGGTTAGACCAACATTTGTTCAATAACTACTGGAACTAAACTTGAGGATTAACTTGAACTTCGGTCGGGCTCTAATTCCGCGCTACGTCATTTCGGCTGTTATACCTTACGTCTTCCTGTCGTTACTGCTGCTCACTGCAGTTCTGTTCGCTCAACAAGCAAGTCGGCTGGCCGAAGCAATTATTTATACCGATTTGCCTTTCTCGTTACTTGCCGGGATTGGCGCAACCCTGCTTCCGGGAGTCTTGACGTTCACTATTCCGCTCGCGACTCTGGCTGGCATAACAATCGGCTTTTCGCGCATGGGCACTGACAGCGAGATTGTCGCGATGCGAGCGGCGGGAGTTGGCTCATGGAC
>DATIBX010000097.1:0-9038 GCA_035457105.1 Pyrinomonadaceae bacterium
AACCTGGTCTTTTCAACTCTTATGTTGCGGTGAGTCCTTCACTGCAATGGGAGAATGGCGAGGAGTTGAAACGTGCAGAAGATTTCTTAAAGAATCAAAAGGAACTGAAAGCAACCCTGTTTGCGTCGATTGGTAATGAGACAGGCCCGATTAGCGAAAGCTTCGACGGTTTCAAAGCAGCGCTGTCAAAAATGAACATCAAGGATTTTTCGTGGCAGGCCGAGCGCTTTTCCGATGAAGATCATGGCTCAGTGGTCCTGCGGAGTCATTACTTCGGATTGCGAAAAGTGTTTGAAGATTGGCAAGGTCCACGGGATCTGCAAAGCGGAGTTATTCCCGGCGGCTTGAAGGGTGCAGAAGCTCATTACAAAAAACTAAGTGACAGATACGGTTATCCCATTCCTGTGCCGGAGAACCTAATCAATCAGATTGGTTACCAGCTACTGGCCGCAGGCAAACCAGAAGAGGCGATCGCGACCTTCAAAGCCAACATTGAACGTTATCCCGACTCTGCGAATGTTTACGACAGTCTCGCAGAAGCATATGAGCGTGGCGGGCAAATTGATCTCGCCGAACCTCTCTACGAGAAGGCGAAGGTCCTTGGTGAGCAAAACAATGATCCAAGCGCTTCGGTTTTTAAAACCAACTACGACCGTGCTCACGCGAAGTTGAAAGAGACGACGAAGAAGCAATAACTCGAGGATTTGCACCGATGGTGTTGGCGGATTTTAGCCTAGGGTTGAACTTTGGCAACCCTGGGCTAACAACCTCTACGGAACGTCCAATTTCCACCCAGGGCCGTCGCCGATCTTTACCACCTTCGTCACAAACGTCACGCTCGAGTCGCCGACGTGGCCCGTAACTTCCCAACACCCAGGAGTTGGAAAAATCAAGTAGGTTGCCTGAAAACCGCGATCTCCGTAGCCGGCAGGCACCTGGGATCGCAAAGGCGGCGCTTCAGCGTCGAGTCGACGACCGGTGATCTTCAACTCACCCGAAACACCCCGCATCCAACCGAACTTCATTCCCAGTGCGCCGCTTCTAGTGACGAAACCTGCACCACCTGGCTTGAATTCGATTGTTCCGTCTGGCCACAATCCAAATGGTCCAACTGATACTTCTCGATTGCCGTAGCTGTCGCGAGCGGGTTTCTCTTCGCCGGCGGCAACATCATTTGGTTTTGTGACCTCGCATTTAAATTCCGAGCGCTGCGTCGGTGAAGAAACCTGTGGCCCTTGACTCGCCACCAGGACCAGCGCTGTTATGACCACACCAAAAAGTGTTGCATGAAGACCCATGATTCAGCCTCCTTTCTAGATCACCCTTTTGGTGTTAGACGCATGATGCGCGAATTAACTTCCAATGACAAAAATAACGAACACTGATCTTACTGCGGTTAGATATCGGAGTTTCGACTACAGGGGCGCTGCCCCGAGACTAATGGTGAGCGCAACAGAAATCCACAGCCAATCCTCACGACAGGCGCCGAAGCCGTGCCCACAAATATTGCCGGAAATATAGACAAGAACAGTCGATTTGTTGCACGGAGCTTTGGTCTATCAACGATATTGTTGCTCTTTTCGATTGGTGTTATAAGGTGACCATGAACCAATACAGAGCGATAGCTACGATTTTCTTCCGCGTGTTTGGAGTGACGAATATTATCTATTCTTTGCTGTACTTCTTTTATGCGATATTCGTCAAACTGTTCCAGCCTTCGAGTAGTTCTTTTATTACGGTCGTCTGGGCCTCGATATACCTATTACTGGGGACCTCTCTAATTGCCATCAGTAGTCGTTTAAGTGGTCTGATCGTTAGAGGCTTGGACCAGCCGACGGACCCGCCCCCGCCGCCTTCGTTCGTCGGTTGACCCGTGACTGCTGACTTTTTCAGTCAGTCGGAAGCTCAATGAAACCATCCTGACCTTACTCACTCGTTGTTCTTCTTGCAGTCGTTCTCATTCCTGCAAAGTCATTCTCCCAACAAATTAATGACGCCAGGGGCAATGAAGTCTTACGTCAGAAAGCTTACTCATTACTCGAGTCACTTGCTGGCGGCATTGGGTCACTGCAGTCGCGAGAGAATCGCGCACGTTTCTCTAAAAGACCTACAAACCCTGGTTGAGATCGTATGGATTCCAGGTCCGCGTCAGTAGCCAAGAGATCCTTGTCACTGAAGCCCGACGCGATCGCACGTTCCAGCCATACGAGTGCCTGAGTTGGATTGCCGGCACGGCCGAAAGCGCAGGCGGCGTCATAAGCTACGTTTGGATCCGGCTTTGCTGCAAAAGCAAGAGCACCAGCTTTTCCCGAGATCTCGAACTCTTCATTATTGAGGGCATCGTTTTGTAAGTTGACTAATACTGGCCAAACGTCCTGAGACATTACCTGGTGATCACAGAGTTCCAGTACCTCAGCATATCTTCTTTCTGCTATCAAGGCTCTACTGAAAATTAATCCCACCCGGTAATCGGGCGATTGGCCAAATGCAATCTTTAAGTCGGAAATCGCCCGGGCCATTTCGTTCTTTTCAAAACTGAGCACTCCCTGGAGATAGTGGTCCGGGCCAAACAAGCCGTAAAACTTCGTCAACTCGTCTTCCGCTTCTTTGTATCTCTTTTGTTTGATTAAGGTGAAGATGAGTAATCGCGCTGCTTCGCCCCTGATCGCTGGGGTGAGAGCTTTGTTTTGAATCTCTGCGATGATGTTTAGAGCAGCAGCAAAGTTTCCATCAGTAATTTCATTGAATGCCTCGGCCAGCTTGGGTTCGAATTTCTTATCACGGGAGTTCTTGAGTCGCTGAAAGAGGAACGTCGCGTTGGAATAAGCAAACCAAATTCCGAGTATCGCCACCCACGACGAGCGAAACGTAAAAGCCACGTAAGTAAGTGTGAGAGACGTTAGGAGCGAAATAATATGTGAGATGATTTGATCTTGTTTCCTCGTGAGCCATCGTTCCAAAGTCAGCAGAACGTGACCACCATCGAGTGGAAGGATTGGAAACAAATTAAAAACGCCCCAGCCAATATTCACCCATAGCAAATCGCGATAGGCAACGGTCAACAACTCGGATGGGACTGCTCTCAGCAAGGTTGGTGCGGCAACGAAGATAATACCTCCCAGCAGAAATCCCGCCGCTGGTCCAGCTAGACTTATGGCCAGATCTTTCGTTGGGGAAATTTCTCTGGCGTTGTTCCACGACGTCAGACCACCCATGGAGTAAAGGGTAATCTGCGGTGAGAGTCCGAACCGTCGACCGACCAGGGCGTGTCCGAGTTCATGTATCAGCACAGAAATGAAAACAACAGCTAGCCATTCCAACAGGAGTGGCAGATTGAATCCGCGGCTGGCGGCGAGGAAGAACGACAGCACTAAGAAAGAGGGCTCAATCTTAATAGGGATGCCAAGAAGTTTCACAAGAGAGACTCTGACGAGCGGAGTGGGGTACTACAGTTGAGATGATGCCTGTTAGGAGGGCGTGTTGCCAATAGGCACGTGCGTTGTAAGCTTCGTTCCTGAAACTTCGTGGATCGGTCTTCTCATTCTTCCCAAGCTTCAGCTTGGGGAGAATGAGAAGGTTTGAGTTTCCACACAGTCTCTTTAGTCGGATTGCATTTCAGTTTTGACCCAGCTACAACAAACTGATTCCCGGATTCCACCAATCGTTCGAGACACGCTCTTTAGCTTACTCCTCTACGGGAAAGACGTAGCCAATGCTGATACCAGCTCGAGCCGTTGGCTGGCGCCCAAGACGCGCCTCCGGGGCGATAAATAGATGTCTGGAAAGGAACACTTTCAAACCAGCACCCGCACTGGCACTCCATGTCGTGTATGAGGTGTCGAACGTGACGGGTGCTCCCGTGACGAAGTCTGTTCCACGATACACACTCTGGTGCCGGACGACCCCCACGCCACCAATCAAATACGGAACCACGCGGTTCCCTGGCGATTTGAATTCATAAACTACGTTAGGTTGGACCAGGTAGTCCTGGTCGTTAGCGGAGCGACGCATATAGTTGAATTCAGGTTCGATGCTCCAGTGACGCGAGAGGTGAATCCTGGTGGCAGCGCCGACCAGCAAATGTGGATATGACTCGTCTTCATCACCGAAGTCTGATGCACCGACAATCATTTTGATTTCTGGTTGCGGCCGCGAATTCGACTCTTGTGCGACAACTTGGGAGGCGACTATCAGGGTTAATAAGACTGCGGATGTGCAAATTGAAAGTCTCACTGCCGTACTCCTGAGGAGAGAGTTGAAACTGCAGTGGAGAGATAGTCAAACCGAGTGCCTTAACTAAGTTCTTCAAAACCTTAGATAAAAACCGATGAGTGATGTTAGCAGCGCCAGCTAAGTACTCCATGAGAAGAAAATTCCACCTACTCCCGTAGGCGGTATCTCCCGGAACTACCGTTTTGTTTTGACTGGCCTTGAAATACAATCCTGAGACCATGAAAACGATCTACGAAGCTGCAGGTGGTAACGACGGGATACTGAGGTTAGCCGGCGCGTGGCACAAGCGGGTGCTCGAGGACGAAGTGGTGGGCCACGCGTTCAGCCACGGCTTTCACCCACAGCACACCGAGCGCCTTGCCGCTTACTGGGCGGAGGCGCTTGGTGGGCCAACGACGTACTCCGATCGCTATGGCGATGAGACCTCTGTCGTGCGGATTCACAGCGGGAACGGGCTGCACGAGGAGATGGACCAACGGGCGATCGCTTGTTTCGATCAGGCGCTGGAAGATGTCGGCCTCGCTAATGACGAACAGCTCCGACGCGTGCTGCACGATTACTTCGCCTGGGCCACCACGACCACGATGGCTCGTTACCACGAATCTCCAAATGATGTGCCGAGCAATTTGCCCATTCCGAAGTGGTCCTGGCATGGACTCGTGGAGTGAATAGATTGATCACAATGTGCATCTCCTTCAATTGCAGTGAACACTCAGCTAAAAGCTTGGGCCATTTCTTCGATCTGGGTTCGCGCGTCAGCGCTAATTTCACCGACAGTCTGCAGGAACTGCGGGTGTGTCATCGCTGAACCCAAATAGGTCCAGCGCTGCGCTTGTCTCTGAACCGCGCGGAACTGCTCTTGCTCAGCTTCACTAAAAGTGCGTCCGGCAGCGCGCTGTAGTGCCTGCAGGTCAAACTCGACTTGCTGCGGGATGCCGCTGTCGATCAGAACGCCTATAGCCCAGTAGTCACTAATGCCTCTGTCGATCTCCTTGCCACTGCGGTTGTCGGTCAAGGCCTGGACCATCAGTGTGTCCAGCTTGGTATGTTGCGCTTCCTCCATCCAGTGATGACGCAGCAAGCTCTTGAATTGGGGGTCGAGATCTTCGTCGTCGCGAACACTTTCGAGATAGTGCTGTTGGGTCATCCACTCGATTCCCAGGATAACGAGTGCCACACCCAGTGGGCCGTGGGACAAGACGGCCTTTCCGATTTCCTCGGGCGGTCCAATCGTTTCGCAAAACGTCACAAAGCCTGCCTTGAACTCCTCAGCAAATTTCTTGAACAGTTGAATGTGCTTCGCCTCTTCGCTAGCGAACTGCAAAAGTGCGCGAGTGCGATAGTCGTCTTCATTCAGGTGCGGTCGGACGTGGTCTAGCACGAAAGGCAGAATGAACTCCTCGACCACGCCGAAGGTGTAGAGATAGCCGTAACCACGAATTTGATTTAACAGAATCTTCTCATCTCTGGTGAGAAAATCCAGCGATTCAACTCGCGCTAGCGACTCGGGCATGAAAGGCTTGGTGAAATCCAGGCGTTTGTCGCCGCCGATAATGTCTTCAATTCGCCAGTTCACCTTGGCGGATGCTGCTAAAGTTTCCCGATAGTTGTAATGAGTTGTAAGCATAGTCTCCTCCGTTCAGTCTCTCTTAAAATCATTTGCGGCCCTGCCGCGTAACAACTAGAATCTTGCGCTGCAAGCGGCGAGTAGACCATGCTCGCAAGTCCGAAGAAATTGACCCAACGTCCAGCAACTACGATGACTTTGCTGCGAGTACGGCGTCTTTTTGCCGGCAGTCCAGATCTGACATGGATGTCCTTTCTGAAATTCTTCGCGGAGTAGTGCTGAAGGGCGCGTTGTACTTCAACGCGGAGTTCTCAGCACCCTGGGGATTTCGTACTCCGGCGACGGCGGAATTGGCCCAACTGCTTACGCCCGGTGCGCCACATCTGATGATTTATCACTTTCTGGTTGAGGGGGCGGGCGTTGTTCGTGTCGAAGGCGTTCAGGAAATTCCGCTGACGGCGGGCGACGTGATCGTCGTGACCCACGGTGATCCTCACGATATGTGTAGTGCCGTCGACGTGCCTCCTAAGCTTTCAGACGAAATGAAAGCGAAACTTCGAGCGCACGATTTCACCACGATGCAGTCTGGTGGTGGTGGCGACATCGCGCGTTTCGTTTGCGGATTTATGGTTTGCGATCCGCTCTTGTCAAGCCCAATGCTGCGCAGTCTGCCGGCCGCCTTCAAAGTTAATTTGCGTACAGACCGCGCGGGTCATTGGCTTGAGAACACGCTGCTACATTTGGTTGAGGAAGCCAACTCCGGACGAGCGGGCAGCGAGGCCGTGCTGGCCAAGATGTCTGAGGCATTGTTTATTGACACGTTACGGCGTTACTTCGAGGGCTTGCCAGAGGAAGAAGTTGGTTGGTTGGCTGCCGCTCGCGATCCAACCATTGGAAAGAGTTTGATGCTGCTGCATACGAGAGCTGCGCATCCCTGGACCATTGCCGAGTTAGCTACCGCAGTTGGAGCGTCGCGCTCCGCTTTCGTGGAACGCTTCACTCGATATCTCGCTGAACCTCCGATGGCTTATCTCCTGCGCTGGCGCTTGCAACTCGCCGCGCGCGCGCTCGGTTCAACTTCGCGCGGGGTTGCGGACATCGCTGAGGAGGTCGGCTACGAATCTGAAGCAGCATTCAACCGCGCCTTCAAGCGTGAATTTGGCTCTCCACCCGCCCGTTATCGCCGCGACCAACGCGCCACAAAGGTATCGGTTTAACAAGCATTCAAGTTCCAATCTAGCCGTGCGCCAGAGGCCAGAGAGATCCGCAGGAGTTCGATGTTCCCAAGTGTTTGATGTAACTTCACGATTTCCGCGCCTGTATTAGACGCCCGCGTAAATGAGCCGGGTGAAAAATGCCGGGTCGATAACAAATCCGCCATACTTCGCGTCATAGTCCGCCGTGGGCTTAGCGGCCAATACCTCATCGAGAGATTTGCCCTGCTTCTTAAGTGGAGCCACATTTTCACGACAGGCGACCAACATGTCGCGAAACTCGATAAGCTGTGCTCGATTCCCCACTGGTCCATGACCGGGAACGATAATGGTCTTGTCCGTGACGCGTTCGAGAGAGGCATTGACCAGGTGAGTCATCCCATCAATACTGCCGCCATTGTCGCCGTCGATAAAAGGATAGATGCCATTCCAAAAAATATCACCGAGCGACATCACATCGGCTTTCGTAAAGTAAGCCGTGATGTCCCCGTCTGTGTGGCCGGAACCGAAGCCGCTGAGCACAATGCTCTCGCCATCGAACTTGAGCGTTTTGTCGGTTTTGAATGCGACCGTGGGGCGACCATCCATGGGCCAGGGTTGGAAAGTGTAGTCCCATTCTGTTACGCGCGTAGTGGCTGAAACATGCTTCAGTGTATTTTCGTGAACGATGCTTGTGGCGCCAAGACCGTGCAACCACTCATTACCATCGGTATGGTCCCAGTGCCAATGGGTATTGATTAAGTACTTTGATCGGCGCTTTAGTGATCCCGTCGAGCGCTGCTTGAAGCCTGGGCCGTGAAACTGCGATCCCGGCATCAATTAACAACTTGCCTTCAGGGCCCGTCAATACTGTGATGTTTCCCCCTGATCCCATCAGCACGCTGATGTTCCCGCGCAACGGTTGGACGGTAATTTCGGCGCGGGCGGCCGCCTCGTTAATTTGTATGACCGGGCTTTTGGCCTGCGCGAAAAGATATGCAGGGACGAACCCTGCGACTAGGACGGCAAGTAGTTTGAAAACAAGATGGAGAGAGCGTCTCAGTTTGACACTTTGCTGTTTCTGATTAATGGCCTTCACTTCCTGAAAATTAACACTTTGTAACATGCGCCCTCCTCATTGATCGAACCGCAATTTCCTTGGTGTCCCGATCGTCACAACAAAGTGCATTAGCAAGCTGACGATGATCACACACTACGCGCGTTCCGAGTTTGAAGAACCCCCGGAACCACAGAATTCGACCTGAATTTTTCTTTAGGTGGAAACTAATGACTTAAAGGGATAAGTCAATTTCGGATGTGAGACACGTTAGGTTGCGATCTCTAATCCCCTACAATCAATGCTTGGTCTTCGCGAAGACGGTTGCTCCGGGGACGAAAAGTCTTATCTCCGTTCCGCTGGTTGGGGAACTGATAACCGTCAATTTGCCGCCGATGCGTTGAGCGCGTTCGCGCATCCCCTGTAGCCCGAAATGTTCATCCTTTCCCTTTTCCAAAACGAAGGGTTCGATACCGACGCCGTTGTCTTTGACCAGCAGAGAAAGATCCTGTCCGTATTTGAGCTCTACTTCCAATCGACTCGCTTTAGAGTGAGAAAAAGAGTTCCTGATTGCTTCATACCCGATTCGGTAAACCTCGTCTCGGACAATTGGGTGCATCTCTTTCGAGTCGCCGACCACTGAAAAATCAACCGCCATTGAAGTAGGGCTCAAGCCGTTTTGCGTTGCGCGTAGCAAGGCTTCGGCGAGGTCGTTTTTCTCGGTTGTTGTGGTTCGTAAGGAGTTCAACGCGGCTCGACCTTCATCTGTAGCCTGGTCCAGCCAGCCGGATAATTGTTCCATCGCCCGGCGCATGCGGGCCGGATCGGATGGTCCATCAAGGGCATCGTCGACCACCATCTTGCTGCCCTGGATCGTTTGGAGGAAAGTGTCGTGAAGTTCTCGAGCCAGGCGCGTGCGTTCTGCCAACCGCTCGTCAAACCTGACCTGAATAGCTCTGGCAATCTGGCCCACGCGGAGGCGATAAAT
>DATIBX010000098.1:0-4349 GCA_035457105.1 Pyrinomonadaceae bacterium
TCGCCCGAAGCGCAAAGGCGCGGTAACTCCGCCTCGCTGCTTTGAATGCGAGAGTCTTTGAGGCTCTAGTTAACTCACCAGAGCACAGCTTAGCTTTTGTCCAACTCTACTAATCGTCAGGGACTAGGTCTCATCAGGGCTTGCGAGTAGGGCCTGATGGACCACGCCTGCCAGGGACGCGCCAAGAATTGGTACAAGCCAAAACAGCCACAACTGAGCCAAGGCCCATCCTCCGACAAACAACGCTGGGCCAGTAGAGCGAGCCGGGTTCACTGAAGTGTTAGTAACTGGAATGCTGACCAGGTGGATTATGGTCAATGTTAGACCAATTGCGAGGGGCGCCATTCCCTGCGGCGCTCGACGATCAGTCGCCCCCAGAATGACTAACAAGAACATGAAGGTCATTACAAACTCGCTAACGATGCAGGCCACCATCGAGTATTTGCCGGGCGAATGTTCACCAAATCCATTTGATGCAAAGCCGCCGGCAACACTAAAACCAGCCTGTCCACTTGCAATCACATAAAGGACTGCTGCGGCGACAATCGCTCCTGCGAGTTGAGCAGCTATATAGGGGAGAACCGTCGATGCTGGAATACGACGAGCCGTGCAGAGGCCGACGGTTACCGCTGGGTTAAAATGGCCTCCTGAAATGTGACCAACCGCATAGGCCATCGTTACGACTGTTAGGCCAAATGCCAGAGAAACACCCAACAGGCCGATTCCAACTCCGGGAAATGCAGCCGCCAGAACAGCGCTGCCACAACCTCCAAGTACCAACCAGAACGTTCCAAAGAACTCAGCACCCAGGCTCTTACTAAGAGACATTTTGAGATGCTCCTTTCAATTGAGATTCAGTTGTGTAAATTGGGCTGGCCTGGAGTTTCTCATGCAATGCTACTTCTTAAAAGGTTTGGGGGTCGAAAACACGATTGCCCTTGACACTTTTTTATTGCGATTAGTTGATTTCCAGTTGCACTTTAAAGCTGACCGGTCGTTTGTTTCTTCTAGCCTCGGCCCGCACCAGGTAGACTCGAATCACATAGGTGCCATCTGCCGGCAGTTGACCTGACCATTCGGTAACCTCGCGAGCATTGTCAGCAATCGCTTCACCATCACCAGTTCCGTTGGCGACGTTGAAATAAAGAAACGTGTTGGTCGAACTAAGTTTTATTGACATTGTTTGACCACCTTTTGCCTTCACGTAAAAGTCGACTGTGCCGTAACCAGTCAGCGTATTGCTATAGGTGCCACTACTGGTTCCGGGCTTAAATGCCACGTTGACTTTTTTTGTTTGCGCGGACGCCACCATGGTTGATAGGAGCGAGAGTGCAATCGCACAGACACAAATGATCATCCCTTTGATCTTCATAAAAATCCTTTCCGCTCTTCCTTGCTATTTGAGGTCTAAAGGTCGTTGGCCCAGTTCAACGTTTGAACCAGAACGTTCGGCGGTCGTCAAGCCACCCACTCTGCTGTTGATACTTGATCCATGAATTCAAGAAATTTACGAAATCGAGATCGCCTTTTCTAACTACAAAGGACCCGGGTTTTTCCCCGATGAGAAATCTCGCGGAACAGCCTCGATCCACCCAGACACCGTCTTGTCATAACCCCACGATTGGCCTCGTGTGCACGCAGATTGAGAGAGCTGGTTCACTAATTCAACTTCGTTATCGGTGTTGGCGTTGCATTTTGTAGTAACGATAGTTGGGGCTATAAACATAGATTTCACGTCGCCCATCAGCAGAAGTATTGCTGGAACCGCTGCTCGAGGCTCCACGCCTTAGATAACGGCTAGTCGACGATCTTCACAGTGTGAACTCTGCGGCTTGCGTCGAAATGAACTTGAAGACCATAGTGCTTCGGGTCTTTTAGGGGCCAACCCAGGTCGATCTTGTACTGAAGAGCAGTTGGGTAGGTAAAATCAGCTGGGCCAAGTAACTGTTCCGCTTCACCAACGGTTGCCCCGATCAGAATATTGCTGTTGACTAAGTCTTCACTCATTCGGCCGCGGTCGCGAAGGGAGCCTTCAATCCATTTAGTATTATTGAAAGGACGATTGTTGCCACACCCAATAAGACTCAGGGTAAGGATCACGATTACTAAAAAGGCTGGTAACTCTATTCGCATGAGACGCTCCTTTGTTGGAATCGCAATACTGGTAGCTCTTCTGATTTCGTTCCACCATTCTCATGCCGACACCGGCAAGCAATCAAGAGCCGATGCCCTGTCTCGATTTGTCTTTGAACATGGGGCGATTACTCGCGGTGACCCGAGTCGCAGACAATTGGCTTTGGTGTTCACCGGAGATGAGTTTGGCGATGGTGGGGCAATGATCAGTTCCGCACTTAAGCGTCACAAGCTAAAAGCTTCTTTCTTTTTTACCGGACGCTTTTATCGAAACCCTGAATTCAAGAAACTGATTCTTGCGCTGAAAGCCGATGGGCACTATCTGGGTGCGCATTCAGATGCGCACTTGCTCTACTGTGATTGGAACGATCGCAATCGGTTGCTCGTCAATCGAGAGGAGTTCGTAAGCGACTTGAAACGAAACTACGAAGCGATGGCCGCTTTTGGTGTCTCTAAGTCAGATGCGAAATTCTTTTTGCCGCCGTTCGAGTGGTACAACCAAACGATAAGTCAGTGGACCACGGAATTGAATTTGCAGCTAATAAATTTCACTCGTGGAACGAGGTCAAATGCCGACTACACGACTCCGATGGAGAGCAACTACGTCGACAGCAAAACAATCCTGGCGAGTATTAAGTCTTACGAAGCGGGTGACGCTGATGGGTTGAACGGCTTTATTCTGTTGTTACATGTCGGCGCGGACCCGGCACGTACTGATAAGTTTTATAACCGTCTGGATGAGTTGCTCGAGTTTCTTAAGTCCCTCAAGTATCGAATGCTCAGAGTTGATGAACTATTGCCGTAGTCTAAAGTATTAATAGTGGTTCCGGTGTCATTCTCACCGTGCCTTTAATGGCGTGTTAGCTCTCTCGCATTCTCACCGTGACTTCAAGGGCGTCTTTCTTTCATTCTCACCGTGGCTTTAGCCCGGTGATCCTGGAGTATTCCGAATTCCTCTTAACCGTTTTAACGGTTTCCTCAGCTCCCTTAATTTCGTATGGCAAGGCAAACCGTTGAAACGGTTGAAAACGTTTGGAGCGAACTGATCACCGGGCTGAAGCCGCTGTGAGCATGAGAGAGAGCCGTGGGTCAGAATGAATGCGGGCTCAAGCCAGGGTAAGAATTGAGAAGGGAATTAGATTTTGCGTTAACTCTCTTGCGAGTCGCTGCGCTCGCGGCACACGAACTCAGAATGAAATGCTGTAGCTGCCGCCGGGGTGACGTCCGCGTTCCATAATCACTCCAAACTGATGGCGACCCCATGTATAGTTCAGAATGGGGTGAACGCGAACACCATCAAACAAGATCGTCGAAGTCCACTTCTCACCAATCGCAATGTTTAGACCTCCGATCACTCTCGCACGATCCTCATAAGTTCCATACGCGACTCCGACATAAGGACTAATTGGCAGACTAGTAGCGTGCTTCAGGTTTTTGCTCACCGTGGCGTAAAACGATTGACCATAAGGAGTGCCGATGCGATCGGAGCTTGTTCCCAGGATCAACGCTGGTCGATTGTGCGTTTCGGTGATAGCAACCACGTTGGCAAGTGGACTCACTTTTCCCGCGAGAGGGTTGTACTCAACTCCAGCCGTAAACCTGGGATGAATTCGATAGGTCAGAGTATTACGCCACTTTGCCCTATCGATTTGTTTTGCGATTACGCGGACTCCAAAGGTCCATCGATAATCACTTGCTCCTGCCCCGCTCACGGCGCGGCCCTCTCCGGGTCAAAGTGGTCAACTCGGAACTGACGAGACCTCAGCAGAGCGTTTCTCGACCTTGGCGACGGCTGTCGGCTTCATGATCTCGTTGAGCAATGTCCGGAGTTCGGATTGATTGACTACTCCAGAGATTGCTCTTGCGATACGGCCATCTCTTCCTATAACAACTGTTCCCGGAAGTGCGGCACCAAGTCCAAACCGGATCATGTCGGCTGAGGAAGCTCCAACCCAGATCGGAAAATTGATCTTAGTCTCCTTAATAAACTGTAGAACCTTGTTTCGATCCTCTGCGCTATCTGTCGAAGCCCCGATCGTTTGAACACCAAGAGCAGCAAACTCATTTTGAATCGCAGCAAGGTCAGGCATCTCTGTCCGGCAGGGAATGCAGTAGGTGGCCAAGAAGTTAAGGACCACGACCCGACCTTTTAGCGAAGCGAGTGTCTGTTCAACTCCGGATAAGTCTTGTAGAGCCAGGGTGACTTCCTGGCCCAC
>DATIBX010000099.1:0-7842 GCA_035457105.1 Pyrinomonadaceae bacterium
TCGCACGCTGTTTACGCAATTTCGGTATTTCGATCATTACTTACGCTTTCGGTTTTAGTTTGGTCGTCGTGTCCATCAATGCCTAGAGCGACAAGCTCGACAGCAAATCAACCGGAGCTAAAAAGTTGATACAAACAACCACCAAACAACCGATCAATGAACAATCACCGGGCGAGAACGCCATTCGGCCCTTTCGCGTAAATTTCCCGGAAGCCGAACTGACCGAACTGCGCCAGCGCATCAAGTCGACGAGGTGGCCATCTAAAGAACTCGTCAAGGACCGGACACAGGGGGTGCAGCTGGCGACGATGCAGGCGCTCGCTCACTATTGGACCACGAACTATGACTGGCGGAAAGCCGAAGCAAAGCTGAACGCCCTCCCACAGTTCGTGACTAATATTGACGGCGTCGACATCCACTTCATCCACGTCAGGTCGCGGCATGAAAACGCACTGCCGCTCATCATGACGCATGGCTGGCCCGGCTCAGTCATCGAGCTGCTCGATACAGTCGGCCCGCTGACCAACCCGACTGCTTACGGTGGCAAACCCGAGGACGCATTTCACCTGGTGCTGCCGTCCTTGCCTGGCTACGGATTCTCGGGCGTGCCTACCGAGCTCGGCTGGGAGTCCGGCCGCATCGCCGGCGCGTGGGCGAAGCTGATGAAGCGCCTCGGCTACAAGCGCTACGTCGCCCAGGGTGGCGATGTGGGCGCCAATGTTACGGACGCGATGGGTCGCCAACCACCCGAGGGGCTGATCGGCATTCACGTCAACTTGCTCTCGGGGGCGTTCGGCATTGCTGATAAACTGCCGGCAAAATCCGAGGAGGAACGCGCAGCGCACAAGGGGCTCCAGACATTCAGGACGAGTGGCTTCGGCTACTTCTTGGAACAGTCCACGCGACCACAGACGATCGGTTACTCTCTGCTGGATTCACCTGTCGGGCTTGCGGCCTGGTTGCTCGACCATGACACAGACAGCTACTACAAGATCTCCCGCGCGTTCCTCGACGGGAAGCCAATCAGCAACCTGACCCGGGACAACATCCTGGACAACATCACACTGTACTGGCTGACTCGCACCGGCGCCTCCGCCGCCCGGTGGTACTGGGAGTTCGGACAGTTTCTGGCCGCAGCCGGTGCGCAGGCTCCTCCGCCGGTCAAGATCCCCGTCGGCTTCACGACATTCCCTGGTGAAATCTGGGCTGCGCCGCGTAGCTGGGTGGAGACTGTCTACCCCGGCCTCGCCTACTTCAACAGAGTCGACAAAGGCGGCCACTTCGCCGCCTGGGAAGAACCTGCGCTTTTCACGGCTGAGCTTCGAGCCGCGTTCAGATCGCTGCGCTAGTTGGCTCGACCACACAACAGATCCTGAATTCCAAAACTAATAGAAGGAGACGAGAATGATACAAAAAGACTCCAATCAACAACGCATCGAGCAATCTACAGACAAGAACGCCATTCATGAGTCCCATCTGAGTGTTCCCAAAGCGGTATATGCCGGATTGCGCAGCCGCAGAAAGTTCTTTTACTGGACATTCCTCGCACTCGCGGCCTGCGTCGCTATCGGGGTTAGCGGGATGACCATGGCCCAACACACCGGGAACGGCCACGTGAAAGCGATCGATCTATCCAAGCGGGACATCATCGAGAAGTTGGACGGGAAGAACGCAAGTGTGACGATGCGAGAAGTGACCTTCGAGCCCGGCCAAACGGATTCGGTGCACCGCCACACGGGACCGGTGTTCGGCTACGTCCTCGAAGGCGAATACGAGTTCGCTATGAACGACGAGCCCCTTAAGACCTACAATGCCGGGGAAACGTTCTACGAAGCGACTGGCGGAGTGCATCGGGTGTCCCGTAACCCAAGCGACAAGACGAGGACCCGCCTCCTAGCCGTGATCGTCCACCCTCGCGACGCTAAGGACGTGTCGATCCGGGAGCAGGCCAAGCAATAGGAATGGCGCGGCATAACCGATTGGCGGCAGCTGCCCGAACGTGGATTGGCAAAGCGATTCTCATGCAGAACCAAGTCGGTTTCATCTCGCGACCAAGCACAGGGTTTGTCGCATTAACAAAATAGTCGATATTTAAGAGGAGGTTCACATGAAGATTTTTGTTGCGGGAGGAACGGGAGTGATCGGTCGACCACTGATCGCGAGATTGCTTGCCAAGGGACACACCGTAGTTGCTCTGACCCGTTCTCCAGAAGAAGCTCCTGCTTTAGTGAAACGAGGCATCGAACCTGCGGTTGCGGATGTATTTGATAGTGATGCGGTCAAGGCGGTGGTCAGACGCGCACAGCCTGAAGTCGTGATTGAACAACTGACGGCCCTACCCAGAACCTACACCCGTGAGTCGATGACCGCCGCCGCTCCCTTCAACACTCGCATCCGATTAGAAGGAGGCGCCAATGTGCTAGCCGCCGCTCGAGCAGCGGGTGTGCGGCGTTATCTGAGGCAGTCGATCGCGTCCTTTGCAGTTCCCGGTCCTGGATTGGCAGATGAAGAAACGCCTCTGGCGCTTGATGCCTCGCCTGCGGTTGCAGCAGAGGCCCGCACATATACTGAGCAGGAGCATCGCTTACTACGAAATCCGGACCTAGAAGGGATTGCCTTACGTTATGGCTTCTTCTATGGACCAGGTACCTGGTTCAATCCCGATGGTGATGTTGCGCGACAGGTGCGACAGCAACAGTTCCCGATCATCGGGAATGGCGAAGGCGTCTGGTCGTGGTTACACATTGATGACGCAGCAATCGCCACCGTTGCAGCCGCAGAACAAGGCAATCCTGGGGTTTACCTAATTGCGAATGATCAACCTCTAGGGGTGCGCGAATGGCTCCCTGCATTTGCTCAATGGGTGAGTGCGCCGGCGCCACCGCAAGTGTCGGTTGAGGATGCTCTGAAAAAGGATGGTGGCACGGATTCGGTTTACTACGGGACTCAGTTGCGCGGCGTGTCGAATGCCAAGGCCAAACGCGAACTGAATTTTCACCCGCGACCTTTGGAGTGGATCGGCGACAGACCCGTAGATCACGTCAACCAACAAGTTGAAGGAGCAGCGTTATGAGAACATTCAGCAAAGATCCTGACGCCATCACGAGGCTCACGCCCGAGCAATATAGGGTGACGCAGCAAAACGGCACGGAGTTCCCCGGAAGCGGGGAATACCTGGATAACAAGGAACCGGGCATCTACGTTGATATTGTTTCCGGCGAGCCGCTGTTCGCTTCGTCAGATAAGTTTGATTCTGGAAGCGGATGGCCCAGCTTCACGAAGCCCATTGAGCCTGTCAATATCAATGAACTCCGGGACACCTCGCACGCGATGGCGCGCACGGAGGTGCGCTCCGTGCACGGCGAAAGTCATCTCGGGCACGTATTTCCCGATGGACCGAGCGACCGCGGCGGATTGCGCTATTGCATCAATTCGGCCGCGCTGCGGTTTATCCATCGCGACGATATGGAGGCTGAGGGTTATGGGGCTTATCTGAATCAAGTGGAGGATATGAAATGACGAAGGAACGCGCGATTCTTGCCGGAGGCTGCTTTTGGGGCGTGCAGGATCTCATCCGTCGCTATGAGGGCGTGCTGTCCACCCGGGCCGGCTACACGGGCGGCACTAACTCAAACCCGACCTATCGCAACCATGACGGACACGCCGAAGCAGTAGAGATCATCTTTGATCCTGCGCGCCTCAGCTACCGACAGCTTCTTGAGTTCTTCTTCCAGATTCACGACCCAAGCACGCGCAATCGTCAGGGCAACGACATCGGAATCAGTTATCGATCCGCAATCTTCTACACCAGCGAAGAGCAGAGGCGGATCGCCGAAGACACGATTGCCGACGTCGACGCTTCGGGCCTGTGGCCCGGCAAGGTTGTGACCGATATTGTTCCGGCAGCCAAGTTCTGGGAGGCCGAACCCGAGCATCAGGATTACCTCCAACGATACCCTGCCGGGTACACCTGCCATTTCGTCCGGCCCAACTGGAGACTGCCTAGTCGCGCTGAACTCCAACGGGAGGTTCGCACATGATGATTTTTGTCTGAGGAGGAAGCTCCCGCTGATTGCGGAATTCGCTACCTCAAGCACATGTTGCAGATTTCGAAAGGTGCAAGGATGGAAATCCCAGGTTGGGTGGGAACGGCACTCGTTATCATTGCTTACTCTCCACAATACATCATTTGATCGTTGAGCGGTGCGCGTGGGGAATCAGCGCGGCGGCTCGCCGCTATTGTCGCGGGTCGCATTTCGCGCGTGAGTCCGCTGATTTCCTGAAAACCGCAGGTAAACGGGGGTGGTGATCGGACAAGTTCAAACCGGGTAGCGTTGAAGTATCAACAGCAAGCGGCCCTTCGGCAGTCACTTCAGTGGCCAAGTACCAGCAGGATCAGGAAAGCCACAAAACCAGCGACCAGCAAAAGACCATTGAACTGCGGCGAGCCGTGGAACCCCTCCGGGATCATCGTTTCCGAAACCAGTGCCAAGATTGCGCCCGCCGCAAACGCCTCGACCGCCCCCCCGACCGCCGGTCCAGTGCCTCGTAGCAGGAGCCCGGCAACCGCAGATGAGAGGCTGCTCATCAAGGTGATTCCAATCCACACACCAAACACATAGCGCCCGGATCGTCCAGCCCGCCGCATTCCAGCGCTGCTTGATAGGGCTTCAGGGATGTTAGCCAGGAAGAATGCTATGACGGTCCCTACGCCTGGTGCACCCTGCTGCAGCACGCTCACCCCTAGGACTACACCTTCAGGAACGCCATCGAGGAACGAGCCGGCGGCGATGGCCAATCCGCTACCGGGCTGCTGCTCTTCTGCTGGCTGCTGTACGCATTCGCCGCAGCGTTTTCTATCCCGCGCCCCACGGCGGGAGAGTAGCCAGTTAACGGAACTAAACACCGCTCCTCCACTCAGCAGACTCATAACTGTCCAGTACAAGCTGGTAGCGCCGCGTGCGTCGATCACCAGGTCCACCGCCACCACTGCGAGAAGTACGCCCGAGGCGAATGTCATCACGCGCGCGATCGCGGTATGCTGAAGCGGCGTGTAATATCCACCAACTGCCCCAATCAGCAGGCCGGAGGCAGACAGTAGGCCCCAGCCAGCCGCATGCAACCAGCCGGGCAAATCCGCAACAAGTCCCGTCACTGTCCGGTCGTCCATTTACCTGAAGCCTGAGCGAGTGCGTACACGCTTGCCTTTTGCGTGATCGAGCTTCCGCGGTCACCGATTCTGCCATAGATTGCGCGTCGGTGTTAGGCCGAGTCTTGCGCCTATCTCTACGAGATCGACAACAGAGTCGGCGCTCATTTTTTGAATCACATTCCCTTTGTGCACCGTCCACGTGATCTCATTGATATCGAGTTTTGACCCTACATGTTTATTCACCATGTCGTTTACTACGAATTGCATGACCCTCGCGCATCCGTGTGGCATTCGTGTTTACACAAGGCATCCGACCGAATAGGAACGTGCCATGGAGCTTTGTGCAAAGGCATAGGCATTAACCAAATTGGAAATGTTGGACCACCAATTGGTTGATGGCGGCTTGCTTGATCAACCAGCTCTCTTGCTGCTTGTAGTCGCAACTGTGGCAACGTTCGCTCTCAGCGCACACGACATTTGTGGCCAATTTGTGGACATTTTCCGGCAAAGCGACTTGTCGAGTGAGTCTATGAGCGCGGATATACCGTTCCGTGATCTTCATATCGCGATGGCCCATCAGTGCTTTGATCGAGAAAGCGTCGTAACCGGCGAGTGCTAACCGAGTACAAAAGGTGCTCTGAGATCATGCCATTCTAAATTTCGAATCTCAGCCTTATCGCATGCGGTAGCGAAACCTTTTGATATCCGTGTAAGGATTTTTAGTCTTTGGATTAACGAAGACGAATTCATCGGCCTTTTTCTTGTCACAGAGTTGAAGCAGAACCGATTTCACTCTGTCGTCTAATACATCTATCGGAATCTCTCGATTCCGTTTGCCTTTCGTTCGAGAGGCAACTACTACGTTGCGGAAGAAATCCACCTGATCGCGTCGCAAGTTGGGTTGCTCGCGCTTCCTCAGAAATAAACCCAAGGCGACGAGCACCATTGGTTGAAGATGTTTGCGTTCCTCTATCGACCAACTCATTAAGTCAGCTTCTTCAGTTGGCGTCAGGTATCGATAATGTTCATTATCCAGCTTGAATTTCTTCACTCGTAGACACGGATTGCTATCGGCCATCCTCGATTGCCAAATTAAAGATCTGCGACAACATGTATTCTGGTTTTGGCTGCAGTTGCTCGATCAAATTCAAGAACTCAGACTCCAGCAGCTTTTAGGGATGTTCCGACTCTTACTCGTTTGGCCCACACGCGGAAGAGGTAATCGCGCGGCCAAGCCGTTCAGGTCAGCAAAGGGAGTCGCGCTCATATGATTCAACCTCCTCCGGTTCTTGCCTCAGGAGATCCCCCAAATCCTGGAGCGGACGTTTTCCAGCGAGATTCGGCAACGGTATGCCTTGGCTTCCAACCTCGGTGTCCAAACTCAGTTGAGAGAAGAACTTAATTCTTTGCTAGACGCTGCCAGTTATCGACGATGTCCATTCCGTGCGGATAATAACTCCAAAAATATTTTAAACGACCTTCGACTCGATCTATCGTCTTCCCGCGCTGAACGATCTCACGCGCCAAATCCTCCTGATTGTTTTTGACCAGGGCTAATGCCTCGGCAGCGTCTATTCGAAACTTATACTTCTCATAGTCCGCTGGCAGGGTCTCCTGAAATTTGTGCGAAGCTTCTTTGAACTTCTCGATGTCGCCTTTTTGCGCTGCAGCAAGAAGCATTACCGAGAGGAAAAACCCTGTCTGCTTGATCTCGAAACATTTTTCGGCAAACACGATGCTGTTCGAAAAATCCTTCCGCGCAAGCGCCGCCATCATCTTGTTCTGGTATGCCACCACGAAACCCTGTTCAGCTAAGCGTTCCGGATTGCGGAGAATGTGATCAGCCGTTGCCTCAGCTTCATCCCACAAACCTATGTGGAACGCCGCGTAACCCACATTTAACCTGGTCTCCAGATCGTCGGGATACGAACCCAGATAACGCTTCAGTAGAGGAATGGCTGCCCGAAAATGCTTTCTTTTCCATAATTCTGTGCCGAGGTAAGAACAGAATGCGACAGGCTCGGTCGAAATAAAGGTCGCAATCAGTTCCTTTTGCTTGTTGAGTTCAGCTTCGGGGGCATTGTCCAAGATCAGCTCGATTCGTGCCACGAGAATTTGACTTCGAGTCAACGTGCCATCTCGCTCGGCGGCATCGATGAACGCTCGTCCTTTCTCCAGCGCCTTGTTCTCGTCTTCCACATCAGTAAATTCGACGCCTCGTTGGTATTCTGGTATCTGGCGACCAACCTCAATGCTTTGCATGATCAACCGGAACTGGAACGCCACAGGGTTGTCTTCCATCGTGTCGATACCTAAGGGTCCTGTTGGAACCTTCGTCTTTAGACGAGTATCTCCGCGCCAAACTTCTATCTCAACGCTTGGCACGAGTTTGTCGTATGCCTCGCGCGCTTTGAAATAACTTGAATGGTCAATAATTTCGAACTTGCCATATCGGGATAACATGTCCATCGGTTGAAGGCGTAAGCGAGCTGCGGTGCCTCCGGCGTCAACTTGGAGCACACGGAGTCCACGACCGGGATTGCGCTCACCATTCACTGGTTCCCGAAACTCTGCCTGTCCAAAAGCGGGTGAGCAAGCAATCAAAATTGCGGAGAAGAACACTGCAAATGCAAAACCAAGTCGAGTAAGAGCGCCCTTTGTAAACATGTGATTATTGAATGTAGCTGAAG
>DATIBX010000100.1:0-2426 GCA_035457105.1 Pyrinomonadaceae bacterium
GTTAGAGTGCAACATCGTCTTCACCATTATTGCGGGGCTTGTGGTTTCTTGAAGGTGGCCGGATCAATTTGACCGTTGACTGTTATGGCTTCGACTGTTGCTGAGAGAGCAGGGAAAGGCTGACCGTCAAAGGTTGCGGTCATCTTAAATGGCAACGATAACCCCTCAACCGTTCGGTAATCGGAATAGTTGATCACAATCTGGCCCACCACACCGCCCGGCCCACGTCCCGTGTATGATTGGTTAATTACGCGGCCGGTTCCGGGATCAATGCCTAACGTTGTGGTGAAGTCTGGTAGTTCAATGTCGACGCGTTCCAGTTTTTCTTCAGCGCCGTTAGTTGAGAGCGAGGCTTTGAAGTCGGGTCGATTGCGAGCTCGAAGCAGAACGATTAGATCGTGGTTTAGCTCCTTGTAGATTGCCGTACGGTTGGCTTCCCCCATCGGCCTGGCGGTGTTGTTTACCTGGACGAATGAATCAGATGGCGTGATGACGGAGGTCAGAGTGAAGTTTGGTCTGACTGTTTCCTGCCGCAGCGCATCAGGGAAGGCCAGCGTCAGGATGTTCTTGACCTGATTTCCTCTGAAGTCGGTCCGTTGAAGCGTTTGAAGCTGGTCCAGTTTTGATCCAGCGCCTAAAACTCCAGCCGCTTTCGCGATGAGTTCCTGTCCGCGTTTGACCATTTCCGCGCTGGGTGGTGATTTGGGTGCAGCGGGAACTTCCAGATACTTCTCGGGAGCAGTTTTGAAAAGCGTTTGGCATTCCTCAGATCCAAAAATGTAGATGCGTCCCTTGTGTACAAAATAAAGATCTGCGTTTCCTGAAGTTGGTGCACCCATGCGCGCGCAATGGCCATTCAACTGGATCTCGTACTTCGACGGATCCTTTTCAAAGGTTGTCTTGTTCTCTTCATTAGCAAAGAGGTATTGGAACCGGCCTCGCGTAGACTTGTACTTCATGTCCCCCTGGACTTCTTTACCCTGCGAGAGCATCACCGGATCGAGACCTTCAAGCGGGATGATAGTGTCGGAAACCTGCGCGCTGGCGGTTGCTATAAAACAACCAAGTAAGACGATGATGACTAAGAGTGAGCAGAAACGTTGAGTGAACATGGCCTTCTCCTCGTACGTCTACAAGTTCCATCAAACCTTATCAGAAGACTTTCGAGGCAGGTGCAACTCAGGTATGTACAGGAGCGAGGGTGTGACGAATGGCGGAAAATTAATGACCAGCCGTGAGACAGGATTTACAAGATTTTTCACGATTGACAGGCTTTATTCGGAAATCTTGTTAATCCTGTCTCAGTTCGCGCAAGCAACCTTATTGATTCGCCAACCAGTTGCTGTTTTGATCAACGTCACATTGATTCTGATCTTATCGATTTCACCGGCGGGTAAGGTGACGGTTGCAGTGGCGCTGCCGTTTTTAATCTCCGGCGTGCTCACGCTGAAATTCTTCTCCCAGGTTTTGTCCCAATCCTGTGCGCAGATGAAAATGTCGGCATCCATTTGGCGAATCAGCCTCGGCGCATTTGCATAAAGCTGCGGCGTCAGATATTTCAACGCAGTAGTTTTCTGCTTCAGTGGATTCATGTTTTCGAGCGTGAGTTGATGCAAATACCAGGAATAAAAACCGCGCACCACGTCCTCGGGCGTAGCAGACTGCTGCGCCTGGGCCGGCATGGAAAGCAGCGCCACCAGAAGTAGTCCCGCGATTGTTGGTAGAATTGGCTTGAGCAATTGTTCTCCTCTTATTCTGGTAGGATAAATGCGTCGCTGGAATGATATCGGAACGTCGACAGGATTTACATGATTTTTCAGGATGAACAAGATAAATCCTGTCAATCTTGAAAAATCTTGTAAATACTGTCTAAGGTATGGCCCTTAAAGAGAGGCGTAGTTAAATGTTCTTTAAGAAGAAAAAGAACGCAGAAGAGATTGCCCCCGTTCCCGCGGAGGAGGAAGAGGACGATGACGTCCTCGATGAGGAGCTTTATCGCACGGGCGATGTAATCTCCTTTACGGTAGGAAACGACCAGTCTCTCGTTTACTCTCGCACCAACCGCAAAGCAAGTGTTCTTCCCACCTTTGCTGCTTCGCTTCTGCCGTATTGCAACTCATTTCAAACTATTGATGAGCATGCGGTGGCATGCACTCGCAGCCTCGGAATGACCCAGCAGCAGCTCGACTTTATCTACGACTCCCTGTTGAATATGGCCGAAGCCGGGTTGTTAATCCCTCTCAGCTCCGCTCAGGAGCTGTATCAGAAATTAGAACTCGAAAGCGAGCCGAGTAAAATTACGACTGTAGGCTTCGTAACTCACAACCCGTCTGACAGTCTTAAGCGCGGCATTACAAGCTACATAGAGAACGTCAAACATCACGGCAGAGAATGCGACTTCGCTGTTATAGATAGCAGCTCTGACA
>DATIBX010000101.1:0-12353 GCA_035457105.1 Pyrinomonadaceae bacterium
ATACACGCCGTCGCAAGCGCTCGGGCCGGGCTCCGCTGAATATCAATCATGGCCGCTAAGACTCCGCCTGCGGCAATAGCGAGAAATGGAAAGATCGGCAGAACATGTCGCACCCCAATATTGAGATGCGACGTCATCGATAGAGCCAGATAGAGCAGTGGCGGCAAAACCAAATACAATAGATCTTTTCGCCGCCCCTCAAGAAGCCGAAACGTGGCCCACGAGATCCCAACTACGGAGGACATGAGAAATGGAATCGTTGTCTTCAAAGCGAAGGCGACGGGAAAGTAGTACCACCACCCTTTGTTCGACACCTGGCCCAACAAAAATGCCGGCCTGCCTTCGCGACTGTCATCGACGACCATATTGATGCCATATACAAAATATTTTGGCAGCAGAGGAGGAAGCGACATCAGGAGTTTCTGAGAAAGTTCAGCGAAATGGCCAGTTAGATAGAACCAGTTGCAAATCACCGCACTTTCTTCTGCGTCAATCCGATCAGCGTGAAAAGCGTAAGATGCGAGCAAAATAAAATAGGCCGTCGCCAGCACGAACAATCCAGAAGCGGCGCTCGATAAAACGGTTGACTGCTTACGTACTACTCTCACAATGCTATTAAGAGTCAAAAGCAGAAATGAAACTGGTACCAGCACCACCAGAGAGTATTTTGCGATCAGAGCAAATCCCAGAGCGACCCCAAGCATGAGAGCTGCGCGCCAATCACTGTCTGCCAGATATCGCTTAAGCGCTACAAGAAAGAGTAAGAGGGCGAGCGCAGCCGCAAGATCATTTTGAACAACAATTGAGTTACCAACAATATTAGGCTCGGTAGTCAACAGTACTGCCGCCGCCAATCCGGCGAATGGGCCAAAGAATTGACGTCCGAACCACCAAACAACTATCACCAAAATCATGGGCACTACCAACACGGGCACTCGTCCCCAAAACGAAATCCTGTCGAACTGATCGGCGTTCACATCGAAGAACGCCTCTTCGATTCGCTCCATTCCGTCATCCGGATCGCCTGGTGTCGCGGCCTTCTGCCATCCAGGGGACTCGAATGGAAAACGTGGATGGACTCGCCAAAGTCCGACGGCACTCAAGAGTTTTATGAACGGAGGATGTTCCTGATTCAGGCGATAGTCATGCGTTAGAAGATATGAATAGCCGGCTGGAATATGCATCGAGTCATCGATAAACAAACCCTTCCGAACTAGTAACGAGAGCGAGATTGTAAGCTGTACGACGACTATTAAGGCGAGGAGGATGATCTCCTTGCGAGGGTTGAGCAATGTCGGTTGCTGCTGGCTATTCTCCGCCTCGGCACCGGCTGGTTGCCGGATAAATTGCTTTTCTCTGCCGCCTAGACCAAACATGCTGGAACGATACTAACGAGTAGTGGCAGTCAGGGCGAACGCCATTCTTCGTAGTGTCCTAACCGACCTCGTCTGTGCAACGAGCGAGCAACTTCTTGTTTTAATAGTAAGAAACAAGTGTCTCCGTGGTGATTGGTCTCACAACGCGGCAGAGCCGCAACGAAGCAGCTAGATTGGAACGATAGTTGGGTGCCTATCATCACGTCGCTTGCTTTGATAACCTTTTAGCTATCTCTGCATCTCTTGGCGGTCACCGGCGTCACTCTGTGTAAGTCTTAAGCTTAAAATCTCTTTATGCCTTCAAGTCGGTCGCAACCGACGATGAATTGATCTCACCTTCGCCGACCGGCTCTGCGTTGGTCCTGATGTTGGCAATATTTCCGGCTCGCACTTCAAATTCTACATACACCGGCTTCTCATTCCGGAGTATATCGATGACACGCGGATAATCTTCGGCCAGGTAGTGGCATGAGATATAGCCACTTGCTTTCCGGCTATCAGCGTTAGGCATCGTGTCTGCGGTGTGATGAAAATAAGCGGCACCTACTAGAGCATTATCATCATCCCTCAAACCGATGATGGCTCGATAGGGATAGCTTGCGACATTCTTTCCGCCGGCGTAGTAAGCCACGTCATATTTTTTTATTTCTACAATTGGCATGCCTTGAACTTCTCCTCTTCAACATATGCTGGAGCAGGAAACTATTATGACTTAACAGAAGTCTGTAAGCCGAATGTATAACAAAGCACACTCTGTCGATCAATAACAAAGCGCCGCCGGGCCGGCGCACTCCAAATCTCATTTGGCCTTCACGGGATATTTCTTGAACATCTTGGCGACGCTCTTGTTAATTGGTTTAGACACGAGTTTGGCATCGGCAACCGCGTTGGCACTGGCCGCACGTTGCAGTACATCGCTTGCTGAACCACGAAAGACAGTCCGCTCGCTCTTATGATCAAACAGATCGATCACCAGCGTTCCGGTTGTGACGTCCCACATCGTGGACGTAGCGCTGAATATCATACCGCTGTAAGCCGGATTGACTACGTGATAGAAGGGAATATCGGCGACCTGGAGATTAGGACCAGCAGCCGCGAGATAAACCACACGGAGGTCGGGGTCCGTATCCACTTTCGTAAGGCCTCTGGTAGTGAGCTCACGAATCACGGCGTCGACGATCAACTTGTCTACAAACGGATTCTTAGCACCACTCTTGTCAAAGGCGAAGGTTTTGTATTTTGAGAAGTCGACACTCTCATCATAACGGGCCGACACCTTTTGCCCATGAACCGCAGAAGCCGAAAACACACTCAATAGAAGCGCTATACACAATATCCCGACCGATTTCATTGTCACTCCTTTGAACAATTTGTCATCTCAGTTACCGACTTTGAGCTCGCGGAGAATGAAAGGCGAGCTGTGATTAAGATTCCTGCAGCCTCTGTGGACTTTGTGACTCTGTGGGGGAGGTCTCAATCCGTAAGACAACCACCATGGAGACGACGAGGACACAAAGTTTCCGCGGTATAAAGAGGAAAAAATGCTGCCGCAGCAAGTGAGTTACTAACTGCGGCAGCCGGCGTTTGACAGCAAGGAGCCACTATTGACCAGTCATTGCTATGCCCTTGTTCTGCAAAATCCTGATCTCAACTCTCCGATTCTTCGCACGCCCAGCGGATGTTTTGTTATCCGCCACAGGCTTCGAATCACCGAATCCAAAGGGTTGGACCAGGCGGCGCAAATCTAAATTATGCACACCCACCAGGTACTGAATTACGGCTTTCGCGCGTCGTTCACTCAAGGCGCGATTTTTTGCTGTGTTGCCCGTGGTGTCCGCGAATCCGACTACTTCGACCAACCAACCGTTCGTGTTTCCCTTAGCCTTCTCCGCCTTGGCCCATGCCGCCGCATCATCAATCGTCTGCCTGCCAGTCGCATCAATGACGCTGCTATTCACTTTAAAGAGAACCGGAATTGTGCGAACTGTTTCGTAGTCATCGAGGCCATTGATCCGATTATTGGCCAATGCTGCCGCCTTGAACGCCGCGTCCGCCTGATCTTGTGCCGCCTGCGCTTTGGCTGCAGCCTCGTTAGCTAGAGCAGTGTTTTCCGCGATTTGCCCGGCCATCCGTTGGGCGTTCGCCGCTGCTTCGCGTGCTGCCTGTTCGGCGGCGGCCAGTCTTGCCGCATTCTCCTGGGCCAGTTCAGCGGTCTGTTCCAACGCCTGGGCCGAACGCAGATCTTGCTCATCAAACCTGACCCAGTCCGCAACCAGATTACCGTCGGCATCTCCCTTACCTTCGGCTTGAAGTCGAAGACCGCGCATGATGTAAGTTACTGGATAGGTCTGTTTACCTCTCAGCCCTCTGTTGTGCGAGCTGACTTTGGTATCAGAACTAAGGAGCACGGTGGTTTCGTTACCCCCAGGATCTCGAACTTTAAAGGAATCGCCAGTACGAATACTAACGACGCCCTGAATCTTCTGTTTCTGGCCCTGAGGGACCGGGGCTGGTCGGACATTGTTCGCATTTTGCCCGAAGGATCCGACCGCGCTTGTAAGTATCACCAAGAAGGCCAGCACCAGTATCACGACTGATTTTCTGAATCGCATCTCACTTTTCTCCTAGTCAAATCATTAAAGTTGTGGTCAAAAGACAAATAAACCTCAGCTCAAGCCCGCCTGGCTCAAACCCCGTATGAAAGTGGAAGGTCAAAATCAGTTGTCATCCTAATCTGTAGTCGAGACCCCTGATACTGTCAGTTTTGACAGTTATTTTTAAGCGACGCCAGACTCTTGAGGCCGGAAGGCAGTGCTAATTAAGTTTCGAGCAGCGCTGGAAAAAG
Source organism: Pyrinomonadaceae bacterium (assembly GCA_035457105.1). Taxonomy (GTDB): domain Bacteria; phylum Acidobacteriota; class Blastocatellia; order Pyrinomonadales; family Pyrinomonadaceae; genus PSRF01. The sequence goes on from DATIBX010000101.1 coordinate 4,222, forward strand.
TAGGGTTCTGGTTTGCTTTAGTCTGTGCAACCTTGTGTTCTCTGACTCCTCAAGAACTTGCGCTCCACAGAGACACGGAGGACACAAAGGCTGCACAGAGAGGGGTTCAATTAGGAAGCGCCGCTAAAGATATCTGTTGACATCCCACAGGAGAGCTTGAGAGACTCCTCTATACAACCCACAGGAGATAAATGATGACCGAGTTACGCTCCGAAATTTTGCAGGGCACGCTTGATTTAATGGTCCTGCAAACGCTCGCGGTGATGGGACCGATGCACGGATACGGCATTGCGCGCCGCATTGAACAAATAAGCGAGAACGCCCTGTCAGTAAACCAGGGAACAATCTATCTCTGCCTGATCCGGCTGGTCCAAAAGAAATGGATCAAAGCTTCGTGGGGAACTTCCGAGAATAATCGCAAGGCAAAGTTCTATTCGATCTCCAGGGCCGGTCAAAAACAACTCAAAGCTGAGACTGAAGACTGGGAACGAATTGCCGGCGCAATTGGACGATTCCTTCAACTGACTGGAGATAAAGATGCTAAGTAACTTGAACCACCTGACCGCACGCGTTGTCGCCTTTTTCAAGCGTGATGATTTTGATCGCGAGCTCGATAACGAACTCGAAGCCCATCTCTATCTGCTAATCGAAGAAAATATTCGGCGTGGGCTCACACCGGAACAAGCTCGTAGAGAGGCTCGCCTAAAATTGGGAAACACGGTGAGCTTACGTGAGGAGCATCGTGAAGCGAGAGGCTTGCCTGTGCTGGATACATTGTTCCAGGACCTGCGATATACGTTTCGGATCCTGCGACGAGATCTAAGATTTGCAGTCTTTGCGATTTCAATTGTCGGTCTGGGGATCGGCGCCAGTGCAATCATCTTCAGCATAGTCAACACAATTTTAGTTCGCCCCCTACCTTTTAAGGACGCGGGAAACCTGGTTTGGATTGCAAACAAAAAGAGTCAGCCCGAACAGACGACTCAGGTCGGATATCTACTGGATGCGCGCGATGCAAACAAATCATTCACCGAAATAGCAGCTTATTTTGCCTACTACAATGTTGGTGATCGGAAGCTTACAGGCGATGGCGAGCCGGAGCGCCTAACGGCGGTCCCCGTCACGCAGAATTTTTTTCATGTGCTCGGAGTCGAGCCGCAAATTGGGAGGTTGTTCACTCCAGAGGAATGTCTGATCAACGGTCCAGCCGCTGTGATATTGAGTGACAGTTTGTGGAAAAGGCGTTTTGGTTCAAGTCACGACATCGTAGGAAAGACCCTGCAATTAAACGAGCGATCGGTGACAGTAGTTGGAGTTATGCCGGCGTCGTTTGATTTCGCTTCCGTCTTCGCGCCTGGCACCCGTGTCGACCTCTATTCTCCGTTTCCGCTCACTCCGGAAACAGATAGCATGGGAAACACTTCAGCCATTGTTGGCCGCCTGAAATCCGGAGTCACGTTGGCGGGGGCCCAGGCCGAATTCAATCTGCTTGGCCCACAGATCTATAGTCAACATCCGGAACGAAACGAATTCCAACCAATATTGAGCCCTCTAAAAGAACACGTCACGGGACGACTACGACCGGCATTGATTGTCTTGGCCAGCGCGATCGGCGTTGTAATGCTGATCGTTTGTGCGAACCTTTCAAATCTGCTGCTCGCTCGCAACGCCACGCGGCAAAAGGAGATGGCCATCCGCGTTGCGCTGGGCGCGGGGAGGCGTCGGCTCATTCGCCAGATGCTGACCGAAAGCATTGTTCTATCAGGGGCGGGAGCAATTGCCGGGGCATTCGTGGCAGTTGTGGGTACGCGACTGATTACGCGTCTTGACGCGATCAGTATTCCCCTTCTCGCCAATGTACAGGTTGATCTAGGCGTACTCGGTTTCATGCTTTTAATCTCCATTGTGACGGGCCTGACTTTTGGCATTGTTCCCGCGCTTCAAGTTCCTTCGATCGGTGTTAACGAATCACTGAAAGAGAATAATCGCGGATCGAGCGGTAGCAGGAAGCATTCGTGGATCCGGAGTTCACTGGTCGTCAGCGAAATCGCTTTCGCGTGCCTGCTGCTGGTAGGTGCGGGTCTCCTGATGCGCAGCTTTCTGAGGGTCCTCGATGTGAATCTCGGGTTTGAACCTAGACGAGTTGCGACAATTCGGATCGAGCCGGGTTCTAACTATCCCACCCAGGCAAAACGTAATGCCTATTTTGATGAAGCTTTGCGACTCGTGCAGAACACCAAAGGTATTGAGGCGGTTGGTCTAACAGACGTGCTGCCGTTAGATGGTGATCGAAGCTGGGGAGTGGCGGCCCAGGGTCAGGTTTATGATCGCGATCATTATCCTGAAGCATTTGTGAGGATCGTGAGCAATGGCTATTTGGCAGCGATGGGCATTCCCTTACTCGCGGGTCGCGATTTCACCGATCGTGATACACCACAAGGCGAACAGGTGATCATCATCAATGAAACCCTCGCACACCGACTCTGGCCCGGTCAGGATCCAATAGGCCAGATGGTGACGCAGGACGGCGGTCGCCGCGTCGTTGGAGTCGTGGGCGGAGTACGGCACGTTACGGTTGAACAGGAATCGGGCTCCGAAATGTATTTGCCGATGCGACAGACGCAGGATTTTTCGGCTGTACAACTAGTGGTCAGAACCACACTTCCTGAAACCCAGGTTGCACCTACGATTCGATCAGCACTACAGCCGATCGCTCCAAATCTTGGTGCAAATGAATTTCGCACGGTGCAGGAACTCGTCGACAAAGCCACGTCTCCACGTCGATTCGTGGTGATGATATTAACTGGCTTCTCCGCCTTCGCGTTGATTCTTGCGGCGCTGGGAATTTATGCAGTGATTTCTTATTCAGTGCATCAGCGAACACAGGAGATAGGTATTCGACTGGCGCTTGGCGAGACTACCAGGAGTCTTCAGAGGCGGATCATTTTTAGCACGCTTCGTCTTGCGGTCATTGGGCTGGTGATCGGTCTCGCTGGATCATGGATCATGACGCGCGCCTTGTCTGGATTACTGTTTGGCGTGACTTCAAATGATCCAGCTTCGTTCGTCGGGACGGTGAGTATCTTGATCTTAGTAGCGATTGCTGCCGGTTATTTTCCGGCCAGACGTGCGTCACGAATCGACCCAATCGCCGCACTTAGATCAAACTAGAAAAAGGGTACCAATCCACGAAGTCACACGAACGAAGCGATTACAATTCAAAAACAGCCTATTCCGATTCGCCAGACTTCATGGCCTTTCCTAATTTCATTGTGTTTGTGTGATTTCGTGTGGGTGCGTGGATCATTTCTCACGTTGGGGCGAGCGGTTTGCAGTTTCGACTGGTGGGAAAGGCAGCTGATAATCCGTCACGTTCTGGCAGGGCTTGAATTCAATTTCAGTCTTGGCCGCTTCAGCCTCGCGGCGAAGCCTTGCTCGCGTTTCTGTCTCGTTGGGCAAACGAAGTTTCGTCAGCGTCGGCCGAACCTCATCGAGAGCAGGTTGAACAATGATGAAATAACGCCCAGGCGGAATATTGTGCAACGCGATCGTTTTGTCCGGAGATACCGGTGCTGAGAGAAATCTAAGCACATCTTGAGACTTTTCACGCTCTGCTGGGACCAGGTAGACGTATGATCTGCCGGGAAGTGTTGCATCTTCCGCTGTGGTGATTTGTCCCCTTAGAGATGCAGCCCCTCCAGCAACTTTTACGATTAAGCCCGACAAGCGATCGCCTGCTTTCAAATTCGTCCAGTTCGATACTGCGTCCTGTGGCCGATTGGGTTCCCCAGGCTTTGTTGGGCGAGTTGCTGCTGCTGCAGGCAAAGTGATTGAATCCAGATACCAGTATTTCGCAAATTGTCGGGCAATGATCTGGTATTGACCAGCGGCAAGGTTTCGCAGGGCAACGTCACCTTGCAAATTTGGAAAGGATGGTCCACCCAACCCCCAAACAAACTGCGGCTGGTCCTGGGCCGCCTCCTTTTCGTTGTGCCATGCTGAAACCAGAATCTCGGTAAGAAGAGTTCGTTTCTTTCCTTTACACTCGGCTGCTTTTGACTCTTCAAGCACTACACGACCGCTGATGTTCGCGAGCGGCTTGGTGATCAGTTCAACATCGCTGATATCGGTCCCGCGCACGTTAACTCGCTTTGGTTCCGAAATCATGATCTCGCCATTCGCATGAAAAGATTCGGCGGTGAGATCGTAACTACCATCTGCAAGTCCAGAAAACGAAAACCCTTCAAAACCAAGTGGTTGATAAACTGAGTCACCCAATTGCGATCCACCATCGAGCGTTGAAGTGAGAATTACCCATGCTTCGGGAGTATTTGAAGCGTTGTGAGCAGCGGCAGTCCCACGGATGGTATGTCCAACCTCAGACCGATAACGAATATCGACGTCTCGTGTCTCTTCACCCGCGCGCACGCTTATTTCGGCAGCGTTACCACGAAGCGACGAGGGCGAATAGGTCGGAGCATCGTTTTCGTAGGCACCATTCGCGCCCAAATAACCAGGACCTCCGGCAAACACAAGATAGGTACCTGTCGGCAAACCATAGATTCGATAAATGCCGCGATCATCAGTAAGGCGTTCTCTGGTAGTGGCGCCGTAGCGAGATCGTTGGCCACTGCCGTCACGGATCATTTGTGCTCGCACTTGAACGCCAACCACCGGCTCACCCGTGATCGACTTCACACTACCGGTTATGACACCACCTTTAAACATGACTAGCGTTATGGTGTCGCCGATCCGGTATGAAGTCGCCTGGGTGTTATCTGGATCGCGAGGAGCAGCCGCGTATGCGGGTAGAGACGCTGTCGCATAGTAGAGAACGGGTCTTAACCCACTTACTCGGAAATTGCCATCGCGATCAGTCGATGTGTTATGAGGGTATTCTCCTGAGCCGTAAGCACGAACAGTGACCTGAGCATCAGGCAAAGGCTGACCGCTCTCATTAATTACCCTTCCTGTAATAACACCCTTCTTAACAGCCGCGGTGCTTTCTTCAAGCTCGTCTGGTCGTGTGCCCTGTGCCGTCACGACGGATGTTGTGAGGGCCAACACTGAGACTGCCAGTCCGAGTAGTGAATAGACTAGCTTCATTGTTTGACTCCGGGACCGGGTGGAATTTCAACGATGAGAGTTATATCGGGGACGTTGCCATCCGCCACGATTACTTGTTGTTTTGCCACTGCAATGCGAGAGTCCACCAACTTTACATTCGCAATGATTTCGTAAGTACCGTCCGGAACGCCTTGAATGATGAAGTGGCCGCGTGCATCTACTACTGGTGATGCTCGAAAGCTACGCGGATCCGCCGGACTCTCTCCAAACCATACAGCCACCTGCGCATTACGGGGTAAGTCGCCACTGGTTGTTTTCACAACGCCTCGAATCGTTCCGTTTGAGAATTTAAGGAACACGCGTACGCCCGTGATGTTCTCGCCATCCTTAACCTCTATCCCGCCATTTTGAACTACTCCATCGCGTTCGATTCGCGAGATTGAGAGTCCCTGCGTTGGTCTACCAAATTTCCCACCGAGCGAAAGGTCATTGAATCCCTCTTTCAATCCGCTCAATTGAAAACTGCCGTCTGCGTTAATTCGCGCCCCAGTTATAATGCCTCCTGAATTTCCATCAGTCGGATAAGAATACAAAGACAGTCGGCTAAATTGTACGGGTGGCGCCTTATTCATTGTGCTCTCAACGATGACCACTCCTGACACGCTGGCCGCGCGCACTGTTTTTATGACAAGGTCGGTGACATCCTGATCAGTCACAACGAATGGAAGTCTCTCAGCTCGAACAGCGCTGCTTGGCGAAGGCTCTACGATAACGCCGTACTGTCCTGGAGCAATATCTTCAAAACTGAACTCGCCTTCTCGATCAGAAGTTGATGGCACGTCCAGGTAATCCAGGTAACGTGTCCCGTATTGATCAATCAGCTGCTCCAAGCGGAGTCGGATGTTCGGTACGGGTTGTCCGTTCACGCCGTCGATAATTCGTCCTTTGACAGTGAATTTTTCCGAGGAGTTGTCATTCAACTCAACCTTGATATCGATGCCTGTAAATTCACTTCCTTCAGTTATCTCGATGATGGACGCTTTCGAGGGATCCGTAGTCGCCGGATAGTAAGTTGGGGTGAACCGCGCAGTCTGACCGAAAGCGTTTCTGACGTCGCGACTAACACTAACTTTGTATTTACCCGGTACTAAACCAAATAGCCTGTAGATGCCGCGGTCATCTGTCTGATACCGAGAGTCAGTACGTGAGGATTGAATTCCCGCCTCGTCAATTCGCTCAACTGTGTAAGAAATCGATGCCTCAATCAAAGGTTGATTGCCAGACGATGTCACTTTGCCAGTAATTACTCCGCCGCGGACCAATGCAAAATCTATAGCCTCGACGTTCTCACTTGCGGTCAAGATCAAGAGTCTCTGTTGACTTTCCGTCAGGCTGAACTCTGGCGATGAAGGAGCAATTTGATAGGTGCCCCGGGGAACATTTCCGATCCGGTAGTTTCCATCCTGATCGGTCCGACCGGAAAAACTTTGAATCCGATGGTCAACTTTAGTCGAGCGAATACTAACGACTATGCCAGAAACACCCTTCCCTTTGACGGTGACTTTGCCGCTCACGGTATTTAAGGACTCTCGGTCGACTTTTGTCTGTGACTGCATGGAAACGCAACTAACGCACACAATCAGCACTGACCAAACAATTGAATGGTGTGAGAAAGGTTTCATGTCGTTCACACTCGCTGAGCAGAGAGTAAAACGGTTTGAGATATTAAAGAGTGAGCGTTTTAGCGCACCTGGAAATGATTCCGGCGCAGATAGAATAACATGCCTTCAGTTGTTAGGTCGCCAGCAAAAGCCCGTCTGCCAATCGAAGATCCTCAACAGTGTCCTTTTGAGAGATCGTAAGTAGATTGATCAACCCCACCTCTCGCATAGAGCGCAAAATTAAGCAAATCGTAAGCAGGATTTTGGAAGAAAAGCGAAGCCACCGCCATTAAGGTTTAGCTTGGTAAGCAAAATTGCTTTGGTCGGTGGTTTTCGAATTCAAAGGGGATTCGACAAGCAGCGAATGGGAAGCATAAAACCAAAAGCATAAGGTTAGCTGATGCGGAAACGCATACAAATTAAGGAGAAGTGACCAATGGCATTCATTACGGTCGGTAAAGAGAATTCCGAGAACATCGATCTGTATTACAAGGACTGGGGCAGCGGTCAACCCGTGGTCTTCAGTCATGGTTGGCCATTAAGCGCCGACGCATTCGAGGACCAGATGTTCTTCCTCGCTTCGCGCGGATATCGCTGTATTGCCCATGACCGTCGCGGACACGGTAGGTCAAGTCAACCATGGAATGGTAACGACATGGATACTTACGCAGACGATCTGGCAGTGCTGGTCGAAGCGCTCGATCTAAAGGACGCGATCCACGTGGGCCACTCCACCGGCGGCGGCGAAGTCGCTCGTTATATTGGACGACACGGAACGAAACGCGTCGCCAAGGCAGTTCTGATTAGCGCGGTACCTCCCTTGATGCTCAAGACTTCTGCCAATCCAGGCGGTCTGCCGATCGAGGTTTTCGATCAGCTCCGAGCCGGCGTACTATCCGACCGCTCGCAGTTCTTTCGAGATCTGAGCGAGCCTTTCTACGGATTCAACAAGCCGGGCGCCAAGGTGTCGCAAGGCCTGCGCGACTCTTTCTGGTTGCAGGGCATGCTCACTGGACACAATGCTGCTTACGACTGCATCAAGGCTTTTTCAGAAACTGACCAAACTGAGGACCTTAAGAAGTTCGATGTGCCGACACTAATTCTCCACGGCGACGCCGATCAAATCGTACCGATTGGGGCTGCAGCTCTGCTGTCGGCAAAGATCATCAAAGGAGCAACTCTCAAAGTCATTCCGGGTGCGCCGCACGGAATGTGTTCGACACTTAAAGATCTGGTGAACTCAGAATTGCTCGCGTTCTTCGAAGCCAAGTGAGCGATTGAGGTGTAGTTTTTTTCACTCCGGCAGGAGTGAGATATTTATAGAACAACCAGCCCCAATCACAGCACCGCGCGGGGGAGTGGGAAACGGGATCGGGGTCAGTACCGTAGCGCGGTAGCGCCGGG
>DATIBX010000102.1:0-22917 GCA_035457105.1 Pyrinomonadaceae bacterium
GGCACTAAGTTTGCGAACTCGACTTCGATGCAAATCTCCTGATCAATATCCACCTCAGTTCGCAGAGCGCCATTCGAGACAACTCTTACCGAGCGAAGCCGAATCTTGTCGTTGCCGGGGGCGGTAGCGATGTCGGACCAGATTCTTTCGCCACCGCTATCCGAGTTCAGGCGCAAGTATTCAGCGACAACTTCGGCGGTTGGACCACTGCGAGTGATTCGACCCTCGTCCAGCAAGAAGCTTCGCGAGCATAGTTGATTAACGGCGGCCATATTGTGACTCACAAAAATGACCGTGCGACCGCCGCGTGCGACGGCATTCATTTTACCGAGACACTTCTGTTGGAAATCGTGATCGCCCACTGCCAGTACTTCGTCAACCAGCAGGATTTCCGGCTCGAGATGCGCAGCCACAGCGAATGCGAGACGCATGAACATGCCGCTCGAATAATGTTTCACCGGCGTGTCGAGGAAGGTTTCGATCTCCGCAAAGTCGGTGATGTCGTCGAAGTATCGTTCAATTTCAGCTTTCTTCATGCCCAGGATGGCGCCGTTTAGGAAGATATTTTCTCTACCCGTTAGCTCCAGGTGAAACCCTGTACCAACCTCAAGCAGGCTTGCTACACGACCGTATAAAGAGACTCGTCCTTCGGTAGGATCGGTGATGCGGGAAAGAATTTTTAGCAGGGTCGATTTGCCTGCTCCATTGCGGCCGATGATGCCGACTACTTCGCCCGGCTGGACCTCTAGACTTACATCTTTCAAGGCCCAGATGCTCGCTGGTTTCGCCCGGCCATTTTTTGCAGGACTGCTGTTTGACCAGGTCTTTAGTGTTTGAGAGATCGAGTCGCGCAGAGTCCCGTATCGAGCTTCGCCCTGACGAAGTCGGTAGCGCTTACTCACATTCTCGACGACGACTATTGGTTTCAATACTGTAACTCACTATCAAAAGGCTTGCGTGGGACCGCGACGAGAGTAAACAACACTTCCAGTGTTATCAAGAGCATACGGTTTCATTTGAGAGGTAAATGAAGAGTCCCTTCCACCGGTTCAGTGAAAGGGACTCTGTTAGGCCAATCAGATTAGAAACGACGAACTAGTTTTGCGGGAATACTGTTCCGTTTGGAGCCTGATTGGTTGTGTTTCCAAAGATCGTGTTATTGCCCCCAGTGTCGACAAAACCGCCCGATAACCCGAAGGCGTTTGCGTTTTGAGAAATCGTGCATCGAGCGATGCGCGCTCTGGAGGTGGTATTAACTGAAATAGCCGTCGAACTGCCGGTAATCTGACTGCTATCGATGTTCACTTCAGTGTTTGACCCACTCTGGCTTAAGGCAATACCGGTCGTGTTGAGCGCAAAGAAGCTGTCGCGCATACTGCCGCGGGTGCCGTTTTGCGCGTTGAAACCCGTCCCACACTTGTGAATCGAAATACCCGTGAACGCGAATGCGACCTGGTTAGCTCCTCCGGCGATTGTGCTAATTCCGCTGCCGCCGCAATTCCGGATCGTCGTGTTCTTCACGTGCAGAAAGGTTGTACTTGCAGTGTTTACATCGATTCCGTGGGTGGTAAACCCGTCAATGATCGTGTTTTCAACGAACAATGTGTTGCCCGCGATGAAGCGAATACCGTTAAGCCCAGTGCTGGCGCCGTTGATATTGAGCCAGTCCAACCGAACGGTCTTTCGAACGTCATTGACGTCAGTGATATTGATAATGACACCGTTCACCAGGGATGCGAGGATTGAACCGTAACCTTGTCCCGCGCCGCCGCCGTTGATGGTGATTGATTTGGTGATCGTAACCGCTCCAAAGCCGCCGGGATCGAGGGTGCTGATTTCACCATCTTTAGCTGTTTTGGAGATTGCTCCCGCGTAGGTCTTGCATGGAGCCGTACGGCTGCAAGGATTTGCGTCGTCACCAACGCCAGATACCCAGGTGCGAGTGGCCTGCGCCTGAATGGCTGAAGTTATCATCAGCGAGGACCCCAGGATCGCTATCGTAGTCAGGATATAGCGGTACTTTTTCATTACGTTCTCCTTTTCATTCTTATGAATGATTTATGTGAAGTTGTTATCCACTAAGAAAAGCTGCTACTGGCCGCAATCGGCCGGCGTCTCGTTCGTTATGGTCCAGGTGGCGTCACTGCCACATGAAACCACGCCAGAAAGGAAGCAGCCCTCCTTGTCCTCGCCAATGACCTTGATTTGTCCCTGATCGCAGGAGACATTTTGTAGTACGTAAGACTGGCCCGGTTGAATGCTTGCGGCGGTCAGCTGGTCCGCACTCCAATCTTCGGCGTTTACATGCGAGACGTAAACGTGACGTATCTCGCGGGTGGAGTTGTTCGCTACGGTGATCGAGACGGTCAGTGGTTTTGCTCTGGACAGGAATGGCGTTGTCAGAGCGCAGAGTGCCGCAATCACTGGTATCAGGTTCCGCACTTTCAGTTTTTTACGTGAGTTTTTCATCTTCTTTACTCCTAGAAATCTATTGCTGTGAGGCCGGGTGCACTCGCTGCGAGCCGGCCGGTGATTAATCCGATACCCAGATTACGGGCAGCTGCCATTGACGACGTACTGCGGACCGCTGTTGACAGGTGTTTGACCTGGACCATCAGCAGGCACCAGCACGTTGACGGTGGCGGTTGAAGTGTTGCCTGCCGCATCTTTCACACGGAACTTGATCGTGTAGACACGGCCATCACCTCCACCATTGCGTTCTGCTCGCAACTGGACCGACTTGCAGTCAGATCCGATGATGATGTCACTCAGAGTGTTTCCGTCACCATTACCGTTCTCGCTCTCATCGCTGGTCACTTGCTCAATCACAACACTGCTCAGATTAAGCGTGGTGTCACAACTATCGGTCACGCTCGAAATGAAATCAGCGAGTTGGAATGTTCGATACCTGTGATTGGCAGGCCACAGCGATGGAGTCTGACCGTTTAGGTTTATCGTGGGCGCCGTTGTGTCAACAACTGAGACGTTCCGGACCACCGGCGTGGCGGCATTCCCGGCAGCGTCGCTTGCGTTGTACGTGATCGTGTAATTGCCAACCACGTTCGAGTTGACGTTGCTGGTTGCAGTTGCAGCAAAATTACCGCCGCAATTGTCGTTTGCTGTAGCACCCGGGTCATTCAGCGTTGAATGGCACTCCACTACCAACGGGTCTGGTCCATTGAGAGTGATCGTGGGTGGAGTCGGATCGATTACCGTAATTGTCTGCGTGGCCGTGGCCGTGTTGCCAGCACTATCGGTTGCCGTGAAAACTCGGCTAATGATAAGCGGGCTACTTGCAGAGCCGCTGCCACTAGTGAAGTCGGCAACGGTAATCGTTGGTACGCCGCAATTGTCAGTTGGCGGCCCACCATCCGGCAGGTTTTCGTTTGCTCCATGCGCCTGATTGGGATTCCCGGCTGGAACCTCATTGGGGCAGACATAGCTTGCATCTGGCGGCGCAACAATTATTGGTGCTGTTCCGTCAGAGACAATTACATGTTGAACTGCGGTTGCCGTGTGGCCCGATCCGTCAGTCGCCGTATACGTAATCGCAGTTGTTCCTACGGGGAAGAAATTTCCCGTTGGCACTCCGGAACGAGTGACGTTAACGGTGCAATTGTCATTTGCGTCTGGACTGCCGAGTTCAGTTTCGCCAACCACTAAGCCACAAGAGCCTGATGTTCCATCAGGAGTTGCGATAGTCACATCTGCCGGAGCAGTAATGGTGGGTGGCACATTATCGTCGCTCGTGACCGTTACTGTCTGAGTACAAGTGTCGGTTCGAGCTGAAGCATCAGTGGCGGTCCAGGTGATGATCGTGGTGCCAACTGGGTAAGGAGCATCCAACGGCTGTCCATCGTTTCGTTCACCGGTGACTTCGACGCCATTCGGACTTGCAGACGGCGTTCCCGGATCAATTGTTGATGGTTGACAGTCAGTCAGATGAGTATTGACGTTGGCCGGACAGCTGATATTTGGTGGTTGATCATCCGTCACAGTAACCACGAATGAGCAACTCCCTCCTCCGGTCGACGAGGAAACCACAACTGTGGTACTACCCACTGGAAAGAACGAGCCTGACGGAATGCTGGGCGACAACGACCCGCAATCGCCGAATGCTTCAGCGCCGCCAAAGTTAACTATCGCCCCTGATGTTCCGCCCTGAGTAGTGTTGGCAGTAACCGTGATGTTGTTGGGGCAATCGAGAGTACAGGTTGCGCCTTCGCTGCCCGAAATAACGTTACCTGCAAGATCAAAAGTATTGTCTGCAGGATGGCTTTCTTCAGTTGTACTCGCAATTTCCGCAGTGTTAAGAATTTCTGTTCCCACGGCCGTGCTGGAGTTGATCTGATAAACGAAAGTGAATGCAGCAGACGCTCCGGGTGCGAGACTGGCAATCGTACAGCTTGTTTCGCTAGTACCGGCGTTGCATGAGAATGTTGGTCCAGCATCCTGGCTGGAGGACACCAACGTGGAATTATTCGGAACTTGTTCAGTGACCTCGACATCGTTTGCCGTGTCGGGACCCTGATTGGTTGCCACTACTTGATAACTAATGAAACCGCCAGCAGTATGGGTTCCATCAGCAATACTTTGAACCACTGAAAGGTCTACTCGTGGTTGCTGCGGATCGCTCACCGAAAATGCCGCGGCGACCCGTAGTGTCCCATCATCTCCAGAGACTAGATAACCGCGCCAGTTGCCTCGAGCGCTGATAGTTTGCGTCCCTTCGGTGGCTGAATCTACTTGGACCACACCTCCGTCCGGATCGATCCAGTAGATTTTTCGCGAGCCGAAAGTTCCGGTAGCCTTGAGACAGACGGTGTCGCCTACCGTGAAATGTGATTTGGGGGTGATGCAGTCTGCTGCAAATGTCGCAATCTCTTCGGGTGATGACGCCTGTGGTGTCAACATTGGAAGAAAGCGTGACTTGATCCTCTCGGGAAAAGGGAAGCTTGAACGATTCAATACTGACTTTTCGTTCAAGCCGCTGGAATTTGAAATCTGATCTTCCGTCGTACGACGTGCATTTGACGAGGTTGCCGTAGACGAAGTTAGGAAGGAAGTAACAATAACCGCCAGCACAAACGACAGCACAATTCCCATTCTCAGGGAATTCGAACGGCCGAGAAAACGCAGGCGATTCGTGAGATTCAAATCGGCTTTCATGTGAACGTTTCTCCTTCAAACCGTCAATTCGGGAGTTCGAAGTTTTTCGCAGTTCAGCGCAAGTGAGATCAACACTCAGGTCGTTAGTTTTCAGTAAGCAGACATGAGCAGTGACACCTGCAGTGCGATGCACTGCGGTTGACTACGGGAAGTTCCCGCGTTGGGTATTTGCGAGGTAGGAACCCCGTTCACCTGGGGGAAGGTGAACGGGGGTAATTCAGAAAACGAAGTTACTGCTTATTTGTCGTAGAGGTAAAAGCACCAGATACAGTATTACTAAAAACAGAATTTCCCTGGAACGACGCAAGCGTTCCGCCGTTTGCGTTTAGACCAGTTGCATTCTGCGCAATTTCGCTGTCAGACACGTTGATGGCTGAACTACCAACTGACTGCAAGCCAACGTTCGAAAAGGAAACAAACGAGCCGTCCATATTAACAATGCTGTCGGCTCCCGCGATTCTAATTCCAGTACTCGTGTTGCGCGTGATTACAGAGTTTCGCACCGCAGCTCTTACGTGTGTGTTAGCTTCGATACCGTCAGAGCTGCAATTCTGAATACGCGAGTTTTCGATCATCGTGACAATCTGAGCCGCTGCGCCTGATGTTGAGATAGAAACACCATCGCCAGCTATGTTTGCGATAGAAGTGTTAATTATGTTTAAGTTTCCCGACAGTGTTAAAGCCGCTCGAATGCCTGCCGTGGTGAATCCCATAATCTGGCAATTCTCGACGGTCAGAGTTTTACCTGAGGTGTAATTGACACCACTGATTCCAGTGCCGACTCCTTGAATCGATAGGTTGCGAAGAATCACAACAATGCTACCAGGACTGGCCGTGGCGGAATCGTTAACGTTAACCCCGTTTACCAGGGACGCCAGGATCGAGCCCATTGTGCCGCCGCCATCGATGGTTATGCTCTTAGTGACGGTCACAGCGCCGAAGCCAGCCGGATCGATACAATCAATTTCGCCATTAACTGCTGTTTTGGATATCGCTCCCGCAAAAGTCTTACAAGGCGCGGTGCGACTGCAAGGGTTTGCATCATCGCCGACGCCGGATACCCACGTTCGGCTTTGAGCATAGGACGCTGTTGCCGTGGCCAATACAAAGCACAGTGCAACAAAAATCCTGGGGGAAGGGGGAAATTTCATCTAATCTAGTCTCCTCAAGTTTAATCAAAGGCCATGCGCGGGTCATAGATGTAAGATCGTCATATCGCGAGGGCGGTTCCCGAAGGAATTTGGCTAGAACCCGTCTGATGAATGTTCTGAAACTCGATGAGTTCAAAACCTCTGGGCCGAATCCCATGCTAATGGGTGTCGGGCTTAATACATCATTTCCGTGACAGCCGTCAACGAAAATTTGTAACAGATTAGGAAACTATTAATTGATTCTAATTTCCAGAAATCATTTATGCAGAGTTAGTTCGCACGCCAATTGGTTGCCAGGCAATACTGGCGAAGGAGTTTGGTCCACAGCAACTCTTATTCAAGCGAAGATAAGATGAATAAAATTTTAGTTACGGGTGGTGCAGGCTTCATTGGTTCCGCCTTTATAAGAATCCTTCTGGCAGAAATGCCATCATGTCAGATCATCAATCTCGATGCGCTCACCTATGCCGGTAACATGGATAACCTCCAGGGACTGGATTCCGCGCGTCACACATTCGTTCATGGTGACATAGCAAATCCAGATGATGTCATGCGAGCGTTATCTGAGGATACCGACGCGATCGTGAACATCGCTGCCGAGACTCACGTCGATCGAAGTATCAGCGCGGCCGCCGATTTCTTAAGGACCAATATCATCGGGGCTCAGATCCTTTTGGACGCGGCGAGAATGAAGAACGTCAAGCGCTTTTTACAGGTATCTACTGACGAAGTTATGGGAAGTTTACCAGAAGACAACACCAGCTTTTTCAGCGAATCGTCGCCCTTCGCGCCGAATAGTCCGTACGCTGCGTCGAAAGCGTCTGCGGAACATTTGGTGCGGGCCGCCCATCACACCTTTGGGTTAAATACGGTCATTACGAGATGTGGTAACAATTATGGTCCGAGGCAATTTCCTGAGAAGTTTCTGCCCTTGATGCTGGCCAACGCTATGGAGGATCAATCGATACCCGTTTATGGTGATGGGCTGAACGTCCGTGACTGGATTTACGTGGACGATCATTGTCGGGCCATCATGGCCGTTCTATTAAAGGGGACTTCTGGAGAGACTTATAATATCGGAGCGCGAAATGAGCGAAGAAACATCGATGTTGTCCATTCCGTTTTGCAGGCGTTGGGAAAACCCAAAACCCTGATTCGATATGTACAGGACCGTCCTGGACATGATCGACGGTATGCCATGGATCCGACATTGGTGGAGAATGAGCTTAACTGGCGTCCGCTGGAAACCTGGGAGAGTGGATTGACTAAGACGCTAGACTGGTATCGGACTAATAAGGATTGGACCGATCGAGCGCGGAGTGGTGCTTATCGTGATTACTACAAACAACAGTACGGGACGGACGTAAAGCAAAAGTGAAGATACTTATAACTGGCTCGGGTGGACTGGTCGGTCGAGCCCTCACGGAACACTGCAGGAATAGCGAAGACGAAGTTATCGCCCTGACGCGCGCGGAATTGGATGTAAGCGATGCCGTTCAGGTCACCAGTTGTCTGGAGGCAAATACCCCGCAAGTTGTTATTAACTGTGCTGCATGGACCGACGTTGATGCTTGCGAGTCCGATCCCGATCGTTGTTATCAAGTAAACGCCGCTGGTCCAGCAAACCTGGCGAGTGCCTGTCATCGCATTTCCGCGATGTTAATAACCATTTCAACTGATTATGTATTTGACGGCACCAAGGATGGTTTCTACACGCAACGAGACAATCCAAATCCATTAAGTGTCTATGCCAAAGCTAAGTTGGAAGGTGAGAGGCGTGTTCAAGTGAACAACGCCAACAGCATAATCGTTCGCACTGGTTTTATCTTTGGCCCTGGTGGGCGAAATTTCCTTAGCAATGTCGTTCAGCTTGCTCGCGCTGGTAAGCATTTAAAAGGAATCGTCGATGCATGGGGAACTCCCACTTACTCGGTTCATTTGGCGCGGAGATTACGAGAGTTGGCGTTGTTAGATTTGCCAGGCGTATTTCATGTAGTTAACGCTGGCGACGGAGCCTCATTTGAAACTTTTGCGCGCGAGGGGTTGCGGATCGCAAATTGTCCGGGAGGATATATTGAGCCGGTAACGATGGAGTCACTCGAACGACCTGCTCCGCGGCCGCGAAATTCAAAGTTGGACTGTTTGCTCTCAAAAGCGCTTGGTTTGGAGCCTTTGCCGGAGTGGCAGGAGGGCCTTCGTCAATTTGTCGACTACCTCCAAGCTGAAGCCGGTGGCTGGGCAGAAGTCTTTTAGGTTCATCCGAAGCGTCAAACCTGCGAAAATGGCGCTCAAAAGCCTTAAACTGGCTTGCCTCACGGCGAGTCTCTGTTATTATTCTATGCCCCGAGTTTTGTAATCTGAGAGCTAAAGCCAATGATGTCCCAAGATAACCGGTTGATGCCTTTACCATCGGTCGAGCGAACGCTTGATAAGCCGCTCAGTGATCTGAGTCGCTCGTATGGGCCGGCCGCCACTGAACCGAGCCAAATTCGCGACTACCTTTTCGTCATCCTTAAACGGAAATGGCTGATCCTGAGTCTTTGCCTGGTCGTGACTTCTTTGGTGGCGATTCAAATGTTTCGACAGCCCTCAATCTATGAAGGCGAAGCTACCATTCGAATTGAGCAGCGAAGCAAAAGCGTTTTTTCGACCGACAAGTTCGTGCTCAATGCGCAGCCTGATGCTAATTTCTGGGGCACGCAAATTAAACTGTTAGAAAGTCCTTCATTGGCGCGGCAAGTTGTTCTCACCTTGGACCTTCCCAATAATTCTAAGTTTACTGGTGGAGCATCGCAGGCGGGTGTTTTTACTGCGCTCAAGAGCCTTTTTGGACAAGCGCCTAAGAAGGCAACCGCGACAGCTCCCGCAGCTGCTACAGGGTTGGAGTTGGTAAGCGAAAGTGAGTTAAAGGATAAACCGCTTTCAGCAGAAGAACTCGCGCGACTTGAACCGTTCGAAGATATGATCATTGGCGGTGAAACTGTCGCCGGAATCACCGGGACAAATCTGTTCAGCATTAAATACAGACACAGCGATCCTGAGATGGCCCAAAAGATCGCGAATACACTCGCTGAGGTTTTTGCGAACAATAATCTGCAGCGCTCGGAACTCGGATCAAACGCAAATGCGATTGCCTTGTCGAAGCAGATTTCAGAGCTTCAAAGCAAGATCAAGGCGGACCAACAGGCACAATTTGAGTATGCCAAATCCCACAACTTGCCACTCTCTATTGGGAATGGTGTGAACGTAGAGGATGTGCGTGCGAGTCAGCTGAGCACGCAGTTACTGCAAGCGCAGAACGACCGCAAGACGGCAGAGGCGGTTTACAATAGCGCCAAGTCGGCTACCGATGTTTATTCCATACCGGAAGTACAGAAGTCAGCTCGCGTCGCTAAACTTCGCGACCGCCTGTCTGAGCTGAAAGAAAAGCGTGATGCTCTGTTGGTCATCTACACCCCGGAGTGGCCCGAAGTTAAGAAAATCGACGCTGCCCTAAAACCGTTAGAAGATGAGGCGAACCGGGCTGCTGCAGAAGCAATCTCGACCCTGAAAGCAAATTACGAGGCTGAAAAAGCGCACGAGGAAAGCCTTCTCGATATGTATGCGAAGCAGAGAGGTATTACTTCGCAGCAGACTCGCGATCAGATTGAAATGGCGTCAATGACGCAGGAGTTGGAAACTAACAAGCAATACGTGGCCACTCTAATGCAGCGCTATCGCGAGATCACCATGACCTCGAGCGATTTGTCGAACGAGGTAAGTATCGAGAACTATAGCCGCGTTCCCAAGGTTCCGATTGGACCACCGCGCGTCAGAAACATCATGATCGCTTTTATGTTGTCGCTGGTCGCTGGAATTGGTCTGGCCTTCTTACTCCACTTCCTTGATGACACCATCAAGTCGGTCGACGATATTGATCGATACATTCATCTACCCGCTCTTGCTTTGATTCCTGCGAGTCGCGGAGATAAAGGTCGACTAAAAGGGATGGCGGCAGCTGGTGCTCCCTCTGATTCGACTGCGTTGGCCATGGTGAATGACGTCCGCTCGCCGATCGCGGAGTCGTATCGGCACTTGCGAACGTCGCTCCTACTCTCGTCGGCGGGTCAACCTCCAAAAACAATTTTGGTTACCTCCAGCCAGCCTTCAGAGGGAAAGACCACGACGGCCATCAATACTGCATTCATGTTGGCCCAGACAGGTGCGGAAGTACTGATTATCGACTGCGATCTTAGAAGGCCGCGCTTGCATGCACAATTTGAAGTGTCAAATGCCAAAGGTTTAACAACCTTGCTGTCGGGTGAAAGAGATATCGAGAGCAGCTTGCAGCACTATCAGAAGGGCGCGAATCTGAAAGTCTTAACGTCCGGTCCAGTTCCCCCAAACCCAGCCGAACTACTCGGTTCAGAGGAGATGAGAAAGCTCCTGGCGAAGTTGAGCGAACGTTTTGCTCACATCATCATCGATTCGCCGCCGGCCATCTCGTTTACCGATGCCTCAATTCTTTCAACCATGGTCGATGGCGTCGTTCTCGTTGTGCATGGCAGCAGAAGTTCTCGTGCCGTGGTCAGACGAGCCAAGCAACAACTGCTGGATGTCGGGGCAAATATTTTTGGCATTGTGCTGAACAACGTGAGACTCGAGTCTCAGGATTACTATTATTCCGGTTACTACTCCAACTACTACTCGACGGACGGTGAAGATGGACGTGAAGCGTCCACCGGTGGAGCGGCTTAGGAACCTTTGAGTCGGCTGTGTTCGCGTGCAACTCATCTGAGCACAGCTTTGTGTATGGCGACGTCTAATAACCAATCCTCTTCATCTCAGCTGACTATCTTCCATTTCAAATGAACGTTCCGCTACTTGATTTACAGGCTCAGTATGTCTCAATACGTGACGACCTTTCACAGGCCGTTCAACGAGTGCTCGATTCACAACGTTTCGTGCTAGCTGGTGAAGTTGCCGCCTTGGAGCAATCGCTTGCTGAATACTCAAATGCACGATATGCGATCGGATGTGCGTCAGGCTCGGATGCGCTATTACTTGCTCTGATGGCCCTTGATTCAAAGGTTGACGATGAAGTCATCACGACGCCGTTCAGCTTCTTTGCTACAGCCAGTGCTGTTACTCGGACAGGTGCTCGCCCGGTATTTGTTGATATAGATCCCGATACCTATAACCTTGATGTAGCCCAGGTCGAAAATGCGATTACTTCACGTACGCGGGCAATCATGCCGGTTCACCTTTATGGACAATGTGCGGAAATGGATCCGCTGCTGGAATTGAGTAAGCAGAAAGGTGTGCCGATTGTTGAAGACGCGGCACAGGCGGTTGGTTCTGAGGATCGAGGGCGACGCGCGGGCTCAATCGGTTTAGTGGGCTGCTTTAGTTTCTATCCCACCAAGAACCTTGGCGGCGGCGGCGACGGCGGAATGCTAACGACCAATGATCAGCAGTTCGCTGACCGGCTGAAGCGTTTAAGGGCGCATGGCGGAGCTACCGAGTACGAGCACTCAGAAGTGGGGCTCAACAGTCGTCTCGACGAGTTGCAGGCAGCAATTCTTCGAGTAAAGCTGCCGCATCTCGACCAGTGGAGTGATGGTCGAGCGAATCGTGCCGCGCGTTATTCGGAACTCCTGAAACAAGTCGACCTGGACTTCGAACTGCGCACCCCATTTGTCCGCGAGGAAGCACGTCACATCTTTCACCAATATGTTGTGAGGGTTCCTCGTTATCGAGATCAGTTAATGAATTACTTAAGTGAGAAGGGGATTGGCACCAAAATCTATTATCCTATTCCGCTGCATCTCCAACAGTGTTTCTCGTATCTAGGTTATAGGGAAGGAACTTTTCCTGAAGCGGAGCTTGCTGCTAAAGAAACTTTGGCACTGCCAATGTTTCCCGAATTGAGTGATGAGCAACAGGAGTATGTTGTCGAGACGATCAAAAGCTTCAAGCCTTGAAGGTTAGATTCCGAATGACTTTAAAACTCAGCATAGTTACACCGTCGTTTAACCAGGGACGATTTCTCGAAGAGACTATTCTCAGCGTCCTGAATCAGGGCTACGAGAATCTTGAATACATCATCATTGACGGTGGCAGTACGGACGAGAGCGCTTCAATTATTCGTAGGTACGGGGATCACTTGGCCTATTGGGTGAGCGAAAAGGATCGTGGCCAGGTTCATGCGATCAACAAGGGCCTTGAAAAAGTAACGGGCGACATCTTTGCCTTCATTAACAGCGACGACGTCTACCTTCCTGGTACTTTCAATGCTGCAATGAATCACTTCGAACAACATCCACAATCCGAGTGGGTTTGTGGAGACACTTTGATGTTCGGACAAGGGCACGAGACAAAGGTGATTCATGCAGTTGTCCCGAAGTCAGCAGCTCATTGTCTTTCGTGGGCGTACAAAGCTCCTCAGCCAGGACACTTTTGGAAAACAAATCTAGTTAGATCCGGATTTCAGGAACGCTGGAATTACGATTTTGATCACGACCTATATGTCCGACTGCTACTTGAAGGACACCGCTGCGAGTACTTGCCGCTACCAATGGCTGGCTATCGTCTCCACGAAGTCAGTAAGACAATAGCCGAGGGCCACAGGCAGATTGAAGAATTCGACCAAATTGCGGAATTCTACGAGCCCCAACTGCAGGGCGCAGATCAACGATGGTGTCGCGCGACTCGATTTTTGCGACTCTCGTATGCAGCCAGCGAGGCGGGCAGGAAATCTGAGGCGACCAGGTGGTTGTTACGCGCTCTTCGCGCGCATCCAGAGAGTTTAATGAACAGGCCATTCTGGGGCTGTTTACGCAGACTGGGAATGAGCCCCAGCACTTAGTGCTTGTAAATGTCCGACAAGCTTTTAGCTTGTCGGATCACTTGGTAATAAGCTAATTGCCCGCACCGACAAGCTGATAAAGCATGTCGGACATTCGCAGATTACTTGCATTAGTTTCACCGGCCATTTTATGGTTTGTATTTAAGTTGATAACGCGAATTCGGAGAAGGATATTAAATGACACAACAAACAAGAGTGCTCGTTACCGGAGCCGGAGGTTTTATTGGTCATCATTTGACAAAGTACCTGGTGGACCGTGATTACTGGGTTAGAGGTGTAGATATCAAAGAGCCTGAATACGAACCAACGTCAGCTCACGATTTCAAGTTGCTCGATCTATCTGTGCCGAATAATTGCCTTGAAGCTACCAGCGACATCGACGAAGTCTATGGGCTCGCTGCCAACATGGGCGGGATTGGTTTCATCGAAAACAATAAAGCGGTGATTGTTCGCGACAATACGCTAATCAATATGAATACCATCGAAGCGTCGCGAGCTAATGGAGTTAAGCGTTACCTCTACACATCGAGTGCTTGTATCTACCCCGGCTACAAGCAAAAAGAGACTGATATCACTCCTTTACGCGAAGAAGATGCTTATCCAGCTGACGCCGAAGACGGCTATGGTTGGGAGAAGCTATACATGGAGAGGGTCTGCCGACATTACACCGAAGACTTTGGTCTTGATACGCGGGTGGTTCGTTTCCATAACATCTTTGGTCCGCTCGGGACCTACGATGGTGGCCGAGAAAAATCCCCGGCCGCTATCTGTCGCAAGGTAGCGCAAGCCAAAGATGGCGATGACATCGAGGTGTGGGGCGACGGTGAACAGACTCGTTCTTATTGCTACATCGATGATTGCGTCGAAGGTATCTATCGTTTGATGCAAAGTAGCCATCGCGATCCGATCAACCTCGGACAAGACCGAATGATTTCGATCAACCAGTTAGTCGACATGGTGTCGAAGATAGCAGGTAAGCGGATCGGTAAACGATACGACGTTACGAAGCCTCAAGGTGTACGCGGAAGGAACTCAGACAATACTCGCTTGCGTGAAGTACTGAGTTGGGAGCCCGCCATATCACTCGAGGACGGGTTAGAGCGTACTTACCACTGGATTGCAGGCGAACTCGAAAAGGCTAGCGCGCCCTTGAAGGTGAGCGTTCCGAGTTGAGTAATTCCGGGCACTTGAGAAAGCACCCGACAAAACGGCCCCGCTCATTTAGGGTAGAGCGAGAATTTGGCGTGGTCGTCGGGGGAGTGTTGGTACTCTTGTCGGGCTGGTGGATCTATCGTGAGAAATTCGCCACTCTGTCCTACAAGTTTCTAGCGCTTGGAGCGTTACTCATCGTTCTCGGCCTGCTGGTGCCTCGAGCGCTAGTGTTTCCAAATAAGGCATGGATGCTTCTAGCGGAAGGCCTTTCGTACATCTCAACGAGAATCATCCTTGCGATTGTGTTTTTTCTTATCCTTACACCAATCGGATTAATTAAACGGGCGATGGGCTGGGATCCGCTCAACCGCAGAGCAAGTGCTGGCGATTCGTATTGGTATCCCTACCCCGCGCGACAACTCGACACCAAACATTACGAGAAGATGTTCTGAGGGTCTTCCATGTCGAAAGTACAAGTCGTTAACGAGCTGTGGCAATTCATGCGCGAGAACAAGAAATATTGGCTTGCGCCTATCGTCATTACACTTGTACTCGTTGGCGTGCTGCTGGTACTTGCTAAGAGTTCGGCGCTCGCTCCATTCATCTATACTCTTTTTTAGCAACTGATCAGGTGGTTAGCATTCTTGGGATATCGGCGTTCTATCACGATTCGGCCGCTTGTCTGGTCATCGATGGCGAGATCGTGGCGGCGGCCCAGGAAGAGCGGTTTACTCGAATCAAGCACGATTACAATTTCCCGCTGCACGCCGCTCGCTTTTGTCTTCAGGAAGCCAAGCTAACGCCGTCAGAAATCGATTTCGTCGGTTTCTATGACAAACCTCTGCAGAAATTCGATCGATTGCTGGAAACCTACCTCGATTATTCTCCTGCTGGTTTCAGCTCCTTTTTGCGTTCAATGCCCCTCTGGATGAAAGAAAAACTCTGGATGCCAGATTTGATACGCACTGAGATGGCTAAAACCGGTGGTGAAGATGACGAGAGACGGGCGAAGAAGCTCGGGAAAAAGTTTAAGTGGAAGCTGTTATTCGGCGATCATCACGAAAGTCACGCCGCAAGTGCGTTCTATCCTTCTCCCTTTGAAGAGGCAGCAATTCTGACGATCGATGGCGTTGGTGAATGGGCCACGAGCTCGATTGGTACGGGGAAAGGACACCAGTTAACGCTTCTGCAAGAGCTTCGTTATCCTGACAGTCTGGGCCTCCTTTACAGCGCCTTCACATACTACACCGGATTCAAAGTTAACAGTGGCGAGTACAAAGTCATGGGGCTCGCTCCCTATGGTGAGCCAAAATATGTCGACATCATAAAAGACAAACTCATTGAAATAAGAGACGACGGAAGTATTCGGATGAATCACGAATACTTTGGATACTCGCAAGGTTTGCGGATGACTAACAAAGCTTTCAACAAACTACTGGGTGGTCCACCTCGCCAGCCTGAATCCAAGCTGGGCCAACGAGAAATGGATTTGGCTCGCAGTATCCAGGCAATCACCGAAGAAATATTGTTGAAGATGGCCCGGTACGTTCAGCGTCAGACTGCCATGGCGAATCTCTGCCTCGCCGGGGGCGTTGCTTTGAACTGCGTTGCCAATGGCCGGGTCTTGAGAGAAGTACCGTTTCAGAACGTTTGGATCCAACCGGCTGCCGGAGACGCCGGCGGCGCTCTTGGTGTCGCTCTGGCCATCTGGCATCGATACCTGGGTCAACAAAGGATCAGTGCCGAGAAAGCAGGTACCTGGAGTTCTGCGAACTCTCAAGCCCAAAGCAAGAACGGGATACCTCCGTATAGTGACGGGATGAAGGGTTCATTTCTGGGACCAAAAGACAGTGAGGAGGACATCGAACGTTTTCTCAAAAGCGGAAATCTGCCCTATGAGAAGTATTCACAAGACGAACTGGCAAAGCTGATTGCTGAACTTCTGGCCCAGGGGAAAGTTATAGGTCTGCACCAGGGAAGAATGGAATTTGGCCCAAGGGCACTCGGCGGTCGAAGTATTATAGGTGATGCGCGTTCTACAAAGATGCAATCATTGATGAACCTGAAGATTAAGTATCGCGAGAGCTTTAGACCATTTGCTCCAAGCGTGCTTAGAGAAGACGTTGGGGAATGGTTTGACCTCGATACTGACAGTCCTTACATGTTGCTGGTTGCGGACGTGTTGGCAAAGAAAAGAAAAGAGATGACACCCGCGCAGCAAGCGCTCTGGGGAATTGAGAAATTGAATGTTCCGCGATCGAATATTCCCGCGGTAACCCACGTCGATTACTCGGCCAGGATTCAAACCGTCCGAAAGGAAATAAGCCCGCTTTACTGGAAGATAATCGCGGCTTTCAAAGATTTAACCGGTTGTCCTGTTATCGTTAATACGAGCTTCAACGTCAGAGGTGAACCTATCGTTTGTACTTTGACTGATAGTTATCGTTGTTTTATGCGGACTGAAATGGATGTACTGGTTCTGGAGAATTTTGTGTTAGTGAAAGAAGGTCAACCTGAGTTTAAAGAGACAACAGACTGGCGTTCGGAATTTAAGCTTGATTAATGGATTGCGTCAGGTTGCGCTCTTCAGAGAATCAATTTAGCCTGCGGTGTAACGGTTGGCGGGGAATTGGCGAGCAAGCCAAGACTTGCTACTTCCGGATGGCCCATACTTCTATGTAAGTTCCGAGTTCAGCGAAGTTGCTCAAGAAGGTTACAAACCTTGCTGCCTGTTGTTCAATCAAGCCTACAAAGCCCTGTCTCCCCGGCACGAGACTTGTCCCTCCATAGACTTCCCACTTTGCGATTGAAAAACCATATTTAGACAGCAATCGTCGCAGCGATTTTGAGCCGAAGCCAAAGACGTGGAACGGGGAGAAAGTTGGAGCAAGATTCACAACCCAATCACGTTGGCGAAGCTTCAAATACAGGTTGCCCATTTTGAAATACAGACCATGTTCGTTAGGTACGTCCAGAAATAACGCGCCGCCCGGTCGGAGAATTCGCGAAATCTCTCGGATGGTCTCATCCGGATTATATAAATGCTCCAACACTGCGGCTAATATCACGACATCAAAAGAGGACTCTTCGAAACCACAATGTTCGACGGGCTCTTGTTTTATGACCACTCCGTGCTGACGTAAGCGTTCGGCAAAACTGCTAGATGGCTCAATGCCCACGGCGTCCCAGCCCTGTTGTTTGGCAGCAATAAGCACCTCTCCCCGGCCGCTGCCAATGTCTAAGAGTCTACCTTTATTACCAACGAGAATTTCTGCTTGTTTGATCAGGCCCAACGCGCCTGTGCGTTTAGTTTCAGTGTCGTGGTGTTCAAAGTAATCATCGGCCTCCATCCCGTAATGCTCATCCAGGCCCTGAAGGGGAAAGGGCATCGGGTTAGGAAAGATCAACCCGCAGTCGGCGCATCGCCATATCTCGCATTCAACGCCAAGTCCTTCACGGTGAGCGCTGCCTCCTCTTCTACCGACGAAGCGGCTCTGTGACACTTCGCATATAGGGCAATTTTGCGCCAGCCATTTGTAGTTATCTTGCGCCAATGTTCTCAAACCGTCAGATAACCTTTCTTCAAACTTGTTTGGACCGAACCTTATCATAAATCGTCATGATTTTTAGCAGTCTGGATTTGATGAGTCGTAGAGGTTACACAGAGAATGCTAGATTAAGACAGGACCCAATTTTAAGAAAGATGCGAGATCAGATCGATTCGTGATAAAGAGAGAAGGGTTTTAAGAGCGGCCACCGCGCACTCTAAGTAAACTTTATGAAAGTAAGCATTATAGTACCCGTGCGTGATGAAGAGTACTCGATTCGCGAGCTCCTTGACGGTTTGTTGAATCAAACGCGCAGGCCAGACGAAATTGTGATTACCGATGGTGGTTCTATCGATGCGACGCCTCAAATTATCGAAGAGTATGTTCGTAAAGGGGCTCCTGTTAAGCTGATCAAGACAACCGAGGCTTTGCCCGGACGAGGGCGGAATCTGGCAGCGGCGGCGGCAAGTTTTGAATGGCTTGGCTTCATTGACGCCGGCATCAGACCGGCTAAGAACTGGCTCGAGGCATTAACAACAAGGGCTGAACGAGACGAAACAATCGATATGGTCTACGGCTCGTGGGCTCCTGTCACCGACACCTTCTTCAAGCAGTGCGCTGCGATTGCCTATGTCCCAGCGCCCGCAGCTCGTGATGGAGTTATCACTCGACCCAGATTTATCGCTTCGACTCTTTTGCGACGCTCGGCGTGGGAAGCCGTCAACGGCTTTCCTGAAGACTTGCGGTCAGGTGAGGATCTTGTGTTTATGGATAGAGTTGAGGAGTCGGGCTACCGATTTGTGTTCGAACCAGGAGCGCTGGTCCATTGGAACCTCAGGCCAACTTTTGGAACTACCTTCAAACGATTTCTCCTCTACTCGCGCTACAATATCCTTGCGGGGCTCTGGCGCCAGTGGCAGGCGACAATACTCGGTCGTTACCTCGTACTAGCCTTTCTCCTGATAACTACTCTAATCGTGAATCCTCTTTGGGCCTGGTTCCCGGTTACCTGTTGGCTTCTTATGCTCGCCGGACGAGCTGCCGTAGCAATCAGGCGAAATAGGCACTGTTACCCAGCTTCGTTTCTTCGCAATATTCTTAGAGGCCTTATGATAATGGCGCTGCTGGCGGTCATCGACTCAGCCGCAATCATCGGAAGTCTTCAATGGCTTGTGCATGATTGGTTTCGCTCGAGCCGAAAGGCGACAGTGGAGGCCGGCAATGGGGCTTAAAGGCCGGCGGGTTCTATTCATCTCGTACAATGGAATGCTCGATCCCCTGGGCCAAACCCAGGTGTTGCCGTACCTGCGGTCGCTGGTGAGCACTGGGGTTGAATTCACCCTCCTAAGCTTTGAGCGCAACAAGGCTTTCGACCCAGCAGGCCAGGAAGGTACGCGCAAACTCCGTGCAGCATTGTTGGAGCAGGGAATTGACTGGCGCTGGCTTCGCTACCACCAGTCGCCTTCTTTACCGGCGACAACTTACGACGTTTTTGCCGGAGTCAGATTCGCTAAGGCACTGGTTCAGGAAAAGCGGATTGAGTTAGTGCATGCGCGCAGCCATATTCCAGCGACGATTGCGGTCGCACTTAAGCGACGTTTCAAACTCAAAATGATCTTTGACCTGAGAGGTTTGATGGCCGACGAATATGTCGATGCCGAACATTGGCCCATGAACGGTTTGCGTTACCGCATTACAAAACTTGCCGAGCGACGGGCACTTGGTAAGACAGACGCTATCGTAACGTTAACCGAGAAGATCTGGCCCATCATAAGAGAATGGGACGGACTACGAGGCCGCGAGGTTCACCACGCCGTTATACCATGTTGCGTAGATCTAAAGAGATTCTCCTTTAGTCAACACGAACGAGAGCTTCGTCGCGCAGAACTGGGCCTGGACCAGCAGTTTACTCTTGTTTACAGCGGCTCGATCGACGGTTGGTATTTAACTGAAAAGATGGTCGAGTATTTTGCGTCATTCAGAAGAAACGTGCCTGACTCACATCTGCTTTGGCTGACCAATGGGTCTCACGAGCGAATCAGACAATTGATGATGAGCAGCAACATCGGGCTGTCGAGCTTCAGTATAAGATCGGTAGCGGCCGACCTGGTACCTTCATATCTTTCCGCAGCGGATGCAGGAATTGCTTTCATCAAACCCTGTTTCTCGAAGCTGGCTTCATCGCCAACTAAGAATGGCGAATATTTGGCTTGCGGGCTGCCGCTTGTAATCAATTCTGGCATAGGTGATTCGGATGCACTGGTCGAGGAGTACAAAGCGGGAGTCTTAGTAAATGATTTTACCGCCGAAGACTACGCTGGAGCGGCTGCAAGACTAGTCCAGATGACTACCGACCCGGGCCTTCGGAATAAGATGCGGTCCGTAGCTGCGCAACTCTTTGACCTCGAAGCTGTTGGAACCGATCGCTATGCTGATTTATATGAACGAGTGCTGGGCTGGTGATTGGGTAAGACTTGAAGAGCAAAGCCCAAAGAAACAAAGCACTTAACGCCAAATTGGACGAGGTGGAAGCTCTCTCTTATACTGGCTCGGGATCATTTAACAGCGTGTCACGATTCTTAAGGTGGGTAGGGTAAGTCAGTTCTTAAACGACTAGTATGCGAGTTCTCGCCATAGTTCCAGGTATTTACGATACCTCTCCAGGCCAACGTTATCGCATCGAGCAATGGGAACCGCTTTTGCGAGAGCGCGGTGTGGAGATTACATATGAACCATTCGAGTGCAAGGAACTTCACGCGGTGGTGCATCAACCTGGATTGTTGCGCCGAAAGGCTCAACTGGCCGTTCGCAGTGTTGTTCGGAGGTTTGAAGCGCTTAAGCGGGTAACGGATTTCGATCTGGTCTATATCTTTCGCGAAGCGGCTCTCCTTGGACCGCCAGTTTTTGAAAGAATGATTCATCGTTCGGGTGTTCCGGTCGTGTTTGATTTTGACGATGCGATCTTCGTTTCCTATCGTAGTCCCTCGAACGGTTATCTGAGTTATCTTAAATTCGCGAACAAGACAAAGACCATCTGTCGCTTGTCATCACATGTGATGGTAGGAAACCCGTACCTGGCGGATTATGCTAGACAGGTGAACCAGAACGTCACCGTCATTCCTACCACGATTGATACTGAAAAATATCCACTTCTTGACACCGGAAAAAATGCCGGTACTCCGGTTATTGGCTGGACCGGTAGTTTTAGCACGGCCCAGCATCTCGATACGTTGCGGCATACTTTGCAAAAACTGGCGGCCATCGAATCGTTTCGATTAAGAGTAATTGGCGCTACCGACTATTCGATCGAAGGTGTTCAGGTCGATACAATTAGATGGACCTCAGAAAGGGAAGTGCAGGATCTCGAGGGCATCGATATTGGAATAATGCCTTTGCCTGACGACAACTGGACTAAAGGCAAATGCGGACTCAAGGCACTTCAGTTCATGGCGTTGGGGATACCAACAGTCTTGTCACCAATCGGTGTTAACCAAGAGATCATTCAAGACAGCGAAAATGGATTTCAAGCTGCAAATGAGAGCGAGTGGATCGAGAAATTGACCCGCTTGTTGCGATCAAAAGAATTACGTGAGCGTTTGGGCCGGGCTGGTCGTAAGACAGTGGAGGAAAGATATTCAGCGCAAACGCAGGCTCCTCGCGTCTACGAGATTTTCAAATCTGTCTTGCGCGAGACTGTTCCGAGCGCATCATCCGTTCCTTCTCATCCTGCGGGAGCGCAGTTTCACGGATAACGATTGGCGAAGCGTAAGTTCAACTGCGGAAGTTTAAGGGCAACTAACCAGGGTACGTCAACTAAGCAATTAGGTCGGATTTTGTGAGGGCGCGACAACACGATGCATGGTGCGAGCAGATCACGGTTGTTGGTCATGGCTGTATTTGCATTTCTTCCGTCCTTTATGCTGAGGAGCTTTTACCGCTGGTTCTTCGGTTACAAGATCGGTAAACGGGTTCGGATTGGACTGAGCCTAATCGACGCGCGTCACTGTGAAATCGATGATGACGTGAGTATCGGGCATTTCAACGTCATAACTCGCGTTGACAAGCTGCGCATTAAGGATCATGTGCGAATCGGGCACCTGAATGTGATTCGTGGCGGCGACTCAGTTACCCTGGGACGATATTGTGAAATCATCCGCATGAACGAGATAAACTCGATTCCTGATCCTGATGTAGTAAATAAGATTGATCCGACTTTCGTACTCGGGGATGGCAGTATAGTGACGACCGGGCACAAGATTGATTTTACGGATCGGGTCGAAATTGGACGGCGCGTGATTCTAGGGGGACGGAATTCATCGTTGTGGACGCATAACCGGCAGAGAACTTTGCCCATCAACATTGGAGCATTTGCTTACATCGGATCCGAGATTCGGATGGCTCCTGGCAGTTCCATTCCGGCCAGATCTATCGTGGGTATTGGCTCCGTAGTTACTAGTTGCTTAAAAGAGGAAGGTAATCTAATCGCGGGCGTGCCAGCTAAAGTAATTAAACCGTTGAGCCCGGAGGATGAATTTCTTATTGAGCATCGAACCCGTCCCGATCTACCGGATGAAGTTTAAGATCGAGGTTTAGTTAAGTCGCATTAGAGAGTCATGAATAGCATTATCATCGTTCTGCTGCTGGCTGTTTGCGTAGCGATAGTTTTCATCGCTCCCGCGAATGCTGCCGGAGCATTGGTAGTATGCGTTGTAACCTCAATCCCCACCATGATCGTTCTGCTCAGGAGTGGTCCAGAACGAACTTTTCTGACCCGGTTATTTCTGTTGGGATTAATTGTAAGGTTGATCGTAGCCACGGGAATTTTTGTCCTTCACAAGGAAGAATTTTTTGGCGGAGACGCGATCACCTACGACGCGTTCGGCGACTCGCTTCTTAGATCCTGGAGCGGCGATGCCTACCATTTGGCTCGATACAATAGCTTCGTGCAATCGGGTGGCAGCGCCTGGGGAATGTTATACATCGTGGCCTTCGTCTACCAGATCGTGGGGCGCAACCCCTTTGCGATCCAGTTGTTGAATGCATCAATAGG
>DATIBX010000103.1:0-7129 GCA_035457105.1 Pyrinomonadaceae bacterium
ACCACCTCGCAATGGTTCGCATTGGCGACTAAAGGCTTAAGAGAAAGCGCGGTGTCGACTGCCTCACCGAGCGTCTTATACATCTTCCAATTTCCAGCGATTACAGGTTTGCGCATATTTGATTTGGTCTTTGATCTTTGATCTTGGCTAGCGGCTGCATTAAAACTCGGATTTGGCCGAACCGCGAGTCACCAGTACAGGACCCTGAGCGAAGCGACCGGATGCACCACTCAATCTTCCGCGATTACTTGTCACGATATCTTTGTTGAGTGTTGCATCCGGTCGCTTCGCTCGCGGTACCGCACTGGTCGCCTCTTTAATTTTGAAGGCCGGATAGTTTAAGCCTCACTCAAGGCTGAGACTCCCGGCAACTCTTCGCCGGCGAGAAATTCCAAAGTGGCGCCGCCGCCGGTTGAAATATGAGTAATGTGGTCCGCGACACCGGCTCGGGTTACAGCAGCAACTGAATCACCACCACCGACGATCACCGTTGCACCATTGTCTGCGGCTTTCGCAACGGCTTGAGCAATACCTATCGTGCCTTGATCAAATGGTGGCTCTTCAAAAACTCCCATTGGACCATTCCAAATGATCGTGCGGGCATTGTTAAGCGCATTTTCGAAGTGACTGACTGTCTCGACACCAATATCCATTCCCACAAGACCGATGTTTGTAAACTCGATGGGTATCGTTTTGGCTACAATCTTGTCATCTTTTATTGGCTCGTAGCTATCGACAACTTGATGATCAGTTGGTAATAGAAAAGTAATTCCCTTCCCTTCAGCACGCTTCTTGATCTCGAGCGCGGCTTGCAACATGTTATCTTCAACAAGTGACTTACCTACGGTGAACCCATCCGCCTTCAAGAACGTGTATGCCATCGCTCCACCGATGAGGATCTTATCGACACCACGATCAATCAGAGCGTTGATTACCGGGATCTTGTCAGAGACCTTTGCACCGCCAAGTATCGCGACGAACGGATGCTCCGGATTCCTGATGACCTTGCCGAGATACTGAAGTTCCTTCTCCATCAACAAGCCGGCGGCGGCTTGCGAAACGTGTTTAGTAATACCAGCCGTTGAGGCGTGAGCGCGATGGGCCGCCCCGAAGGCATCATTCACATAAACAGTGCAAAGGTTCGCCAACTGTTTCGCAAAACCGTCGTCATTCTTCTCTTCTTCCGGGTGAAACCTCAAGTTTTCGAGTAGCAGAATCTCACCCGGTTTGAGCGCACTTGCTTTTGCTTGTGCTTCATCCCCAACAGAGTCCGATGAGAACTCGACCGGAAGGTTCAGCAAACCAGCTAGATGCTCGGCGACGGGTTTAAGACTGTACTTCTCAACGCGCTGGCCCTTCGGCCGACCAAGATGTGAGGCCAAAATGACACTAGCCTCATGATCGAGCGCATACTTGATGGTTGGCAGTGCTGCGCGAATTCGAGTGTCGTCACCAACTTCGCCATCCTTGATAGGGACGTTGAAGTCGACGCGGATGAAGACCCGCTGATTTGTGAGATCTAAGTCTTTGATTGAGAGCTTGGGCATTGGATGATTTGGTCTTGGGTCTTTGGTCTTCGGCCCTGGGCCTTTGAACTTTGAGCTTGAACTTTGAAACAAATCTAAGATCAAAGGCCAAAGACCTGGGCCCTTACATTCCCTTAGCGGCGATGAACTTGATCAGGTCGCGGACGCGGCAGGAGTAGCCCCACTCGTTGTCGTACCACGACAGCACTTTCAACATCGTTCCACCAATCACCTTTGTATATTCAGCGTCAACAATTGACGAGTTCGAGTTACGCTTGAAATCAACGGAAACGAGCGGCTCCTCGCTGAAAGCCAGAATTCCACTCAACTCTTCATTAGCAGCATCCTTGAAGGCTCTGTTAACTTCCTCGGCCGTCGTCTCCTTCTCAAGCGTCATCACAACATCGACGAGTGAAACATTAGGTGTGGGGACGCGCACGGAAATGCCGTCGAATTTCCCTTTCAACTCGGGAAGCACGAGCGCAACTGCTTTGGCTGCACCAGTCGAAGTCGGAATCATCGACAACGCCGCGGCACGAGCTCGACGTAAATCTTTGTGCGGTAAATCCAGCAGCTGCTGATCATTCGTGTAAGAATGAATAGTTGTCATTTGCGCGTTACGAATTCCAAATTTTTCATGGACCACTTTTGCTACCGGGGCCAAACAGTTGGTCGTACACGAAGCATTTGAAATCACATGATGAGAAACGGGATCGTACTTGTCTTCATTAACGCCAAGCACAATCGTAATGTCTTCATTCTTCGCCGGTGCTGAAATGATCACCTTCTTGACGGAACCATGGAGATGCTTTTTCGCATCTTCGGCCTTCGTAAAGAGACCGGTTGATTCGATCACAATCTCGGCGCCGACCGACTCCCAATCGATGGCCCCTGGGTCGCGCTGTGAAAACACTCGGAACTCGTCGCCCTCGACGCTGATACCGTTCTCAGTCGAAGTGATCTCATGATCGAGGTTTCCCAGTACTGAGTCGTACTTGAGAAGGTGCGCGAGCGTTCTCGTATCCGTTAGATCATTAACAGCTACGAAATCAATATCTGAGTCACCCAACGATGATCGCAGGATATTTCTGCCAATGCGACCGAAGCCGTTAATGCCAACTTTCACTGCCATTTGTTAATTCCTCCTCCAGAGATTGCGTCTTTATATTGTTGCGATTGTGGGACGAGCGTTGTGCGATTGTGGGACGAAACCGGCGTTGATAGTCAGAAATCTTTCAGGCGATCTGTCCAAACATTCCATCAGCGAAAAACATTTATTATTCGCTTATTCGCCTTTGAATAGCGTAATTTCGTAGGCTTGCACACTGCGTCTAAAATCAGTAAAGGTAACATTCAAAAAAGAAAAGCAAGATTATGCGGCACGCCAATCACTGTCAAGCCACCATAGAAGCGAACTTTTTGAAACTGCCTATGATCATGTAACGTAGTAAAGTCTTGATTCGGCGGACCTTGGCTTGCCAGAAGTCTGCGACAATCTCCCTTTACCAGAAGCCAGTGTTCGAACTGAAAGGAACCACTCTAAGGAGCTCTTTGTCTGATGCTTAATCCGAAGTTTCGTAATTTGATGACGGCGCTAGTTCTGTCATGCGCTTTGCTGACGCCGGCGAATCTCACGTTGGCGCAACAAGCAACACCCAGGCCCACACCGCCGCCAGGCGATCCGACCAGACCGCCAGGCCAGGACCAGATCCCTGAGAGTGCTCGGCCTCAAACTCAGAATCCGCAGGCGCCGCCGGGAGCTCCGCAGACCAATCCGGCCACGCCTCCCGGGACAACGCCAACCAGCCCGACAACTGTGCCGGGAGCGCAGACAACCCCGACCACACCCGTCCCGGGTGTAACAGCGGAGCCGACACCATTGCCGGGCGACAACCAGGAGCCCCGCGAGCCCGTGATTCCAACCTTTCAACAAAAGCCGCTGCCGCCAATTCCGAGCATGACGCGTCTGGGAGTCGGTAACGACAATCTTCCTCTTTCGTTGAACGATGCAATCAAGAAGGCGCTTGAGAACAACAACGATATCGAAGTAGCGCGTGACGACGTGCGTTTCGCCGAGACACAACTGCGCTCACTCGAAGGCATTTTCGATCCGGTTTTCGCAATCACGCCACAGTACGATAAGAGAATCTCGCCACAACAGAGTTCCCTGGGTGGTGGCGCACAGACTGGTACGACAAGCACCACTACTTATACATTGAGTCCGTCGTTAGCGAAGCAATTCGGAACAGGGGGCGGAAACTATTTCCTGAGTTTCGCCAATTCACACACGGACACCAGCAACAGTTTCAGTTTGCTGAATCCGTTCTACTCTTCAAATCTCTCGTTGACGTTCAATCAACCGCTGCTTAGAAATCGATCGATTGATAATAATCGGCGGCAGATTCGCATTCAGCGGAAGCGTTTGGATCAGTCTGACGCAGATTTCAGACAGCGCACCATCAACGTTATCACCCTGGTCCAACAGGCGTATTGGGAACTCGTGTTTGCGCTGAGAGATCAGCAAAACCAACTCGCCAACCTGAATTTATCTCGCGAGAACCTGAAGAACGTCGAAGCACAGATCGCCGCCGGAGCTAAGGCCCCGTTAGAAAGAGCCGAGGTCCAAACCGAACTGGCGAGTCGCGAAACAAACTTGCTCATCGCTGTTCAGAACGTCGCAATCGCAGAAAACAATTTGAAGATACTGATCTTTAAGGATCCGGACAGTCCCGACTGGTCGGCGCAAGTAACGCCAACGGATACACCAAAGTTTGATACGACTCCGGTAAATCTCGACGACGCGTTAAAGGTGGCGCGAGAAAACCGTCCGGAGCTTCGTCGCTTGCGTCTTCAGAATGATATCAACTCCATCGATCTTCAGTTCTTTAAGAATCAGACAAAACCTCAGATTGATCTCACCGGTACTGTGGCTTTGACGGGTTTGGCTGGAACTGACGTCTCGGGAGCTTTGCCTATAGGCAGTCAAGTTCCACTCATTTTCGGGAGTCCCGGAACAAACTCAAGCGCATTCCTGCTCCAACAGATCCAGGCTATCCAGACTGCTCAGGGGTTACCAGTAGCAGTTTCTCCACTCGTAAGTGCACAAACTGGACCTAACATTGACTTGATTGGAGGTTACCCTCGCGATCTCAGCAATCTATTCAATGGGAAGACGCGTAACGTTACAGTTGGCGTTGCGATTTCGTTTCCATTGAAGAATAAGACAGCAGAAGCAAACCTGGCCGGTGCCCGCATACAGAAAGAGCAACTCGAAGCCTCAACGCGAGCACAGGAGCAGGCTATCGAGTTGGATGTGCGAAACTCTGCTCAGGCCGTTGAGACAGCTCGCATGCGAGTTCTTTCGGCGCGCGATGCGCGAGTCAACGCAGAATTGCAACTCGAAGGTGAACAGCGCTTGTACCAGGTTGGACGTTCAACGACGTTCCTTCTCTTCCAGCGTGAAAACACTCTGGCGAATGCACGCGCATCGGAGCTGCGCGCAGAAACTGACTACAACAAAGCGCTTGCTGATCTGCAGCG
This sequence comes from Pyrinomonadaceae bacterium, assembly GCA_035457105.1. GTDB lineage: Bacteria > Acidobacteriota > Blastocatellia > Pyrinomonadales > Pyrinomonadaceae > PSRF01. Next base: position 5,067 of record DATIBX010000103.1, read on the forward strand.
GGCCACGTCAACCACATTACGCGCCAACAACGTGATCGTTGATGCTCCAGTCAACCCGTAGACCGCGACTCGTCTATAGAAGTTGCGGTTTTCAATTTGCGATTGCTAAGGTAGCTTTAGCTCACCAAGGCAATCGCAATTTTTTGTCTGGCCCCTGATGAAAATAAGCGTCACCATCATCACCTTCAACGAAGAGTCAAATATCGCCGCTGCGTGTGAATCTGTCTCATGGGCCGATGAGATAGTCGTCGTTGATTCGAACTCGACGGACCAAACTCGTGAGTTGGCATCGGCCGCTGGCGCTCGGGTCACTACGAATGCCTGGCCCGGTTTTGGTAAACAGAAACAATTCGCGGTGGATCAGGCCCGCAACGAGTGGATACTGAGTCTTGACGCAGACGAAAGAGTCTCGAATGAACTAAGACTCTCGATCGCCGAACTTGAGAGTGAGAGACTCGCCGATGGTTACCTCATTCCTAGAAGAACCTTTTACCAGGGACGGTGGATCCGCGGAGGCGGCTGGTATCCCGACAGGCAACTGCGCCTTTTTAGAAAATCTAAAGGCCATTGGAAAGACAGGCATATTCATGAGTCGGTCGCTATGAATCCGGACGCACAGGTCGCGATGCTTACAGGTGATCTACTGCATTACACCTCGCATAACGCTGCACATCATCACCGGATGATTGGTGAGCGTTACGCACCACTCGCCGCCCAACAAATGTTTGAGGAAGGTCGGCGTACTTCTAGGCTGGCGGTAGCGACTGCGGCACCGGCCGCGTTTATTCGGAGCCTGTTACTTAAAGGTGGTTTCCGCGACGGGTTTGCCGGACTTACCATCGCGAGTTTTGCTGCGCACCACGCATTTCTGAAGCATTTAATGCTTTGGGAGATTCAAGGGAAGAAGTAGGAGAGTTGGTCTTTGAACTTTGGTCTTTGGCCTTCAAGCTTGGTCTTTGACCTTTGAGATCGCCTTTGGTCCCTGGGGCGCTAATATAGTTACCGACCCAAGCTCAAAGATCAAAGGCCAAAAATCAAAGACCAAAGCCCAAAAAATCTTTTCTAGTCACACCATCTCAATGACGTTACAATGCGTTGCAGCATGCTTGATGCTTGGCTACTGGCCCTACCGGACTACACCTTGATTCCCGCAACTTTTGGTTACATTTTCGCCGGAGTAATCGGCGCCATCTTCGGAAGTTTTCTGAATGTCGTGATTCATCGCGTTCCACGCGAGCAATCAATTGTCTTTCCTAACTCAAAGTGCCCCAACTGCTCAGCCGTCATTGCCTTCTACGACAATATTCCAATTCTCAGTTATTTGTTTCTCGGCGGTAAATGCCGCGGTTGCAAGAAGCGGATCTCACCACGTTACCCGGCTGTTGAATTGTTAACAGCTTTGCTATTTGTCGCGGTCGCCTGGCATGACGGTCTAAGTCTTGCTCTACCATTTGATCTTACCTTCGTCGCCGCAATCGTTGCCCTCGTCTTTATCGATGCTGAACACATGATTCTCCCGAATGTCATCACGTATCCGGGGATTGTGTTCGCAGTTGTTGCACGCCTCGTCATTCCCCTCTTGGGGCCCCCACATTTTGATGATTTACCCTCATTGATGCATGGTGCGTTTACCGATCTACCTGTTTGGGCCGTGTCGGTCATCGGAGCAGCAATCGGCGCTCTGATCGGCGGTGGCTCATTATGGCTAATGGGTTGGACCTGGGAACGACTGCGCGGAATTGAAGCGATGGGTTTGGGCGATGTAAAAATGATGTTCATGGTTGGCGCTTACCTGGGCTGGCGTCTCACGATTCTGACAATCTTTGTTGGCGTCCTTTCGGGTTCGATCATCGGCATACTGCTCATGGCGCGTCAGGGAAAAAGAGATATGCATATGCTCTTACCCTTTGGAGTCTTTCTGGGCTTGGGAGCGATTGCATCATTGCTCTGGGGTTCCCACCTGGTCGAATGGTATGCAGGCCAGTTCAGGTGATCTTGGAGTGCGCCGGCCCGGCGGCGCTTTTTAAATCTTCTTAAGTAACGAGCAACTCGATAGACGAAAG
>DATIBX010000104.1:0-7426 GCA_035457105.1 Pyrinomonadaceae bacterium
CCTCGTAAGAGTGCTCGTGCCTGTTCATCGTCTCTTGCGGTAGTAACGATCGAGATATTCATACCGCGCAGTTTGTCGACCTTGTTGAAATCAATTTCCGGGAAAATGAGCTGCTCACGAATGCCGATGGTGTAATTACCGCGTCCATCGAAGGCCTTCGAGGAAACTCCACGAAAATCTCTAACGCGTGGCAGGGCCACTGAGACTAAGCGATCGAGAAATTCGTACATCCGGTCGCCACGCAAAGTAACCACGACGCCGATTGGCATCCCCTGCCGCAACTTGAATGAAGCAATCGATTTCTTTGCTTTGGTAATCACCGGTTTTTGTCCGGTGATGGCCCGCAATTCATCTGCGGCAGTGTCGAGAATTTTGGCGTTGGCGATGGCCTCACCCATCCCCATGTTCAAAACTACCTTCTCGACCCGTGGGATCGCCATTGGATTGGTGATACCAAACTCCTTGGCAATTTGTGGGGCCACGTCTTTTTGATATCGCTCTTTTAACCTTGCAGCCATTTCAAATCCTCAGCGTCTAATCGCACCTGACACCAATCAAGTGCGCTAACTTATTTTTCCAAAGACTGCCCGCTTGCAGCCGCAACCCTTACCTTCGAGCCATCTTTCTCAACGTCGTACTTGACCCGGGTCGGCTTGCCCGACTGCGGATCGACAACCTGAACATTTGAGATATCAAGAAAGGCTTCCTTTTCGATAATGCCGCCGCCACGATTAGCTTGCGGGTTTGCCTTCTGGTGTCTCTTAATCATGCCGACACCTTCGACTTTGATCTTCCCGCTTGCCGGGATGACCTCAAGTACGCGGCCCCGCTTGCCTTTATCGCGACCGGCGACGACCACCACCTGGTCATTCTTCTTAATCTTTGAGCGCCTTTTTTCAGCCATAACTATTAAATTACCTCCGGCGCGAGCGAAACGATCTTCATGAAGTTTTTGTCGCGCAACTCGCGAGCGACGGGACCAAAAACGCGAGTACCAATTGGCGTTCCATCCTCTTTAATCAGCACAGCAGCGTTCTGATCAAATCTGACATAGGTGCCGTCCGCCCGGCGAACCTCTTTTCGAGTCCGCACAATCACCGCATCCTGAACGGTACCTTTCTTGATAGTGCCATCGGGAGATGCCTCTTTGACCGTCACCTTAATGCGATCGCCGAGACTGGCGATCTTTCCGGTCGATCCGCCTATGGGCATGATCATCTCCACCCGCCGTGCTCCCGAATTGTCCGCAACCTCTAACGAGGTCTGCATCTGAATCACTGCCGTTACCTCCGATTTGGGCCTTTGGCTTTTGGTCTCAGATCTTTGAGTTCATCGGCGTTCGTTAAACCAAACCGAAGACCAAAAATCAAAGGCCAAAGACCGTTTCAACTACTTCGCTGCTTTCTGAACAATCTCAACCACACGCCAACGCTTCCGAGCAGATAGCGGCCGTGTTTCGACAATTCGCACTTTATCGCCAACTGTCGCGCCCAGTTCATCGTGGGCCAAAAACTTGGAAGTACGGCGAACATAGCGACGATACTTCTGGTGCTTGATGAGCCTGTCCACTCGCACGACGACAGTCTTCTGCATCTTGTCAGACGCGACAGTTCCCACCTTTTGCGATCGGTGAGCGCGGCTCTTAGCCACCTGCGGCACCGCACTACTATCAGAACTCTCAGCGATATTGTCTTGATTCTCTGCCATATTATTTACTCTGCCGTTACTTCAGGCTAATAGCCGGTTTCTTACTCCGTGCGTTCACTCGCGATCGACTCAATGCGAGCAAGAGATTTCTTCTCCTGGCGAATACGTTTCACTGCATCAACCTCGCCCAGCGCGAGTTTAAACTTCAAGCGGAAAAGGGACTCACGCAGACGAGTAGCTTCAGCTCTCAGCTCATCTGCAGCCATTTCACGATACTTATCTATTTCTTCACGTCTCTTCATTACTAAATCGCGCCTCCTTCCTGATCAGCGCGCGTCACAAACTTCGTTCGAATTGGCAGTTTCTGAGCGGCTAAACGCATTGCATCGCGTGCTGTCGCCTCATCAACTCCTTCAATTTCGTAAAGGATGCGACCGGGTTTGACGACAGCTACCCAATATTCGGGTGCGCCCTTGCCTTTACCCATTCGCGTTTCGGCGGGTTTCTTGGTGACTGGCTTATCGGGAAACATGCGGATCCATATCTTGCCACCACGTTTGATATGGCGCGTCATCGCAATACGAGCTGCCTCGATCTGCCTGTCGGTAATCCATGCCGGCTCGAGACTTTTCAATCCATACTCACCGAAGCTGATCTCGCTGCCACGAGTGGCGACGCCGGTCATGCGTCCGCGCATTTGCTTTCGGTGCTTAACTTTCTTCGGCATCAACATGATTAATTCACCTGTTCACGAAACTATGAGTTCTCTCCGCGCGGTCTTCGTCCATCAGCGGCACCTTCACGTTCACGACGCGTACGTGGACGGCGTTCGCGCTCACCCACCCGAGTCTCGTTGATTGGATCCGAACCCGTTCCGCGAGCCATCGCGGCCTTAGGATCAAGAATCTCGCCACGATAAATCCAAACCTTCACGCCGATCTGACCAAACGTCGTTTGCGCTTCCGCGAGACCGTAATCTATATCGGCTCTCAAAGTGTGCAGTGGCAGCTGACCCTGGAGGTGCCACTCACTGCGGGCGATTTCAGCTCCATTCAAGCGACCGCTAACTTTCACTTTGATTCCCTGAGCTCCGAATCTCAGCGACTCTTCGACTGCCTTTCGCATGGCGCGGCGGAAGGCAATTCGCTTCTCCAGCTGGGCCGCAATTTTTTCGGCCTGTAACTGCGCGTTCAGTTCTGGTTTGTGAATCTCCTGAATCGAGACCAGGACTTCGCGTCCGGTCTTCGATGAAAGATCGCTTTTCAACTTGTCGATCTCTGCACCTTTGCGGCCAATGATGATGCCTGGTCGCGAAGTGTAGATGATGATCTTGAGGCGATTCGCAGCGCGCTCAATGTCGACGTGAGAAACTCCGGCGCCGGCAAATCGCTGCTTCAAATCGCGTTTCAACTTCAGATCCTCAAGCAAAAACTCGCCAAACTGTTTTTTGGCAAACCAGTGTGAATGCCAATCTTTGTTATAGCCAAGTCGAAAACCGTACGGATGAACTTTTTGACCCACAACTTTCTCCAGTTAATAAATGTCAGTAACTTGAGACCTGAGATCTAACCGATCGGAGATCTATTCTTTACTCTTGCTCGCTCGCTTCTTTGCAGCCTTCTTTGTAGCTGGCTTATCCGTTGTTTCGGTAACGGCTTCGGCTTTTGGCGCAGTTCGTTTTGCGCGCGGCGCGGCGGCGGCTCCGCCACGTTTCCGACCTTTGTTCTCGGCCACCTTCGCCGGCTTAGCATCTGTCTTTCCGTTTCCGCTCGCCTTTGCCTCAGGTTTCGAATCGCTGCTGAGCGAAACCGTAACGTGGCAAAAGTGTCTGCGCTCGCGATAAGCACGCCCTTGTGGAGCCGGTCTGACGCGCCGCATATTCTTTGTTCGACCCCGATCGACGAAGACCGTCTTCACCCAGAGCTCATCCGGATCGATTGAGATGTTTGCCTTCTCAGCCGCTTCATTCGCGTTGGCAATTGCCGAGCGCACACACTTTTCAATCGCGCTCGCCGCTCGCTTCTTTGTGAAGCGCAAGATCGCCAATGCCTGATTGACGTCCTTTCCGCGGATCAAGTCGACCACCAGACGCGCCTTCTGCGCCGAACCTCTCAAATTTCTTGCACTCGCTGTTGCTTCCATCCTGACCTCTCAGCAATTTACTGATGCTTAATCTCGTTCTACTTGGCTGGCGGAGCAGAAACCTTACTGGCCTTTTCCACCTTCGTACCCGAGTGTCCTTTGAATGTTCGAGTAGGAGCAAACTCGCCGAGTTTGTGGCCCACCATATTCTCTGTGACATAAATCGGGAGATGCCGTTTTCCGTTGTGCACTCCAAACGTCAACCCAACCATGTCGGGGGTTATGGTCGACCGGCGTGACCAGGTTTTGATTACCGGAGGACGATTTCCACCAGAACGCACCTTCTCAACGGCCTTAACAATTCCCTTATCGATGAAGGGTCCCTTTTTTACCGAACGAGCCATGATTTCTCCATTGGTATAGGTCCTATGTGCCCTATAGGCCCTATCTCTCTAATAGGTCCTATTCTTATTTATTTAGTTCTTCGATCCTTCAAGATCATCTTCTGGGTCCGCTTGTTACTACGTGTCTTATAACCGCGGGTCGGCTGTCCCCAGGGAGTAACTGGATTTCTACCGCCCGAGGTCTTACCCTCGCCGCCGCCGTGCGGGTGGTCCACCGGATTCATCGCTACCCCACGAACCTTCGGTCTCAACCCCTTCCAGCGAGACCTGCCAGCCTTACCGAGTGAAACGTTCTCGTGCTCGATATTTCCGACCTGGCCCACTGTGGCTTTGCACACTAGCGGCACACGACGAACTTCACCAGAAGGCATTCGCAGCTGTGCGTAACTTCCTTCCTTCGCGACGAGCTGTGCGAAGGTCCCGGCGGAACGGGCCATCTGGCCACCTTTTCCGGGACGTAACTCAATATTGTGAATCTGCGTACCGAGTGGAATATTGATCAGCGGAAGATTATTTCCGGGCAGGATATCCGCCTCCGCTCCACTCATGATCGTCTTACCGATTTCCAAACCGGTTGGAGCGATGATGTAGCGCTTCTCACCATCAACATACGTGATCAGAGCGATATGCGCTGAACGATTCGGGTCGTACTCGATCTGCGTGACTCTGCCGGGCACGCCATCCTTGTCTCGCTTGAAATCGACGATCCGATAAAAACGCTTGTGGCCACCGCCTCTGCGTCGGACAGTAATTCGCCCATCGTTATTGCGACCGGAAATCCGCTTCTTTGGTTCCAACAACGACTTTTCCGGAACTGCACCGACTGTCAATTCATCGCGCGTTAAATAAGTCTGATAACGGCGCGCAGGAGATGTGGGTGTAAGTTTCTTGATTCCCATTTTAGCTACGTCCTAGAAGAATAGGTCCTATCGGTCGTATAGGTCCCATATCCATTGATACTCTCTATATCGCCTCACCGTAATCGACAGGCTTTTCACCTGCTTTAAGAGTCACATAAGCCTTCTTCCAGGAAGGCTTGCGTCCTTCGAATCGCCCACGTTTGGCCATCTTACCCATGAAGTTAATAGTGCGAACGTGGTCCACCTTGACCTGAAAGATAGTTTCGACGGCGGATCTTATCTCCGGCTTGGTAGCGCGACGGTCAACGCGAAAGGTCAGCAGTTGCTGTCTATCCTGCGACTCTTCCTTTGCCACTAATGCCTTCTCAGTAATCACAGGAGACTTGATGATGTCCCAAACAGTTCTCATTTCTTAGGCCGCCTCCTCTTGCTTTGGTTTCCTCGTTCGCTTCGGCTTGGGCGCGGTTTCACCCTCGGCGACTTCTGGTTCGGGCTCACCATCAGCAGTACGCGCACCAAGCAGTTGATCGAGTTCTTGCGCAGCCGTGCGCGAAAGGACCAGACGTTCGTGGTAAAGCAAGTCGTAAATATTCAGTCCAAAGCTGTTGACTACTTTAGTCCTTCGCAAATTGCGAGCCGACAACAGCAAATTCTCGTTATCCAGCGAATCCACAATCAAAGTCTTGCCGCTCAGGCCAAGCTTCTCCAGCGAAGTTACAAAATCCTTCGTCCTGGGCTTGTCCATGGACCAGCTGTCGACAACAAAGACACTGCCTTCACGCACTCGCTCTGAAAGAGCTGAGCGCAACGCTCCATGACGCATCTTCTTCGGCATGTTATAGGACCAGTCGCGAGGCTGTGGTCCATGCACATTGCCGCCGCCTTTCCACAGTGGCGAACGGAGCGACGCGATTCGCGCACGACCGGTGCCCTTTTGCTTCCAGAGTTTTCTACCGGCACCCGACACATCACCACGAGTCTTGGTCGCCGACGTGCCCTGCCTGGCATTAGCCATGAAGTTTCTCACCGCGGCGTGAATCAGGCCCTCATTCAATGGCGCGCCAAAAACAGCGTCGGACAGTTGAATCTCGCCTACCTCTTCGTTCTTAATATTGCGCACCTTAACTGTCGGCATAACCAACTCCTACTTTGTCTTGTTCTCGGCCTTATCAGCTTTACGCACCACGACGACACTGCCGTAAGCCCCGGGAACGGCCCCGCGAATCATCAGGATATTATTCTCAGCATCAACGCGAGCGACCGTCAGACCTTTAATCGTCACTCGAGCGTCACCCATGTGACCCGACGAACGATTGCCCTTGATCACTCGCGACGGATAAGCCGAAGCTCCAATCGAACCGGGCGCCCGAACGTTCATCGAACCGTGAGATTCAGGGCCGCGGTTAAAATGATGTCGCTTGATGGTGCCGGCAAAACCTCTGCCCTTGGAACGACCAATGACTTCTACCATTTCACCATCGGCGAACTGATCGACCAGGACCTTATCGCCCACATTCATTGAGTCGTCCGCCGTGCCCAGGCGAAATTCCTTCAACACTCGGGTTGGAGGAACACCACCGCCAGTCTTCTCGAAGTGGCCGCGCATGGGTCGCGTGACATTCTTGAGCTTCGGGGGATTCTCATCCACCAGACCCAACTGAACGGCGTCATAGCCATCAGGCCCCGCCGAAGATTTCTTCTGCACGACTACACAAGGTCCAGCCTTGATTACGGTGACCGGTGTCACTGTTCCGTCGGCGGCGAACAGCTGCGTCATGCCGATTTTTCTTCCGATGATTCCGTTAATCATTGTTCGTTAGATTCCTGAAAAATAGGGCCTAATAAAAATAGGACCTATAGGACCTATAGGACCTATCGATAATCCTATTGCCTTCCGAAGGCCTTGATTTCAACATCGACACCTGCCGGCAAATCGAGCTTCATAAGAGCATCGACTGTTTGCGGAGTCGGATCGAGAATATCCATCAGGCGCTTGTGGGTGCGAATCTCGAATTGTTCACGCGACTTCTTGTCCACGTGAGGAGATCGCAGAACGGTCCACTTGTTCTTCACTGTTGGTAAAGGTATTGGACCGGCGACGCGGGCGCCTGTGCGCTTAGCAGTCTCAACGATCTCCGTGGTTGACTGGTCCAACACTCGATGATCGTACGCCTTTAAGCGAATTCTAATTTTTTCATTCATCTTGTTGTCCACTGTCTGAATATAGGACCTGTAGGACCTATTACTGACTCTTACTCAATTACTTCTGAAATGGTGCCGGCGCCGACCGTGCGGCCACCTTCACGGATAGCGAAGCGCAATCCTTTTTCCATGGCGATCGGCGTGATCAACTCGATCGACATCGCCACGTTGTCGCCCGGCATCACCATCTCCACTCCATCCGGCAGCGTCGCCACTCCCGTCACGTCCGTG
>DATIBX010000105.1:0-9418 GCA_035457105.1 Pyrinomonadaceae bacterium
TGGAAGAAGGAATAACCGAACTTCTCAACCGCTACAACGGTGGGGGCTACAAGTACGACTCAGTGATGGTGATGTACGCTCATGACTTTGTAGAGCCCACGAACGTGAAGAACCTGGAAAGGGCAGTCGCGCTGTGGAACACCAATCATCCGGAGATCCAACTGAAGATTGCGACACCGCCCGACTTTTTCCACGCAATCGAAAGTAAATATCAGGCTCAAATTCCTACCTTTCGAGGTGAATTCTCAGGTTTATGGTCCGAGGCTAAGACGCAGTCTCCTTTGATTAGCAGCCTCGCTCGGTTTGCTCACGAACAAACTCCAGCGGCGGAGAGTCTATGGAGCGCGCTGTCTATGACGCGCAGTATTCCCTTTCCGGTGGGAAACATGTCATCGCTTTACGATTGGATGTTCACGTATGACGAACACAGCGGTGCTGGGAATACCGGCTGGATTCAACTGAATGATCGCGGCCTGCTTGAAGAACAAAACCGGCAGTATGTCAGGTATATGAAGGACGCTCGCGCAGAAGTTGAGAACCTGTTTTCTCGTGGTCTAGCGCTGGCTGCCCAGCCCACCAGGTACGATCAGCCATTGAGGCAAGCCTCGGCGAATGAGTTTAATTTGCTGGTTTACAACGGTCTCTCATGGTCCAGAACTGATGTGGTCCAGGTCAAGTCTCCACGCGACGGCCAAAAGATAGTTGGAATTAGCGACGCCGCTACCAAACAATCACTTGCGTTCGACACGGATGCGAATGGTCAAACCTTCTTTCTTGCCAAAGACGTGCCGTCGTTTGGTTATAGAACCTTTACAGTGACTATTGCACCCGGGCAGTCGGTCACAACGCTAACTGCGCTCCCGGGCTCAACTGAAGCCAGCAACACGAATTACCGGGTTAAGCTTAGACCTGACGGAAATATCCAGAGTATTTACGATGTCAGGTCAAGCCGTGAGCTTGTTAATGACAAAGGTGAATTACCATTCAATGAACTACTAAGAGTCGAAGGTGCAAACGCATCTCGATTCGCGGTGCCTGTCGCACCGGTAATAACTGTCACGAAGGGAAGACTGCTAACCGAGATCGTGGTTGAACGGCCACGCTCTGCTTTTTATGCCACAGTGATCAGAATCTACAATGGTCTAGATCGGGCCGAAATCTCAAACTCAGTTGATGGTTCGCGTCTACCATTCCCCGGCGGTAGCAGCAACTGGAGCGACAACTACTATTTCTCATTTCCATTTTCGGTGGCGAAAGACAATCTGAAGATCATGCGAGGCGGGCAGAAGTGGTTTGATACTTTGCCTGATGACTATCTTTCCGGGGCGCGGAAAGATTCAGTCACCACGCAGCATTTAATCGGACTTACGAATGGCAGGGCCACGGCAATGTTGGCCCACCGACAGGCTTTCCATTTTGCGTACGCTGGTTTTGTCAACACGAAACTATTGCCGAAGGGTGCTCCTCAAGAGTTTCCCGCGATGTACACCGGCAAGTTTCCGTTGCCGGAAGCCACTGTTTACTCGCATGCGTTGCGACACACAGAACAAGCCGACACTCACGATCTCGGCGTGGTAAACATGGCAACGGTGGAGCCGGGTCTCGGCGATCAGTATCTATTCGATTATGCGGTCCGAGCGGGAGGGGCGTGGGACGCTGTAACCGCCTGGCATTTCGGTGCGGAGTTTAATCTACCTCTTCGTGCTGCTTATATTGATACACCCACGACTCACATGAGTCGCAGCTTTTTTGATATTGATCAACCGAACGTACAGATTGTTTCGATCAAACCTCTGTCGGACACAGTCGTCCACGGTGAGGTAAGCGCGACGCCATTAGACCCGCAATTGAACAGACGTTACACAGTCAGATTGCAGGAGTTCACCGGACGCGCAACCGAGGTGCGTATTAATCTGCCGGTCGCAATTAAATCGGCGACCCGAATGAATCTGACTGAAGACGTTGAATTAGAAAAGATAGCAACTCTCTCGCCTTTGACCGTGCGACTCGAACCGTTCGCCACCGCTACAATTCTCATCGAGATTGAACCCGGCAAGTAAACACAACATGAGTAAATTTAAACGAAGACAGTTTTTAAAACTGAGTGCGGCAAGTAGTTTGTCGGCTGCAGTCCTATCTAAAACCGACGCAGTCTTCGGACTGGGATCGAGCGCCCCCAGCCAATCATCACGACCGTTGCCTGACATTCCTACGATCGACTCGATGCGCAGCATCGTGATGACGCACAAGTTTGGTGACTTGTTTAATCCGCCCGGTCTGACAAACCAGTGGGGTTGCGCTCAGGCCGCGATGGATGTCGTTGCAGTTCGTAGCATTGCTTTTCCGCCTTTCGCGCAAGGTGAGATGAATGTTGCACCACTTGGTTCTGGCGGTGAGTTGCTCACTGGCATTCTTTTTGTCGATGGTGAGTACTTCGCTTCGACCAAGACACCAATCGAGTTTGTCTGGCAGCCGGATCGGATCGAGCGTCGTTCGCTTTATAAAGGACTTGAGCTCAAGAGTGTCACTGTCGTTCCGTTTAAGAGTATGGCTGTTGCTGTAAAGGTCACGGTTTCCAATATGACCAAAGCGCGCCGTAAGACCGAGATCAAGCTCGCAGTGAACGGCGGCGCGGCAAAGTCTGTCACTCCCTGGAATGGTGCAGCGTCGCCGGGTGAATTCGATAATGCCCGAACGGTAGATAACGGACGAGGCGCGATTCTTTGTAAGGCGGTCCATAGCGACGCCTGGGTGTTGCAAGGCTCATCACCAAAAGCGGATCGCGTTCTTCCTTCGTGGCTGATCTACAATTTTGATCTTGGACCAAGCGAGTCTAAGTCGATAGTGTTTGTAAATTCACTTGGTGAGAACCAGGCGTTCGTCGAGAAGAATTTTGATGCGGTTATCAACAGCTTCGATGCAGTCGCAAAGGTGACGGCTGACGAGTGGAATGCCGAACTAAAGGCTGCGTTTACACCGAACAACGATAGATTCTCCGGTTACTTGCCAACGCTTGTAACTTCTGATGAAAGTCTTAAAAGGCTTTATCACACAGCGGTCATGAGCGCGGTCTATTTCAAACGCACGACACCACATTCGGTTTACGGCACGACTTACGTAACTCTGCTGCCGCGTTACTGGGAAACAGCGACTTTCCTTTGGGACATAAGTTTGAGTGCGATGTTGTTGGCGATGCTGGATCCAGCGGTTTTGCGTCGCATGATGGAAACCTGGATGACGGTGAACATTCATCAACACTTCGGAACGGAGTTTCTGACAGGTGTTGGTATTGGACCATGGTATTCCGTGAATGACTTTGCGATGTCGCGCATGGCCCGAGAGTACATACGTTGGACCGGCGATAAGGCTTGGTTGGATAAGGAAGTGGGCGGAAAGAAGGTGCTCGATCTCTTGGTCTCATACGCAGAGCACTGGCGCGCTCTTGACACAAACAAGCATGGGCTGGCGGACTACGGCGGGGTAAACAATCTATTAGAGGCCGTTTCGAGCTACGTACATGAAGTAGCAGGTCTGAACGCGGCGAATGTATTTAACCTTCGCTTCGCAGCAGAGCTGCTCGATTACAAGGGGCAAAAAGATAAAGCAGCGTCCCTGCGTCAAGAAGCAGTCGAACTCGGTAAACGAGTTAATGAGCTTTATGTGGATGGAAAGGGCGTTTGGCGGTGTCGTTTACCTGACGGCAGTTACAACGAGGTCCATCACTGTTACGACTTTGGCACTACGCTGACGACGATCGGCGATTTGATGACCGAAAAGCAGAAGAAAGAGATGGTCCAGTTTTTCCGCGCGGAACTACAGACGCCAACGTGGATGCGAGCTCTCTCAACGAAAGATTTGGACGTTACGTTTAGCATCAGACCCGATCACCAATGGACCGGCGCATATACGGCATGGCCGGCGCTCGCGCTTAGCGCTCTCTTCTATGCCGGGGAGATTGAGGTTGCGTTCAATTGGATGAAAGGGCTGGCGGCAACTACGATGCAAGGTCCAATTGCTCAAGCGCACTTCACCGAAGTATTCGTCGCTCCTGAATCGAACAAAGCAGCAATCAAGGCTCCATCTGACCAGCCTTATATTAATGACTGGGCGTGCGTGTCGGGATGCAACTATCTCGAGCCAGTGGTGACCTCGATCTTTGGTATTAACGCGGGCTTGTTTGGTGAAATAACCGCTCGCCCGAGCTTTGGTCCATTGGAAGCCGGTGCGGAGCTCAGAAACATTTCTTACCAGGGAAAGAAGTACAAGGCCTCCAAGCGTGGCGTCGAACCGGCGACTTAAGAGTATTCTGATGAATCACATGAAAACTGTAATCGGAGCTGTTCTTTGTCTCTTAACGTTTGTTATGAGCGCGAGTGCTCAAGAGCAAGCGAGTTCACCCTGGGCCACTGATGCGGGAAGTAGATATTGGGTTCAGCCGGACATCGTTTACCAGGGTTCGAGCGGGCAATCGCTGAAGCTCGACGTTTGGTATCAACACGACGTTAAGACCACAAGTCCGACGCTGGTTTATATCCACGGAGGCGGATGGATTTTTGGGACCAAAGAGAGCAGTGTTTTACAGTTTCTACCTTTTCTCGAACGAGGCTGGACCGTTGTCAACGTAGAGTATCGCATGGCGAATACTGCCTTAGCTCCGGCTGCAGTTGAAGATACTCGATGTGCGTTGAGGTGGGTTTTTCGTAACGCGCAACAATGGCACTTTGATACGAGCAAGGTAGTGTTGATGGGCCACTCGGCTGGTGGACATCTCTCGCTGATCACGGCGATGTTGCCTGAGGGAACAGGTCTCGACAATCAGTGTTATGGAACTGAGAAGTTAAACGTCGCGGCGATTATTAACTGGTTTGGGATCACTGATGTCAACGACATAATTAAAGGACCAAATCTTAAGAACTACGGTGCGATGTGGATGGGGAGTCAGTCAAACGCAGAAGAGATTGCGCGTCGAGTGTCGCCATTAACTTACGTTCGTGCCGGGCTTCCTCCAATTCTGACGATACATGGCGATAAGGACGACGTTGTTCCTTATAGTCACGCGACGCGACTCCATGAAGCGCTCGATAAAGTGAAGGTTCCGAATCAGTTGTTGACGATCCAGGGTGGCGGTCACGGCGGCTTCACCCAGGAGCAGTTCGTGAAAAGTTACGACACGATCTGGAGCTTCTTAAAGCAGAACAAGGTAATTAACTAGAAAGTCTCTCTGTGCGACCTCTGAGTTCTCTGTGACTCTGTGGTTAAAGACGGCCCAACACTCCACCACAGAGACACAGAAAACACAGAGATCGCACAGAGAGAAATCGCAATCAAGTACCTTGAAGATAACTGATTTAAAAGCGACGACGGTGACCGTTCCACTCGAGGCGCCGCTGCGTCATGCGGCCGGAGCGCATTGGGGGCGCTTCGTTCGGACCATTGTCGAGGTTGAAACTGACGAAGGTTTAATCGGTCTCGGTGAAATGGGCGGTGGCGGCGAATCAGCTGAAAATGCTTTCCTCGCGCTCAAACCATATCTAGTCGGTCACGATCCGGCGCACCTCGAGGAATTGCGCTTTCGGATCGCAAACCCGACTGCATCGCTTTATAACAATCGTACTCAAATCCTGGCCGCCCTCGAGTTTGCTTGTCTCGATCTACTCGGCCAGAGATGGAATGTTCCCGTTCATGCGATTCTGGGTGGCAAACTTCGAGATGAAGTACCCTTTGCCTCGTACCTTTTCTTTCGCTATTCGAAAGACGGAAAAGGCGAAGTCCGCACCGTCGATCAACTCGTGAAACACGCCAGCGAGCTTAAAGAGCGATACGGCTTCAAGTCGCACAAGTTAAAGGGTGGTGTGTTCGCGCCGGAATATGAACTCGAGTGTTACCGAGCGGTTGCAGAGTCTTTGCCTGGCGACAGTTTTCGTTTTGATCCAAATGCCTCATGGTCCACCGAACAAGCCATCTGGTTCGGCCAGCAGATCGAAGATATTCGCAACGACTACTTCGAAGATCCGGTATTTGGATTGCACGGTATGCGACGCACGCGCGAGAAAGTGCGGATGCCTCTCGCGACTAACACAGTCGTTGTCAATTTTGAACAACTGGCGGCCAACGTCCTTGATACAGCCGTTGATGTGATTCTCCTCGATACAACTTTCTGGGGCGGTATCAGACCGTGTGTAAAAGCGGCGGGCATTTGTGAGACGTTTCAGCTTGGCGTCGCCGTCCATTCTTCGGGCGAGTTGGGAATACAACTAGCGACGATGCTTCATCTTGGCGCAGTAATTCCCAACCTCAGCTTTGCGGCCGACGCCCATTACCACCATTTGCTGGACGACGTGATCGAAGGCGGAAAGTTGAGTTACAAAGACGGAAGAATTGCTGTGCCAGATGGTCCAGGGCTGGGAGTTAGGCTCAATCGTGAGAAGCTGGCTGAATTCAGTGAACTCTACAAGCGCTTAGGCAACTACGCCTACGACCGCGATCCGCTGCGTCCGGATTGGACTCCTATCGTCCCAAACAGTCGGTGGGCGGATCCGGACGACGACCGTACACCGGAAATCTCCTATTAAAAATAGTGTCGACGAAGATGACCTTTCGGTTTATTGCGTTGCTGACGTGTTTCCTGAGCGTTGGGTTTGTCGCAGCTCAGAACTGCGAGCTCAAGTCTGGACGCGGTGTGATTGATAAACAGTTTGAAGCGATCTTTTCTCAAAGCGGACCAGGGAGCGGGTTGCAAGCAGCAACTGGTCCAGCCTGGACCGGAGCAGACAGCACCTACTCAGTATTACTGCCGAACGGCGACTCCGCATTCTTCTTTTCCGACGGCTACATCGCGGAATCACCGCCAGTTAAGGGAGACGGTAAAGTCATTATTGGCCCAACTGGAATGCGAATGCGGGAAGCCAACTGTTTGCCGCCTCTTTGTAATCCAGCCACTTCGCTATTCAGATCGCGAAACAGCGTGGTAGTTCTGAGTAAACGATTCGACCGGATGAAGACTTTCACGGGTCCGCCGGATAAGGAAGGTTATTCGACCTCTCTGTTTACGCCAGAGAACGCGAGCGAGACAAAGCATTACTTTTGGATGGGCGATTCGGTTGTAGTTAAATCCGCAAAACCCCGTGCTGATAAGCTCTGGGTGTTTCTGCTGGAATTCGATTCGGCACTCGCCTATTACGGCAGTTCAATAGCACAACTGTCATTGCCTGATCTCAAAATCGAATCGGTGCAAAAACTGCGCAGCACACAACAGTCGACGGTTGCGTGGGGCTCGGCGTTATTGCTTGAGAAGACCAATGATGGCCCAGTCTTGTACATCTATGGCATTCAGAATAAACAGACGATTAATGGCAAGGTCCCTTACCTGGCTCGCGTCAATCCAGGGATTGGCGTTAAGGGGGTAGCAGATGCTGCGAGTTGGAACGTTTGGGACGGCAGCAAATGGGTTGTGGGCCTGAATAACGCGAGACAACTGTTAGGCGCCAAAAACGATCCCAAAAACCATGGCGACCAGATCAGTGACGAAATCAGCGTCCGGAAGATTCGTACCACAAACGGGAGTGTCTACGTGTTGGTGGGCATGGACACAACGATTCCGTTTGGCAAGTGGAAGGACATAACACTCTATTCTGCGTGCCGTCCGCAAGGACCGTTCTCGGCAAAACAGGTTGTGTACTCAACTCCTGAAACTGAGTCTCCCATCTTGCCTGGCATGACTGGACAGCAACGGTTGGCTGGTCCACTAGTCGTCTATAATCCGCATTCGCACCCGCAATTTAACAATAGTGCTGGCCTACTGATTTCATACAATACGAACACAACCAAAAATGAAGACTTGATGTACGTGGACAGTTACCGGCCGAGATTTATTAGAGTGCCAATCGAAGGGTTGCGATAGTTCTTGAATCAGGTGACACATTGACGAACACGATCATCAGATCAGTTCGAGGCCAACAAATTCTCGATTCCCGAGGAAGGCCTACCGTTGAAGCTGAAGTAGAGCTCGCCGATGGAACTCGAGCGCGAGCTTCCGTGCCTTCAGGGGCATCCACCGGGACTTTTGAAGCACATGAACTCCGTGATCAGATACCGGAAAACTATTACGGTCGCAGTGTCTTGACTGCCGTGGGCAATATTCAGTCGAGTATCGCTCAAAGTTTGCTGGGAGAGGATGCGTGCTCTCAGCGGAAGATAGATGAATTGATGATGACGCTTGATGGTACGAGCGCGTTGCGCCGACTCGGTGCAAATGCCGTGTTGGCGGTTTCACTGGCCACGTGTCGCGCGGCGGCCTCAGCACAGGACCTGCCGCTTTATCTCTGGATAGCTGAACTCTTTGGTAATAAGGAGATCTCCCTGCCGTTGCCGATGGTCAACATTTTGAGTGGCGGCCTGCACGCACGGGGAGGAATGGATGTCCAGGATTTCTTGTTCGTTCCTCGGTCTAACTCAATCGAGGAAGCTGTTCAACTATCTGTTCGCGTTCGCTTAGCAGCTGATGAGGTCGCAAGCGAATATGGATTGAGCACCTTACTCGCCGATGAAGGTGGATTGAGTCCTGGGTTTGTAAACGGAAGACAAGCACTGGAAATGATGTTGGTGTCGTTTGAGCGCGTTGGTCTCAAGCCGGGTCGAAATGCCTTTATTGCCCTCGATTTTGCCGCTTCAGGTCTGCTGAGTGAACAGGGTCAATATAACTTTTCTCGTGAAGGTAGAACGTACACCTCCGCCGAGTTGATCGACCTGGTCGAGACCTGGGCCAACGAATTTCCGATCGTCTCGGTTGAAGATCCCCTCGCTGAGGAAGACTGGACGGCATGGCAAAGTTTGACGACCCGCCTAAAGACCAAACTTCAAATCGTTGGCGATGACCTTTTCGCGACTAACTTGAGCCGTTTGCGAAAGGGTATCAGCGAAGAAGTCGCCAACAGCGTTCTTATCAAGCTAAACCAGAACGGAACGCTGACTGGAACTATGGACGTCATTAGTGAAGCCAGGAGGAATGGTTATACAACGATAGTTTCAGCCAGATCCGGTGAAACAGAAGACAGTTTTATCGCAGACCTTGCGGTCGGAACATCCGCTCAGCAAATCAAGATTGGTTCTGTACGGAGCTCCGAGCGTTTGAGTAAATACAATCAATTGCTTCGCATTGAAGCGCAGGGCGTGCCTTTTGGTGAAATGGGGCAGATCCCGCGTTAGAGAGACTGTGTGACGGTCGGGTTTCCCTCGCGGGGGTTACACCGAAGGTGTTGGCCAAATTTCAGCCCAGGGTTGAGCTTTGGCAACCCTGGGACCGCGAATGTCCTTTGCCGGATCGTAACCCTGAAAGGGTTGCGTCGCTATACGCAAATCGCAAACGATCGTCAAACCCCTACAGGGTTTGACATATGCAATCTCTCGTCTATATCCCAGG
>DATIBX010000106.1:0-17496 GCA_035457105.1 Pyrinomonadaceae bacterium
TCATTACCGTAGGCGGCTATCACGACAACAATCAACTTGAGCAAAGCCGGCTTGAATTGTATCAATCAAACTTCGGCGTTACTGCCAGCGGGTCCGTCAAGCCCGAGATCATTGCGCCCGCCATGTGGGTAGCCGCGCCGATTCTTCCCAGTACTGCGCTATACGAAAAAGCAGAAACATTGTCTCGGCTCGCGTCGGCCCCGGACTACCAACTAAAAAAACTAGTTCGCGAGTTGGGAACAGTTGCCGGACTTCCGGAGTCACTAGTGAACGCTGACCCAGGAATAATACGGAATTTCATCGACTCTCAACTAAATCAAAACAAGATTGTAGCGACTCACTATCAGCATGTTGACGGAACCTCCTTCGCGGCGCCGATTGTTTCGTCGATCGTCGCGCAGATGATTGAAGCGAACCCAAAACTTACGCCTGGGGCAATAAAGAACATTCTAATTTCCACCGCCGACCGGATCGCCAATGCACCGGTAATACGGCAGGGCTTTGGGGTAGTGAATGCTCGTCGTGCAGTGGCGCTGGCAAAGACTGAGCAGCATGCACTTGGAACGGTGGGATGTGGTCCACCACGCGTTTCGGATGGGAGATTGCTGTTTATATTTCATCATGACGATGCCGCGAGTGTTTCGCTTGGGGGTGACTTTAATGGCTGGAACGCAATGAGGTCACAATTGACGAGGGATTCGAGTGGGCTCTGGCAAGTCGCAATTGAGGCTCCAGTGCCTGGACGTTATCAGTACAAGTTTTTAATTGATGGCGAGCGGTGGATCGAAGACCCTACGAACGGAATGAAGACGTCGGACAACTATGGCGGACTCAATTCGGTGCTCGTCATCGAATGACTATAACCTCGTGCGTTTACGCCGCACAGGTCAGTTGGCGATTGGCTAACGAAAGAAATACGCATTGGAAACATATCTTAGAATCAGGAAAGCTGCTCGCGTGTGGCTTTTACGCCGACAACCTTCCTGCAAGGAAATGGTCCCTCTGATGTCTCAATCGCTTGAGCGCTCGCTAAGTTTGAGCGAGCGCTGGTCGTTACGCCTTCACTTGGTAGTTTGTGCCTGGTGTGTCCGGTACCTGGCGCAGATTAGATTTCTGCGACAACTAGTTCGCCTTCATGAGGAACCGACTCCTGAAGGAACCTCAACCAGTCTCGAACTCTGTCCCGAAGCTCGAGCGAGAATCGCACGGTCCATCCACAATCAGAATCAAACCAGTTAGCCTTACAAAATATAAGAATAGCCTGTAAGGATCCTAAGCCACCTGCGACTATTGAAACGTAACGAGTAAGAACCCAGAACGAAAGAGGCAAAACATGAAGCGCAGAATTGGCATAAAAAGAAGACTGATGGCACAACGCCTCATGACCAGGAGACGCTGGGTTCGCAACAAAATTGAAGCCGACCAGAGCGCTGCAGTGTCACGAGATGAAGTTGTCGACGTAGAGAGTCTAATGAGAACTCGACTTCCCAATCTATTACCAGATTCGCTCGCCGCTTAACGGCCTAAAAGAAATCAAACCAAGGAAACTTCGCACGTAGAGCGAGGATGAAGATGGAATTCGTTAATCCACAAGTCACAAGTGTGTCTGAGAGCCGGCGTTCGCAGATTATGAGCTTGTACTCTTCGCCGTTGGAGCAAGAAGAAAGCAAGCCAAATAGATGGAGCGAAGGAATGACAGCAGCGCTGAAGGCTCATTGGCCCGAATACCTGATGGAGTCGTTCGAACTCGGAATCTTCATGATCTCAGCGTGTGCCTTCAGCGTTTTGGTTTTTCACCCAGCTTCTCCCGTCAGTCACAGCATTAACAATCATCTACTAACGAGAGCGCTAATGGGAGTTGCAATGGGGTCGACCGCGATAGCAATTATTTTTTCTCCACTCGGTAAGCGATCAGGAGCGCACTTCAACCCGGCGGTTACGCTCACCTATTTGCGCCTCGGAAAGGTTGCGCCCTGGGATGCGGCTTTTTACGTCGCATTTCAGTTTGTCGGTGGCATTGCAGGCGTCCTCATGGCGTCGCTGGTCATGGGTAATTTGTTGGCTCACGCTTCAGTAAATTACTCGGCGACACTGCCGGGTCCGAGTGGACCAACCCGCGCGTTCCTGGCCGAACTAATCATCTCGCTCATTCTTATGTTGGTGGTTTTATTAGTTTCAAACACAAAGGGCCTCGGCCGCTGGACGGGACTCTTTGCGGGCGCACTGATCGCCACTTATATCACCTTCGAGTCTCCTATTTCAGGCATGAGCATGAACCCCGCGCGAAGTTTTGGTTCCGCAGCGGTGGGGAATGTGTGGACAGCACTCTGGATCTATTTCACAGCGCCACCGCTCGGCATGCTTTTGGCGGCAGAGATCTACACGCGACTCAAATCGGTTCGCGCGGTCGCCTGCGCCAAGCTCAATCACTACAACAACGCACGCTGCATCTTCCAATGCAACTTCAACCAACTTCTCAAAGGAGACTAGTCATGAAATATCGTCGACTCGTAATCAACCTTGTGCTGCTCGCCGTCGCCATGTTGGGCCAGATAGCGATCGCCACAGCGACGCGCCATCATGGCGCCAAACCAACAAAGTTCACGGTTCGCGTTGAGAACATCTCAGCTCCGGATGGTCAAACAGCTTCCAATGGCACCAAGTTCTCATTCGCGCTTTCGCCTGGCCTGTGGGTCTTGAATGACAAGAAATCCGGACTCTTTACTGAAGGAAAGCCAGCCAGCAGAGGGCTAGAATCGCAAGCTGAGGATGGTGATCCGTCAGGACTAGTAAGCTTACTAACGATGAGTCATCATGCCTCGTCGCTACATGGTGTGTTCAATACGCCAATCGGAATGATGGGGCCAGGCCCAATTCGTCCCGGCGAGAGTTATGAGTTCAGCTTCACCGCCAATCCCGGACAGAAGCTTTCCTTAACGCTCATGAATGGGCAGTCAAACGATGAGTTCTACGCACCGGATGCAAACGGCATCGCGCTTTTTGATTCAAAAGGAATGCCGGTAAGCGGTGACATCACTGAAAAACTCATCCTCTGGGACGCAGGTACCGAAGTAAACGAAGAGCTGGGCATTGGCCCGAATCAGGGTCCCCGTCAAAAAGGACCCAATACTGGGCCAGACCAACATGGCGTCGTTACCCGGGCGAAGACCGAAGCGATCTATTCAAAGAACGGTGAGCTCCTTCGCGTCACCATCACTCCAGAACAAGAAATGTAACCAACAAGTAGGTTGGCCGGCCGGCTTGTCGAAACC
This sequence comes from Pyrinomonadaceae bacterium, assembly GCA_035457105.1. GTDB lineage: Bacteria > Acidobacteriota > Blastocatellia > Pyrinomonadales > Pyrinomonadaceae > PSRF01. The sequence continues at coordinate 3,273 of DATIBX010000106.1, forward strand.
ATTGGCACGCCGGCAGCCAGCACTGCTGAAGGAACACATCATGAAACTGACTTTAAAGAACGCAATCATGAGCATGGCGTTGTTAGTGTCCGCGACAGTTGTGAACGGACAAACTGCGACTAAAACTACGCTCACGATTGATGGTGCAAAAAAAGTAATTGCCGCATCAGTCGCCTACGCAAAGAAGAACAACGCACCGGGCGGTGTGATTGCCGTGGTCGATGACGGCGGCAACCTAATGGCCCTGGAGCGGCTCGACGGTACTTTCGCGGCAGGCGCAAATATTTCGATTGGCAAAGCGCGCACAGCGGTTCTTTTCAAACGGCCGACCAAGGTTTTTGAAGACATTATCAAGAATGGTCGCACCGCAATGGTTGCGCTACCCGACAGTTTGTTTACGCCCTTACAAGGCGGCATTCCGATCATTGTCGACGGCCAGATCGTCGCCGGTGTCGGGGTCAGCGGCGCTTCAAGTGCGCAGCAAGATGAGGAAATTGCAATAGCGGGCGCGACAATCTTTGGCGCCGATACGAAGACAAGCGGCGCGAACACTATGAGTCAGACCGGCAAAGGGTCCGTGCTGTTCTTCAGTAACGAGCGAGTCGCCGCATCGTTCTCGATGGGTTCGGTGCTTCTGGATGGAACCAACCGAAACTATATGGTCCACACGAGCCGACGCGACAAGCCAGGACTTGCAGAGATTCACACGCTCGATACGGACATAATTTATGTGATGGAAGGCACTGCCACGTTCGTAACAGGAGGTACTGCTCTTGAGCCAAGAGAAATTGAGGCTAACGAGATCCGCGGCTCGCGCATTGATGGCGGCGATATACATCAACTGGTCAAGGGAGACGTGATCATCGTTCCTAGCGGCGTACCCCATTGGTTTAAAGAGGTTGGCGGCACGTTTCTCTACTACACAATCAAGGTTCGGTAATTACCGAAGTGAACGACAAGGACATAGGTGCAACTCGATCATTCAGTTGAGGAATTGAAGCTATGAAGATAATTGCTAAATCAATCACGATTCTGCTGCTGTTGCTGGCACCTGTAACGCTTTGCGCGCAGTTACCTACCAAGGAAGTACTAACGCTAGACGCTGCAAAAAAGATCGCCGCGGCAGCTGAAGCGGAGGCAAAGAAACGCGGCGCAACCGTGGTGATCGCAGTAGTTGACGACGCTGGTTATCTGCTCGTGCTCGAACGACTCGACGACACTCAGGTGGCGAGCGTTGACGTCGGAATTGCGAAGGCGCGTACCGCAGCGATCTTTCGCCGGCCCAGCAAGGTTTTTGAAGATCAAATTCGCGATGGTCGGGTTGCAGCCCTGGCTCTGACGGGGGCGACTCCATTGCAAGGCGGTATCCCCATCATCGTCAACGGCAAGGTAATCGGGGCTATCGGAGTCAGCGGCAATTCGCCGCAAGAGGATGAAGACATCGCCAAAGTCGGGGCAGCGAATGCAGCCTCGGCTATCGCAGGAGGTAGCAAATGAAATCCCACAAGATTATCAACTTAGAGAGGGTTTTCTTCCTAATAGCTCTTACGATGTCGTTGTATGGTGGCTTGTCTCTTGTATCGACCAGTGTGACGAACGCCGGCCGGCCAATCAAGACCTCGGCGGATATTCCCAGCGGGAAGCCCGCAGCATCGATAGATCTGGCTTCGGTTGACGGAGTGGATCTCGTGAAGGGCGAATGGCGCTATAGCGACACCAAGATCGTCGAGGTCGAGTTTCGCGGTCCCGGCGTTGACAAACAGCCGTCAGGCCCAGCCACCAGAACTTATGACTACGCTCCACACGCAGGCGGTGCTGACTTTGATGATTCAAAGTGGGAAGTCATTGGGGCAACGACTCTGGATCAGCGGCGCGGGAACGGCAGGTTGGCCTTCAACTGGTATCGCATCAAGCTGACGATTCCGGAGCGCATCGGCGATTTCGATCCGACTGGATCAACGGTCGTCTTTGATACTTCTCTTGACGACTATGCCGAGATCTGGGTCGACGGTGAACTATCGCGCGTGCTGGGCCAATCGGGCGGTTCGGTCATCGCGGGATGGAATGCCGACAATCATTTAATCGTCGGTCGGAATGTCAAGCCGGGTCAGCAAATCCAGCTCGCGATTTTCGGCATCAATGGTCCGCTTTCCAATCCGCCGACTAACTTTATCTACTTGCGTTACGCCAAACTCGATTTCTACAAGGGTCCGACGGGTCCGCTGGCACTCACCCCGAGCGAGGTTAACGTGGAGGTCGTGCGCAACGATTCGGCCATGGATGATGTTATCGGGCCGAATCCGAAAGTCTTCAAACTCGCTGAGGGTTTCAAATTTACCGAAGGTCCGATCTGGGTAAACAAAGATGACGGTTACCTCCTGTTCAGTGATCCAAATGCCAACACGATTTACAAATACACACCCAACGGAAACGAGGAAGGCAGACTCGACGTATTCCGCACGCCGAGTGGTTACTCCGGCTCGGACATCGCCGAATACGGCCAACCGGGATCGAACGGCTTGACCCTTGATCCGCAGGGACGTTTAACCATCAATCAGCATGGAAATCATCGCGTCGTGCGCGACGAGAAGGACGGAACTCAGACCATTCTGGCCGACAGCTATGAGAGCAAACGTCTCAACAGTCCAAATGATCTGGTTTATCGATCGGATGGAACACTCTTCTTTACCGACCCGCCATTCGGTTTTCCCAAGGCTTTTGAAGATCCACGCAAGCAGTTGCCTTTCAGCGGTGTCTTCTCGATTTACAACGGCAAGTTACAGCTCGTCAGCAAAGATTTCACCGGCCCTAATGGCATCGCTCTTTCTCCTGACGAAAAGTACTTATACGTAGGCAACTGGCCACGCGCATTGACCGGTCAGCATGCGCGCCCTGGCGACGAACCTGTTAACGAGATCGGTGAGAAGAAAAAAGCAATCATGCGCTACGAAGTGCAAGCGGACGGGACGCTGAAGAATGGAAAACTCTTTTTCGATTTCACCAGTGCACCCGGCGAAGACGGACTCGACGGAATCAAGGTCGACCAAAGGGGGAATCTTTATGTATCCGCTCCGGGCGGCCTGTGGGTGATCTCGCCTGAAGGCAAACACCTCGGCACGATCATCACACCGCGTCACCCACATAACATGGCGTGGGGTGACGCCGACGGAAAGACACTCTATCTATGTGCACGTTCAGGGTTGTATCGCATAAGGCTGAACATTGCCGGCGTGCGGCCGAAAGTTTAAGCAAGGAAAAACGATTAGAGATGCAACTCAATGAAACTATTTATGGGACACGTATTCGGAGCTTGGGAGAGTTTCTCATTCGCTATGGTCTGGTGCTTGTGCTGGGTTGGATAGGTGCCATGAAATTTACGAACTACGAGGCACAAGGCATTCAAGGGCTGGTTGCGTCCAGCCCACTAATGAGCTGGATGTACAAAGTATTCAGTCTTCAGGCCACATCAAATGTCATTGGGGTCACAGAGCTAACGGCTGCTCTATTGATCGCAATCCGACCTATCTCGGCAAGGCTATCGGCAATAGGCAGCGTATTTGCGGTATTGACCTTCGTCGCAACTTTGACTTTCTTGTTTTCATTGCCCGGTTGGGAGAAGAGTCTCGGCGGCTTCCCTGCTCTTTCTGGTTCCGGAGGATTTCTGTTGAAAGACGTGGTCCTTCTTGGCGCTGCCTTATGGACCCTGGGTGATTCGTTGTCGAACGAAAAACGGTAAAAACCGTCCAACGTTTGGGTAGGGACTTTATGAGTGCGACCGTTATATCAATGCGATTGCGAGCCGACCGTTCAAAGTCATATCGGTTAACCGCGGCTTACTTCGCAGCATTCGCAGCACTGGGTCTAACGACGGGATCGCTCGGTCCAACGCTGACGAGCCTGGCTGAACAAACTCACGTTGGCTTAAGGGCAATCAGTTACGTTTTTACTGCGCGCTCGGTCGGATATGTGCTCGGCTCAGTGCGTGGTGGAAAGTTGTTTGATCGCAGAGCGGGCAATCCAGTATTGGCCGCGATGCTCGTAATGATGTCAATCGCGATGGCACTCATTCCGCTAACTTCAAGACTTTGGTTGTTACTTCTTGGGATGTTTGTGCTCGGCGCCGCCGAAGCCGGGGTTGATGTTGGGGCAAATACTTTGCTCGGGTGGGTGCACGGAAACCGTGTCGGGCCGTTTATGAACGCGATGCATTCATTTTTTGGCGTCGGCGCTCTGCTAGCCCCAATTGTCGTTGCCCAGACTGCATTACTGAACTATCCAACGTCTCACAGTTACTTTGTTTTGGCTTTGCTTCTATTGCCTGCTGCGGCGTTCACGCTGTACTTGCCGAGCCCCATTGCCACAACACCAAAGAATCATGCGGGACCAGCAACAACGAACGGGCGCATGGTCTTTCTGATCGCGCTCTTTCTTTTTCTTTACGTCGGCGCAGAGGTTGGCTTCGCCGGATGGATAGTTACTTACGCCATCAAGCTCAAGTTGAGTGGTGATACGACCGCAACATACTTGGCATCGTTGTTTTGGGGTTCGCTTACTCTCGGTCGCATTCTGACAATTCCGGCTGCCGCGAGGTTTAGGTCACGAACGATCCTCATGATCAGTCTGGCAGGATGCTTTCTTAGTCTCGTCGTATTGTGGTTGCGACACGACTCATTCTCCGCAACGTTGGTTGGTACGGCGGGCCTGGGTCTTTCAATGGCCTCGATTTTCCCTACCATTCTTTCGTTTGCCGGGAAGCAAATGAAATTGACTGGCCGTGTAACCGGTTGGTTTGTATTCGGGGCAAGCGCCGGTGCTATGCTTGTTCCTTTGGGAATCGGACAGGCTTTTCAAGTCGTCGGGCCGCGCGTAGTGCTCTTAGTCACATCGGCAACGCTTTTGGTTGCTGTCGGTGTTTTCGCCGCAATGATTCGAAATCCAAAGTTTGTTGAGAACAATTCATGAAGGAACAAACGCGCAAACGTGTGGTAATTCTTGGCGGCGGGTTTGGCGGCATCTACACGGCACTGCATCTCGAGAAGGCGCTCAGAAAACACGACGACTTTGAGATCACTCTCGTTAACAAAGAAAACTATTTCGTCTTTCAGCCGATGCTCGCCGAAGTAGTCTCGGGAAATATCGGAATCCTCGACACGGTCAGTCCGATTCGGAGGATGTTGCCGCTAACAGACCTTCATGTGCGCGACGTTGAGTCCATCGACACAAAGCAGCAGACGGTGACTACTACTCCCGGCTTCCGGCAACAGCCAAACGTGATTCATTACGATCACCTCGTGCTAGCGCTCGGCAACGTTACAGACTTTCGCGGCCTGCGCGGATTACCGGAGCACGCCATCCCCTTCAAGAATCTCAGCGATGCGCTTTACATTCGCAATCACGTGATACACGTGTTAGAGGAGGCGGCAATTGAGCACAAAGATCAACGACTGCGGCAGCAACTGTTGACTTTTGTAGTCGCTGGCGGGGGCTTTTCAGGAGTTGAGGTGGTCGCAGAACTTAACGACTTCGTGCGCGATGTCGTCAGAAACTATCCGCAAATCAATAGCAGCGAGGTGCGCATTGTCCTACTCCACGCCCAGGACCGCATCCTCCCGGAACTAGACGAGAAGTTAGCGATGTATGCACAGAGAATTCTAGAGAAGCGTGGCGTCGACATCCGGCTCAAGACATTGCTGAAGGCGGCAAGCGGCGAAGAGGCAATTCTCGCCGACGGGACACACATTCACACACGGACTTTGATCTCGACTGTGCCGTCTTCGCCAAACCCTCTCATTGATATGCTCGATCTTCCGAAGGAGCGCGGACGACTAAAGGCCAATTCTTCCCTGCTGGTTGAGGGAACAAATAACGTTTGGGCACTCGGTGATTGTGCTCTTATTCCAACGGCGGATGGCAGCTTCTGTCCGCCAACGGCGCAGTTTGCGACGAGACAGGGAAAGACCGCAGCCCACAATATCGTGGCAGCGATACGTGGCGGCGACGAAAAAACCTTCCAGTTTAAGGAGCTTGGTAAGCTTGCCGCTCTTGGTCATCGATCGGCGGTGGCACAAGTTTTTGGTCTTAACATCTCAGGCTTTCTCGCCTGGTTCATGTGGCGCTCCATCTATCTAATGAAACTTCCGGGCTGGGGCCGTCGACTGAAAGTGGCAGCATCATGGACGTTTGAACTATTTCTGCCGCCGGATTTGGTTCAACTTAAGCTTACGAATGCCACCGGAGTTTCCCATGAACACTTCGAGCCCGGTGAGGAAGTATTTCATCAAGGTGATCTCGGTGATCGCATTTACATTATCGCCAGCGGTCAGGCGGAGGTAGCGCGTCAAGAAAACGGCAATGAGTCTTTGCTCGCGCGCCTCGGTCCAGGTGAATACTTCGGCGAGATGGCTTTGCTCAATCAAACTACTCGAAATGCAACTGTTCGCTGTCTTGAGCCACTCGACGTTTTAAGCATTCACAAACGGGAGTTTGCTGTGCTGGCGGCAAACCTGCCCGCTATGCGTGAGAGCTTTGAACTGGTGATGAAGCAGAGACGCATGGCAACTAATAACAAGCTCGCCCTTTCTGCGTAGTCTTAGACCAAACTCTTATAAATTCCTCATCAAATGGACCACCAGTCAGCCCTCACGACTGCTGGTTCTTCGACAATCCAAACCTGGGTTGTGCAGCCTTGACGGTCCAATCCTGCTGGTCGTAGCATCATTAAGATATTTTTAACTGGTGAGAATCCCCTTCTGACTTATTAGCAAGGAGTAACTATGAGTTTCCTTGGCAATCTCCCATTTGACGAAAAGGACTTTCCAACGCTCCAGCTCATCAAACAGGACTACGGTTTTATCCCCAACTTTTTTCTCGCTCAAACAATGCGCCCTGACCTCATCGACGCCGAGGTCCAACTAGTTGATGCGCTGCTGATCAGGGAGGGTGCGCTGACGCGCCGGCAAAAGGAGTACATCTTCCTGGTTTGTTCCGCGGCGAATCTGAGCACCTATTGCGTAACAGCTCACTGCGAGATCGTTCGTATGCTCCGCCTCGAAGGCCCAGAGCCCGAACAGATCGCGCTGGACCATACCGCCAGTAACTTACCCATAGTCGATAAGGCCCTACTGAACTTCGCCGTTAAGCTAAATAATCATCCCTTGACGATCAGTCAGGCAGACATTGATACCTTACGAACCTACGATTTTACCGACCAGGCGATACTGGAAGCAGTGTCATGTGTGGGTCTGGCGAAATGGGCCAACTACATCGGCTTTGGGCTCGGTACCGTACCGGACTTCAAGACTCTGCAGCTGGATTTGAGCAACAGTGTAGCGGCCAATGCCTAGCTGCGCTCGTATATAAGGTCCCTTCGTGCCGGCCTAAACGGATTGAAGAGCGGGGCGACGCATTATTCGGATGGTAATGAGTGGTCCGTCTCACAGGCGCTGCGGATTCGCGACATGATTTTATCAACCAGGGGCTCAGCAATTGGTTCCGGGTACTCAAATGAACCACTTTCGGTAACGATCCGCAGTGTCTTGCGAGTTGAGTCATAGAGTACCTGACAAGTCCGGCAATGGGCCAAATGAGATTCGAGTTGCTCTCGAATCTCTGCGGCTACATCATCGTCGAGCAGATTGCCCAATTCAGTGATGAACTCATCGCACCTTATCATGCAGTTACTCCCGTGTTCTCCTTGGAGAAGTATGGAACCAGAGCCTCACGTAGCATCAAACGTCCACGGACAAGGCGCGCCTTCAGAGCTGGAACTCCCAATCCAAGTGCATTAGCGGCTTCCACAGTAGAAAGTTCTTCGACGTCTCGCAATATAAGCACGAGGCGGTATTTCATTGGCAGCTTGATGATCTCTTTCTCAATCAACCTGCGCATTTCCTCCTTTGAGCAACATTGCTCAGGATCAGGCTGCCATGCCTGAATGTTACGAGGCCTAAATTCGCCGTCTTCTTCTTCAAGACTGCTGATCTCTTTGCGCCCCCGAACACGCTGGATCGCCGTATTGATCGCGATGCGCACCAACCAGGTCGAGAATCTTGAGCGCCGCTCGAAGTCTCCAATGTGCTGGAAGGCCTTCATAAACACGTCCTGCATAGCATCTTCGGCTTCATCAGCACTGCCAAGAATTCCAACCAGGCTTCGATAAATCCTGCGTCCGTGCTTTCGAACTAACTCCTCAAAAGCATCCGTCTCTCCAGCCTGCACTCGGGCCACAATTTCTGTATCCGGATCTTCACACGGAAAATCCTCAGACAAAGGCCGATCAATTGTTTGACGCCCCGACTCCGAAGAAAGATTCACTTCTTTTTTTAGAGGAAAGACTATGCGCTGAGGAAAATCGGGTAGAGCCCCGAGACCTATCTGCACAGTGTTAAGAAAATTTGCGAGGCCGGTTACTAGGATTGATTCGAGAATTTGTTCCTGGGTAAAACCTTGACTTGCCAATGAGGCGATATCGTCCTCGCAAAATGAAGTGGGAGTTTCCACGAGTTTCTTTACAGCTGTAACGAGCGCCTTGTTCGCTTCGGAAAGTTTAGACCCCTGATAGTCAATCGCGATTCGATCAGACTCCTCGCTCGAAGTACCCAGAATTTGAAGGGTTTGGCCGAACAAAGCGACAGAGTAAGCATTCGAATTTGCCGCAGAAACCACCAACAAGATGCATTCCTTCTGGAAACGGGTGAGCGCCCGTTGCTTCAGCAAAAGCGAATCAATCAATTTCGCTTCAGCCTGAACAATATCGGTACGAAGCATCTGGTCTCGGAAAACATTGGGCACGAATCCGAAAGTGTTCTTGAAGAAAGCGAGCACCGGCGAATCGCTTGGGCCAATATCTTCTAAGCGCAGGAAGGTCACAAGGCTTCTCCCGATCGGTGGTCCCAAATAATACCCTACGCCATGAGTCCCGCCAAGGCGGAGTTTTGACTAGTTGTCTCGAATTCCTTGAGATTCTGCATCCTCTTGAACTCTTCACCGTCTAACTATCCAGAAAGCCTTTTTCAGAACTGATCAACTCATATTTCGACGACAGACAATGGGAATTCGATGACAGCTAATCTGGACAACGAAGCTACAGCGAAGCCGGCTGAGTGGTTAGAGGCATACGGCGACTGTCTTTACAGGTACGCAATGTTCCGTTTGCGCGACATGGCAGCCGCCGAGGACGCAGTGCAGGAGACACTGCTAGCAGCGCAAGTGGCAATGAATACACGTCCCGGCAACAGCTCAGAACGAACCTGGTTAGTAGAAATCCTTAAGCAGCAAATCATCCGTCATTGTCCCCGGATCGTCGGGACACCTGATGAATTCACCGCAGACGTAAGCGATGAAACGTTTTTTGAAACGTCGGGGGAATGGCTTGGTCACTGGCGAGAAGAGATGGCGCCAACTGACTGGCAGTTCGACGCCACGAGCGCGCTGAAGAGGGCTGAATTTTGGAAGACGTTGGATCGTTGTCTCTCTGAGCTTCCACGGGTGATGGCGCTGGCATTCACACTGAGAGAGATCGACGGTTTGAGCTCGGAAGAGGTTTGTGACGTGCTCAATATCTCATGCGGTAACCTTCGGTCACTGCTACATAACGCGCGTTTGAGGCTGAGGAATTTGTTCGAGTCTGAACGTATCAACTGCCAACCGCCTAAGTCTGAACCCATTTCGGGAGGAATAGCGAAACAGAGCGGTATTTCCGGACTTGAAAGGGCTCTCAGATCAGCACAAGCTCGGTTCCTCGTCTTTGTAAGGTTTCAAGAAGTACTTCGACTAATTGCTGGAGCGAATAGTCAGAAGGCTTTTAGAAGTTCGAACGCTTCCAACTAGATCCTGAGGACAACAACAAACGATGCAAAAGGGCAATGGACCCTGGGCCGAAGGCCTGTCCACAGAATCGGTTGTCTTAAAGCAGAGATTCAAATTCATTCGGAGCGAAAAATGGCAAACAGTAATCACTACGACGTCATCATCATCGGGACGGGAGCTGGCGGCGGCACACTCGCTTACAGACTCGCTCCCTCCGGCAAAAAGATTCTGCTGCTTGAACGTGGAGACTATGTCCCGCGTGAAAAAGATAACTGGAGTACCAAGGCTGTAAATCTTGAAGCTCGTTATAACACGAAGGAAACATGGCTCGACGCAGGTGGTGGGGCGCTGCATCCGCATACTAATTACTTCGTGGGGGGAAATACGAAGTTCTACGGCGCGGCGCTCTTTCGTCTTCGTGAAAAAGACTTCGGGGAGATTAGACATCACGGAGGCGTCTCACCAGCGTGGCCGATCTCTTACGACGAAATGGAGCCGTACTACACTCAGGCCGAACACCTCTATCAAGTGCATGGTACGCGTGGTGAAGACCCGACTGAACCGCGATCGAGCGCACCCTATCGTTACCCAGCAGTGAGTCACGAACCCCGCATTCAGCATCTTTCCGACGATCTGGCCCGAGCCGGACTGAAACCATTCCATGTGCCCCTGGGCATCAAGCTAAACGAAAACAATCCGCGGACTAGCGCCTGTATTCGTTGCAACACTTGTGACGGCCACCCGTGCTTGATCAATGCGAAGGCCGATGCACAAACAATCTGTGTTGATCCAGCGCTGGAGTATGAAAACGTTTCGATGCTGACAAACGCTCACGTGATGCGGCTGGAGACTAATGGGAACGAGCGTGAGGTCAGCAACGTCGTCGTCGAGCGCAACGGAGTAGTCGAAAAGTATTCCGGCGATATCGTTGTCGTCTCATGTGGCGCCGTTAATTCGGCCGCCTTACTGCTGCGTTCAGCGAGTGACAAACATCCGCGCGGTCTCGGTAACAGTTCTGATGTTGTGGGCCGCCACTACATGGGTCATATCAATTCGGTTTTGATGGCGCTTTCAAAATGCCCGAACGAGACGGTCTTTCAGAAGACTCTTGCAATCAATGACTTTTATTTCGGCTCGAAAGAGTGGGACTTCCCGATGGGCCACATCTCGTTCGTAGGAAAACTCGACGCCGATACCTTGAAAGCAGGAGCGCCTGCAATCGCACCGGGGTGGAGTCTGGACTTGATGGCGAAGCACTCTTTGGATTTCTGGCTAACGTCTGAAGACCTGCCCGACCCGAACAACCGAGTGACCGTGAACCGCGACGGCAAGATCATGGTCAATTACAAACTGAATAACGTAGAAGGTCACGATCGGCTGAAAGCAAATTTACAGAAGGCCATGAAACAAACTAATTGCGACGTTCACGGCCATGACTGTCATCAGGGTCTGTTTGCGCGAAATCTGTATCTGGGCCAACGGCTCCCGCTGGCAGCAGTGGCCCATCAAAACGGTACCGTTCGTTTCGGCCACGATCCCAAAACTTCCGCGCTCGATGTGAACTGTAAGGCCCATGATGTAGACAATCTGTACGTTGTGGATGCGAGCTTCTTTCCGTCCAGTGGTGCTGTGAATCCAGCACTAACAATCATGGCAAACGCCTTGCGAGTCGGCGACCACCTTTTGGAGCGCATGAGGTAGAAGGACTACGAAAGGCAAAGCAAGAGCCATGAACAAACGACGCCATAATCAGAGCGCATTTACAGTGACTAGGCTTGCTCACTACCTTCTACTTTTTGCCTTTTGCCTTTTTCCTGCCACTTTCCTGCCAACGGACGCGCGTGCTGCAACGCTAACAGCAACCAGTTCGCGCGTCCCCCTCCTTTCACCGACCGACAAAGCTGAACTGTCGTCACCAACTGTTGAGCAGGTTGCAGCGGTTGGCATGACTGTTTCGGACATGGAAGCTTCAGTCGCCTTTTATTCAAGGATTCTGTCGTTTGAGAAAGTGTCAGATGTTGAGGTTACCGGAGCAGACTATGAGAGATTGCAGGGAGTCTTCGGTCTGCGCATTAGGGTCGTGCGGATGAAACTCGGTAATGAGTTCATCGAGTTGACTGAGTATCTCGCACCAAAAGGACGTCCGGTTCCAGTTGACTCGCGCAGCAATGATCACTGGTTCCAACACATCGCCATCATTACCAGCGATATGGAAAAGGCTTATGCCTGGCTCAGACAAAATAAGGTCGAACATGCCTCAACCGGGCCACAGCTTCTTCCTGAATGGAACAAGAACGCGGCGGGGATCAAAGCTTTTTATTTTAAGGATCCAGATAAACATCCGCTTGAAATCTTGCAGTTCCCCGAAGGTAAAGGTGATGCAAAATGGCATCACGCGAACAACAAGCTTTTCCTGGGAATAGATCACACCGCCATCGTTGTTAGTAATACTGAAGCGAGCTTGAAATTCTATCGCGACGTTCTCGGATTGAGCATCACGGGCACAAGCGAGAATTACGGCACCGAGCAAGAACACCTAAATAACGTTTTCGGCGCAAGGTTACGTATTACGAGTCTTCGAGCCGGCGGCGGGGGGCCGGGTATCGAGTTTCTCGAGTACCTTGCGCCGAGGGACGGGCGTCCGGCGCCAGCGGATGAGCGCGCCTCCGATCTATTTCACTGGCAAACCACCTTAGTCGTTCGTTCAACCGAACAAATTGCACAGGACCTGATTCAAGCCAACTTCCGATTCGTTTCACCCGGTATTGTCTCGCTCAGTGATAGACGACTTGGCTTTGCAAAGAGTCTTCTCGTGCGCGATCCAGACGGTCACGTGATGGCGTTGATTGAGCACTGAACAAAATCAGAACAATGAACAGACCGCTCTTCATTCCGGTAATTTTAGGCACTGCGCGAAAAGGGCGCGCCAGCGAAAACGTCGCTCGATTCGTTCACGCGGAGATACAGAAGCGGGAAGGTGTCGAGACAGAACTGATCGACATCCTCGGCCTGGATTTTCCTAACACGGACGCCGGTGAGGCGCTCAAGCATTCAGGCTTTTCAGAAACGATCGCCCGCGCTGACGGCCTTATTCTGATCGTCCCGGAATACAACCACGGCTATCCGGGGTTGCTCAAGCATGTGCTCGATTCGAATCTTAAGGAATACATCCACAAGGCGGTCGGCGTATGCGGTGTTTCTGCGGGCGGGTTCGGAGGCACGCGAGCGATCGAGAATTTGCTACCAGTGCTGAGAGAACTGGGTCTGGTGACGATCTTCTGGGATGGCACTTTCTCCGGCGCGCAAAAACTTTTCAGCGCGGAGGGACAGATTCTGGATGAGGCGTATGTCAAACGCATCGATAAGTTCCTCGGAGAACTGATCTGGATGAGTAAGGTATTGAAGTATGGCCGAGAGAATGTAGGAATCTGAAAGCACGCGAACAGCTCAGCAATACAAAATGTAAGGTTCGCGAAGCACACGCGACTAAGAGCTCAGTTAAGGAGTAAAGCGATGCCGCAAAACACGAAAATGATTTGCCCTGACTGTGGCGCCGAGATGAATCATCATGCGATGAAGATCGACTATGGCGTCGACGATCCGAGTCTGGTGAATTCAGTTTTTGGCGGTGTGCTGAAGGAAGCACACACCTGTCCAGAATGCGGCAGAACTGAGTTGCGGACGGCATAAAAGGAAGCGTGCAGTGCAACACGATGAACAAATGACTAAGTCAACGAAACAATCAAAACAGGTGACCGCCGAAGAGCGGCGACTCGAAGAATCGCGTGACCGCACGGCACACTGGAAACGTTGGGGGCCATACCTCAGTGAGCGCGCGTGGGGCACAGTGCGCGAAGACTACAGCGCCTACGGTACGGCTTGGGACTACTTGCCGCACGATCACGCTCGGTCGCGCGCGTATCGCTGGAATGAAGATGGCCTGGCGGGCATCTGCGACCGACAGCAAAGGATCTGTTTCGCGCTGGCGCTCTGGAACGGTCGCGATCCGATATTGAAAGAACGAGCATTTGGTCTAACGGGCAGCGAAGGCAATCACGGCGAGGATCTCAAGGAGTACTATTTCTATCTCGACTCCACGCCGACGCATTCGTACATGAAGTACTTGTATAAGTATCCCCAAGCCGCGTTTCCGTACTCACAACTGGTAGATGAGAATCGTCGTCGGGGCAAAGACGCACCAGAATTTGAATTGATAGATACCGGCGTATTTAATGATGACCGTTACTTCGACGTCTTTGTTGAATATGCGAAGGCTGACGTCGAGGATCTCTTGATCAAGATCAGCGCCGTCAATCGCGGTCCGGAGGCCGCGCAAATAAACCTGTTGCCGACAGTCTGGTTTCGTAATACATGGTCGTGGACCAACCAGAATGGAAAAACGCGGCCCAGTCTTACT
>DATIBX010000107.1:0-7737 GCA_035457105.1 Pyrinomonadaceae bacterium
GACAATGAGGCTGACCTCGCGCGTGTCGGCTGGTATTCAAAAAACTCTGAAGCGAAAGCGCACCAAGTTGGAGGAAAACAACCGAACGCCTGGGACCTTTATGACATGCACGGCAACGTCTGGGAATTTTGCGCCGACTTCATCGAAGACTACGCGACGATGCCCGACACTGATCCTATCGGGGTCATCACACCAAGACATGGAGCAATGCGGGGCGGGGGTTGGATGCACGATGCCGAGGAGTGTCGCTCGGCCACCCGACTGATTAGCGACGACATGTTTGGTGGTGCGGGATTGAGGATCACTCTGAAAATTTCTGAGTAGTCGTTGAATTAAGTGAGTGCGGATGAATCTCTTGCTGCTTTCACGAATCAAGAAACGGTGTGGGCAAAACATTAGAGACATGCGAAGACCGAATTGAGGAGATTATCAAGCCAATACATATCAATGAACGAGAAGGCAAACCAATCTTCTAGTGATCAGTCATCAGGACTCATGCAGGGGCAGAAGATCTTGCAGCGCAAGTGCGACTGTGGCAATCACACGATGGGCGGAGAGTGCGTCGAATGCGCGAAGAAGAAAGGTTCGCTCCAAAGGAAGGCCGCTAATGGCATTGAATCTTCGACAGTGCCATCCATCGTGCATGAAGTCGTGCGCTCCTCCGGCCAGCCGCTCGATCGCGGGACGCGAGATTTTTTTGAATCGCGTTTCGGGCATGACTTTAGTCGAGTTCGCATCCATGCGGACGACAAAGCGGCGAGCGCCGCCGACGCGGTCTTTGCGCGCGCTTACACAGTCGGTAGTCACATTGCATTCGCGTCTGGCAAATACACTCCTGCCACGGCGGAGGGCAAGAAACTTCTTGCGCATGAGCTTACGCACGTAGTGCAACAGAGCAGTGCCGACAAGTCAGGCCTCAACACACAACTTCGAGTGGGCGCGGCAAATGACTCACACGAACACGAGGCCGACCGAGTTGCTGAAGCAGTTGTTGTCGGCTCAGGACCTGTCTCGCAACTCGCTCTCCTGGGCCACGTGGGCGCGGGGACGATTCGACGCAAGATAACTCCGTCATGGACGGTTTCTGAGTTGAAGAAGATGCTCACTGATTGCGACGGCGGACTGGGGATTTGGGCCAAGGCAAAGAAGGCCAATAAGGACAAGGATCCGATCGTCCAGTCTGGCAAGACAGAGTCCGGTGGCGTTACCTCAGGAGATACCATCACCCTCGAGGAAACGAGCGATCGCTGCAACGCAGTGCAGGTGTTGGTTCAAGAGTTGTCCAACATGTCGCGCGCCAAGGATTTTGACAACCTATCAACCAGCGCACTGGCCGGCGACTTAGCGCGCGATGCTTTCATTAAGGGCTTCGAGAAAATTGAATACGAGAGCGGCGTCAAGAACGTGCTTACAGCCTTCGACGCTTGCAAAGATATCTGGAAGTGCAAAACAGCGGAGAAGGAATGGGCGCGCAAGGCCAAGGATTTCGACGAGTACTTCGACAAACTGCTGAATCCCAAGCACAAGGAGGGTTATGGCACGTGGTGGGACAAGAACTGTAAGGCAGCCTACGACAGGAAACATGCGAAGAAGTGAGCCGATCTGGACGTTTGCGAATGGAGAGCCTCAGCTGCGTCGCGATCGAGGGCGTTGCCCCAGGAGCTATAAGACAAAGCAGGGACGAATGATCGGAATTACGAGATAGAGCTGATGAGTGACCGATTGCAAAGCCAAACGAACGCTGCAACCAAAGCACCGCTTGCGGCGAATGGATTCTTGCAGCGCAAGTGCAATTGCGGCCAGCACACCGCAAGCGGCGTTTGTGCAAACTGCAGGACTGGGAAAGGAATCTTACAGCGGCACGCGTCATCATCATTCGAGGCACCTGAGGTTCCGTCGATAGTCCATGACGTCCTGCGCTCGTCGGGTCGACCACTTGACTCACAAACACGCGACCAGATGGAGTCACGATTGGGCCAGGATTTCAGCCGCGTCCGTGTGCATACGGACAGTCAGGCGGCAGAATCCGCACGAGCGGTGAACGCGCTGGCGTACACGGTGGGCAGCGATGTCGTTTTCGGATCAGGAAGGTTCCAACCTAACTCAGCCGAGGGTTCCCAGCTTCTTGCACACGAGTTAACTCATGTTATTCAGCAAGCTTCGGTGCTTGGTTCCTCCTCATCGAGCCTAATAGCAGTTGATCCAGACGCCGGCGCCGAAGCGCAGGCCAGGGCCGTCGGAGAGTCTGCAGGAAAACAAGCATCAATGGCTCCGCCGTTGATGCATCAACCTGCCCTGCAGCGAGCCCCGAGCAAAACTCCACCACACATCACGCAGATCATAGTTGACCAGAATACGAAGCAGCAGGTCACCGCTAACTTCAGCGACGGTAGCGTCCAAACTGATGAATGCTCCACGGGAAAGGGTCACTGTTGTTTTGATGCCACTGCTGGTGCATCCGCAGGCGGGGCGTGTTCGGCGCCAAGGTCGAACCAAACAGACAACAACTGCACTCCGGTCGGCGACTTTACGGTGACCGCAAAGATTCCGGTGACGGGTGGCGGCATCAAGTTCTGGACACAGTTTCACGACGCAAAACAGGTGGCGCTTCACAAGTACACCCCGGTTGACGGCACGCCGTTGTCGCATGGATGCGTCCGGCTTCACGAGCCGATGGCAAAAGCGATTTTCGACGGAGCGCGAAAAGGGGTCACGCGCGTAAAAGTCACGGGCTTGGCGAAGCCCAAGTGTGAACACGGACCTTTGCAACAAGAATGGGATGGGGATTTCACTCTGGCAGGCAGCAAGCCTCCTGACGGAACGATGATCAATCTTGACACCGGAAAGCCCTATACGAAAAAGGAGATCGCTCGTGAGAAACACCTAATTGACGAAGCTCGCTCAGAGATGAAGTCGGCGCTTGGAGTTGATGAGGCTGGACTGGACACTGAACTCGCTTCTCGTAAAGGCGGAGCTACGATCCTTTCAAAGATCCCTCGTTGTGTACCTGCGCTCACGATCGAAGAGGAGAAAGTTTCGTCGGCCAAAGCCTCCGGTTTCCTGACAGCAGATGCCACGAAGACCAGCACAGCATTCAGCAAAGCATTAGGAGTGACTAAGAACGCTAAGGCCGCAGAGGCAGTAGTAAAGAAATTCGGCGAAGACCTCTGGCAAGCCGCCACTGCTGCCGCAAAAGCCGGCGGTTCCGGCAGTGACGATCGCCAAATCTACTGGACTCGCTTGATGTTGACCAATGTCTTAAGGCAATGGAATCCCTCATGGGTTCCAGACGCAGATTCATTGCGCAGACTGCATACCCGGTTGTTACAACTTCTGGAGCAGACTTCGCGGGGAATGACTACGGCGATATTTCCGACGGACCCGGATAAGAAGCGAATCCTGGCGAGCGGATTTGATCCGTTTGGATTTTCCAGTGCAGGCGATATTCGACAGAGCAATCTTTCTGGTGCAGTAGCACTTGCTCTGGACGGCGAGACTCTGACCGAGGGTTCGGTTTCAGCGCGAGTCGAGGCGGCAGTTTTCCCAGTGCGTTATGCGGACTTCAACGAGGGCATCGTCGAAAACTATCTGCGGCCCAAATTAACTGCCGCGCAACCACCGCATCTCGTGATGAGCATCAGTCAGGGTAGTTCTAAATTCGAGCTCGAAGAGTTCGCCGGACGCCGCCGCTCAACTGATAACTTCCCAGACAACCTCGGACAAATGGGTGGTGGTTCCCCGACCAAACCCGTGGCGCCGCCGGGCGTAGCAAGCGGAGCGGAGTTCATAAAACATACAGTCCCTCCTTCTATGCTGGGAGCAATGAGAGGAGCAGCGGGACGTAAGGGAGCTATTACAGAGGAGACCGAGGTTGAAGATCTGCCTCCCGGTGCGACCCAGCCCCGCAACTTACCACAGGGACCCGGTTCGACCCCCCAGTCGGTTAAGTCGCCGGGTGTTGCCGTAGCGGGATCCGGCGGAGGATTTCTGTCCAACGAGATCTTTTATCGCAACAGTCTGTTGCAAGCTACAACCGGAACTAAGATCCCACTGATTCATTTACACACGCCGATGCTGCCACCCGGCGCAAGTGATACGGCACGGAACACCCTAATCGACACTGCACGAAAGATTCTGCGCGCTGCAGTGCCGCATCTGTGACATCGCGATGATCGCTCGGCCGCGATTGTTCTAGACGCCAAAAAAGAGGAGAGGGCGTTAAAAAGATGAGCACGTTTCCCAATTCACCACGATTACTCAAGGGCGCGTTGATCGGAGTAGATCCCTTGAATCCCCTCGGCAGCGTCGTGGTGTTCCAATACAACCCGGACACGATGACGCGAAAGCTCGAGCCGCGCGCAGTTGCCGCTGAAGGCGATCGTGGTGAAGCTTTTCGCCTCACCGGCGCGCCCAAGGAAACGATCACGCTCAGCATCGAGATCGATGCCACCGATCAGCTCGAACAAGCAAATCCTCTAGCGTTAGCCAGCGGCATTTATCCGACACTCGCGGCTCTCGAAATCATGCTGTATCCGAAGAGCGCGGTTGTAATCGTCAACACGGCCCTTTCTTTGATCGGCACAATCGAAGTCATTCCCGCTGAATCGCCAATGACGCTTTTCGTGTGGGGGCCACAGCGCGTTCTTCCCGTGCGTGTCACCAGCTTCAGCATCACTGAAGAAGCCCACGACCCTCTCTTGAATCCGATCCGCGCAAAGGTTGACTTATCGCTCGCAGTTCTCAGCTATAACGATCTGCCGCTGCTGAGTGCGGGGCGCGTTCTGTTCCTGGCCCATCACATTGTCAAAGAGGTGATGGCGGCCACGAACCTCTTCAGCAACGTTCAGAATGTGGGCCAGGGATTGAAGCTGTCTTAGAAAGAGGACCGTATGACGTTTTCACAGACCAGTCGCTACTTCGGCATTGATACGACCACGATCGAGACTAGTGATGGCAAGACTTACTCCTATCTCAGACGCCGGTTCGTGCCACAGCCCGAACGGTTCATCACCTTGCAGGAACACTTTGTGGTGCAGGGCGACCGCGTCGACAACATCACCGCGCGTTATCTGAGCGACCCTTTGCAGTTTTGGCGAGTATGTGACGCGAATCGCGCGATGCGGCCTGACGAGTTGACCGAGGAAATCGGCAGGCGCATTCGAATAACCTTACCGGAAGGAATACCAGGGACACCGACGAATGCTTAATGGAGTTTATCTCACTCTGATGATCGGCCCATCCGTGCCGATTCCAGCACCACTTCCAGTTATGGAAGCGCTGAAGAGTGTTCAGGTGAACAGCTCGAAGGACCGGACGGGATTTCAGCTCACCTTCACTATGGGCAAGAACTCTCCCTTGCAGCTGGCAATGCTGCCGGCCGGGTACTTCGATCCAATGATTACGAGGGTAGTAATAATCGCCACAATGAATGGTTTGCCGCGGGTGCTTATGGATGGAATTGTCACTCGTCACGAACTGACGCCGAGTAACGATCCCGGCCAGTCGACGCTCACTGTTACCGGCGAAGACTTAAGCGTGTTAATGGACGTCATTGAAATCAAACTACTGTACCCGGCAATGCCAGTAGCTGCCCGGGTCGCTTTGATCCTGGCAAAGTACGCGGTCTTCGGAATTGTGCCGGTGGTTGTACCGCCTATTGGAGATGCACCTCCACTACCGACCGATCAGATACCGACTCAAACCGGCACCGATCGAGAATACGTTAGAGGGCTAGCGAGCCAGTGCGGTTACGTGTTCTACGTTGAGCCTGGTCCGGCGCCACTGACCAGCGTCGCTTACTTCGGTCCTGATTTGCCGGTGCCGGTGCCCCAACCAGCGCTTAGCGTGAACATGGACTGGCAGACAAACGTTGAATCGCTCAGCTTCTCGTTAGACGGTCTCGCCAAGAAACTCGTCGTCATTACAATCCTGGATCCGATCACCGGAAAGATTCCGATTCCGATCCCCGTGCCTAACGTCAGTATCCTTCATCCGCCCCTGGGTGCGCGGCTGACACCGCCCGCGAAGATTCAGTTTCCAGAAGACATGGCAAACCTTTCTGCGGTCGAGGCGCTCAAGCGGATCTTCGGGTTAATGTTGGACAACTCAGACGCAATTACCGGAAACGGTTCGGTGAATACCACGAGGTACGGTGGAATTCTAAGAACGCGAAGTGTCGTGGGTGTGCGAGGGGCCGGACCGGCATACGATGGTTTTTATTATGTCAATAGCGTCACTCACAACATCAAGTCAGGCGAGTACAAGCAGTCATTCACACTTTCAAGAGACGGACTGATTTCACAAACGCCCGTAGTTGGACCATGAACAAATCAAGCCCAAATAAGTCCTTCGTAGGCAAGTATCGCGCGACGGTTATCCAAAACATAGATCCCGAGCAGCGCGGTCGCTTGCAGTTGATGATCCCGGCTGTGCTGGGAGCGATTCCTTCTACTTGGGCCGAACCTTGTGTGCCGCTGGCGGGACCGACTGGTCCACCGATGGGCGTGTACATGGTTCCGCCAATTGGTGCCGGGGTGTGGGTGGAGTTTGAGCGAGGCGATCCGGATTATCCGGTCTGGGTTGGATGTCGCTGGGGGGCGCAGTCTGATATTCCGCTCGCAGTTCACGCGGGCAATCCGGCTGACCCGAGCATTGTAATTCAGTCGCTACTGCAGAATGCGATCGTGATCAGCGACCTTCCGCCATCTGTGCCGCCTCCGGTAATGCCGCCGGCGCCGCCGACGGGAGGAATCATCTTGAAGAGCGCAACTGGCGCTTCAATCGTTGTTAACGATGCGGGAGTTTTTATCTCAAACGGGAAAGGTGCAACCATTTCGATGATCGGCCCAACAATTACCATCAACAATGGCGCATTTGTGGTGATCTGAATAAGGAGACGTAATGCCAGGATTTCTCGTTCATGTTGGTGCTCAGGTGCTTTGCTCGCATGGCGGCCAGGCGCAACCCACGGTTCCGAATCCCCGAGTGCTTGTCAGTGGTCAGCCGACGGTACTGCTGACCGCACCCTACGTCGTGGCGGGCTGCGCCCTGCCCCCTCCACCCGCCGCGAATGGACCATGTGTCACAGCGCAGTGGCTGACTGGAACTACGCGCGTGTTCTCCAACGGGCAGCCGCTCCTGGTTCAAAGCAGTCAAGCCATCTGTGCTCCATCCGGGACGCCGCTTTTGATCCTGGTAACGCAAACACGGGCGAGCGCTCTTTAGCGAGGATTCGATGAACATTGACTATCCATTCCATTTCGATCAGCTCGGGCGAACCGCCGCCACCGATGACGACGATCACATACGCGACATGATCGAGCAGTTCCTGCTTACGGGTCCCGGCGAGCGCGTCAATAGACCTGACTTCGGATGTGGACTGCTGGAAATGGTCTTCGCTCCGAACAGTCCGGAAATGGCAGCGGCGATTCAGTTCACGATTCAAGCCGGCTTGCAGCAGTGGCTCGGTGATCTGATCGAAGTTAAGAATTTATTAGTCACGAGTGACGATGCAGAACTTCGCGTCGAAGTGCAATACGTCGTGCAGAGAACGCGCCAGGCCGTCACCGAAACTTTCACCCGGAGCATCGCCCAATGACGAGCCTTATTTGCGATAACGAACGCCGGCGCGAAACCTTGCGCAGCTACGATGATCTCCATGGACTCGACTACCTTGAGGTCGGTCCGAATCAACGCACTCTTACGGTCCACTTCCTCGGTAAGGCGCCGCACGGATCC
>DATIBX010000108.1:0-5403 GCA_035457105.1 Pyrinomonadaceae bacterium
AAAGACTGGAGGCTTGGGTGCTACAAGCAACAAACACGAGAGTACGGCGAGTACTATTGTCTTTGGCAACATGCGGCTTTTCAGACTCCTTCATTGAGCGGTTTTGCGGTCTATCATGACATGTGGATCCGTACTTTTGAAGTTTTTCGGTTGATTATTAATCAACTGATTTAGATTTTTCGAGACTTCGCGGTCCCAATCGTTTAAATTGTGCGCGCACCGCAACGGAACATATTTTCCTGGGGCCAACCAGTTGAAACAACAGTGGTTCCGGCTCGAAGGACTACTCAGTACATCTTAAGGTTAACACTATGGACCACTTTCAGTCTCGGCGTAGTTTCTTAGCACACAGCCTCAAGGTAGGTGTTGGCGCGGCCGTCTCGGCTTCCATCACCCTTAAAGAGAATGGCATCATCGCTCGAACGATCGTCCCGCACCGGGCGCTCCCGCAGGCCGCTGCAATGCAATCGCATTTTGTCCGTCTCGATGAGTTCATTGCCCGGCACATGCGCGAGACAGGAGCTCCCGGTTTAACGCTCTCACTGGCTAATAAGAATGGTCTGATTCGAGTCTCAACTTATGGTTTTGCCGACACCAAGGCGCATCTCAGCGTAGTGCCCGAAACAGTGTTTGAGATAGGCTCAATTTCCAAGTCGTTCGTCGCGTTGGCATTGCTTCAACTGCGGGATGAAGGAAAGATAGATCTTAATCGACCAATCGTAACTTACCTGCCGTGGCTTAAGATCAAGTCGAGTTTCGAACCAATCACCACTCATCACATATTAAGTCACACTTCCGGTTTGCCCGCTGTGCCGCTTTTACCCGACACGCTTTTAAGCGAAATACCGGTTACTTATGGACCAGGGAAAAAGTTTCTCTATTCAAATACGGGTTACAACATACTGGGTTTCCTGATCGAAGCAATTGATAAGCGCCCCTTTGCCGACGCGATTCGGGAGAGATTGTTACGTCCGTTGGAAATGAGCGCGACTTACCCCATAATTACAAATGAAAGTCGACGAGTGATGGCCATCGGGTACATGCCTTTGATTGACGATCGACCATTTCCCCGAAATGGAGCGCTGGGAGAGGCGCAATGGATGGAAGTTGATCTGGCAGCAGGTAGTGTCGCGTCGACCCCTGCCGACATGGCGAAGTACCTTCGCATGCTTGTCAATCGCGGTGCGTTACCTAAGGGCAGGGTAATTTCTGAAGAGTCATTCAATCTGTTTGTAAAACCCGAAATTAACTCTCCTTTTCGTGGCGAAGATGCTTCATACGGCTATGGCTTTTGGATAAGCGACATCGGCGGTCACACCCGTTTACGGCACACTGGTGGGATGGTGGCTTTTAGTTCTTCGATTGACTGCGATCTAACTTCGGGTATTGGTGCATTCGCTTCGGTCAACGCCACGTTACAACAGGGTTATCGTCCGGTTGCGGTGACTAAATATGCCGTAGAATTACTGAACGCTTCGTTGAAAGGAACGTCACTACCTGACCCCCCGCCACCTCCAGTAGCTCCGGATAAAATCGCAAATGCAGGAGATTATGCCGGAACTTATTCATCTCCGGACGATGCCAAACTCGTTCTCGAAGCAAAAGGTGATCAACTCGTCATGATCTATAAGAATCAACGAATCACCCTGGAACGAGCGGGACGCGATCTTTTTATCGTAAAACATCCTGACTTTGAACGATATCTACTGGGCTTTACGAGAGAGGCCGACAAGGTGGTCGAAGCGTTTTATGGATCAACGTGGTATGCAGGAGAAGCCTACTCCGGTCCGCGTACTTTTAATGTTCCAAAAGACTGGGAAGCCTATACCGGGCACTTCATCAATGATAGTGCCTGGTACGGCGATACCCGCGTAGTACTCAGAAAGGGGCAGCTTTTTATCGATGGGGTCCAACCGTTAATCTCGACCGGCGAAGCTCGATTTGCAACCAGCGATGATTCTCCTGACTGGATCAGGTTTGACTCCGTGATCGATGGACGGGCGATGAGGATGAGTTACAGCGGCATACAATTCCGCCGCGCTTTTACTCCTTGATCCTTACATCAGTAAAGATTCGACCCGGTGTGCATGGACCATCTCTTCGCAAGGCGACCACGCAAAAATTGTGAAGCGTCCATCCTGAGAAGCAACCAGGGCCAGGGCATCATGCTGATCATTCACGAACTGAGCAGCTGATAAGTGGCGAGTGCCGCCGTGCTCGGTCGGAAGGACGATTTGAGGCTGGTTCCCAATAATTGGTTCTGTGATTACCCATCGTTCAACTGGCGTCGCTCGTTCCGAGCGCCTGATTTTGGCGCCGAACGCGAGCACCTCGTACTGATCGTTGATAACGGTTGCTCCGTCAACGGCAGTTAATCCGGCTACGGTGTCCACGGCTCTACGCAATCTATTACCCCATTGATTTTGGGTTTCTTCGCTCAGATCGCCTTTCATGATGTCAGAAAGAGCAGTGAAGTGTGGACCAACCGAGTATTGGATTGGATGAGCTATTGAGCTGCGCCACTTATCTGAACCGGTGGTGGTGACTAGTAACGAGCCACCATGGCCGTGAGCTCTCATTGAAGCAGCGAGTTGGACCAGGACATTCACGGCCGAGTGCGAGCCGTTGACGCCTGAAGTAAAAGCCAGCAATGCTTTCAGCAACGAAGGACAGTCGGGCAGACTGGTTCCATCCTCATCGATTACTTTTATCTGTTCGCCTTTGAGTACGACTACGTTTGCATACTTACCGAAGCCGTCGAGTCTCCGGTGTTTGATGACGAGAAGTCCAGGTTCAATGTCTTCGAGCACAAAGCAGAGATTCGGAATGGTTCGAGTCGCACCCCATACCTGGAGCTCCTGTCCATAGCGCCACACTCCGAGGTGAATCTCAGGCCGCTCGACGGCTGGCGCCAGCTTCATCAACACTCCCGGCGTCAGGGGCAGGGCGTGCTCGAAGATCAAGGGTTGATCCGTTTGTTCGGGAGGCAAATAAGCCAGAGAGATTTTTGGAAAACGGCCTTCTTCGGGACGAAAGCTAGCCCAGAACGTAGCATCAATGATGGAAGCAATCGAATTGGCATCTGGGATTGTGGCTAAACCATCTTCGCCGGCACGAATAGCATCCTGGATTTGTCGCGCAAAATGAGCTTCGACGGTTGAGGCCACCTGGTACGCGGCAGGGTATTTTGTTCTGCCATTCAACTTGGTCAATTCAACTATTTGCGAAATCGTCATGTCATAAAGATTAACTTAGTTGAGGAAAGATAGGAATAGGACCTATAGGACGTATAGGACCTATTGGAGATCCAGGACCTATGTTTCTCAGAGATCTGGCAGTATTATTCGCGCGGTTTTCACCAAGCTCAATCAACTTCTCAATTTAAGAGGATTCAATGAGTCGTCTTGAAACAAAACTTCCAGATGCGCCCGAACTCACTGCTCGTTCAATAGCTGTGGGCTTAGTAGTAGCTGCAATTATCGGCAGTGCTTATCCCTATTGCGTTTTGAAGCTCGGCTTTGGACCCAACCTTTCAGTCGTATCGGCTTTTCTTGGATTTATTGCTCTTGTCCTGATTATGCGAGCTGCGCGTACCAACGCTCGCGAAAATAATGTGGTGCAGACAATGGGTACAAGCGCCGGGCAGACTGCGTTCATGTGTGTACTTCTCGCCGCCTTTGACCTGCTAAATCAAAAGGGAGTGCTCAACCCGCCAATACATCTTGGTACCTGGCAAATATTTTTCTGGCTTTGTAGCGCGAGCCTGCTCGGAATTCTGCTAGCCGTGCCTATGCGGCGGCACTACATTGACGAAGAAAATCTCACCTACGCCGACGGAATGGCAGCTGGTGAAACGATCAAGGTTCTGCATGAAGGTAGAGATAAAGGCGCCTCAGCTGGTCCAGTTAAAGCACTGGGTTTGGGGAGTCTCGCCTCGGGCGCATTGATGTTTCTGACGAGTTTTTTGAAGCTGTTTCCAGACACCTGGTTCATTCCGGGCCTGCAGCCGATGAGCATTGGTTTTAACTGGAGTCTGCTGTCGTTCGGATCAGGATTACTAGTTGGGTTCCGTATTTGTCTGGCAATGGGAATCGGTATGCTGATTAGCTGGTTCATTCTGCCTTCGTACCTTTTGCATCACGGAATGATTCCGGAAGAGACATTTCCTGCCACTTTACGATGGGTGATGTGGCCCGCTACCGGTTTGATGGTGGCCGGCGGTTTAACTTCATTGGCGTTGAAATGGAAACTTGTCGCGAAGAGTTTTGGTGGGCTGCATACGGCGCGCCTTGATGGCAAAGACTTTCCCATGCGCATCGTGGTGATTGGTTCGATTTGCATGACTGTGATTGTTTGCCTGGTCCAGTACTTCAGCATGGGAATTCCGATCTGGTTGTCGTTGATTGCAGTATTGCTTTCGTTGCCGTTGATGTTGGTGGGATTGAGAGTTCTCGGCGAAACAAACTGGGGGCCGATCAGCGCCATGTCCAATATGATGCAGGCGATCTTCGCTTTCGTTTCGCCAGGGAATGTTCCTGTCAATATGTCGTCGAGCGGCTTGACCGGAACTATAGCCGTTACTTCGGAAGCTCTGATGCAAGACTTCAAAGCAGGCCAACTCATTGGGTCGAATAGCCGTAGCCTGACTATCGCACAGTTAATTGCTGCTCCTATTGGCTCGATGGCAACAGCTCTGATTTACCCGCTCTTGAGAAATAAGTTTGGTATTGGACCACAAGGTCTTTCGTCGCCTATCAGTGTTAAGTGGGCTGGTTTTGCCGAGCTTCTGACCCAGGGATTTAAGGCTTTACCACCGGGATGTCTGGTTGGACTGTTGGTTGGAATAGGCGTCGGGATTTTATTGACGCTACTTGCCGAGAAATATGCGCGTTATGTGCCCTCGCCTTCAGCGATGGGTATCGGAATGTTGTTACCGGCGGCCGTGTTAATTACCTTTGTACTCGGGGGAGTAGCACAGCTGATCTGGTCGCGCACCTCGGCAAGGACGGAAAGTGACTTTCGTATTCCACTTGCATCGGGGCTAATCGCCGGCGAAGCATTACTTGCTGTGGTCCAGGCTATCCTCGCCGCCGCCGGATTAAATTTTTAGATCCCCTGAATTCTATGTAGTTAGTGTTATTTAAGACACGAAATCAAATGTGCGACATGCTTCAGCTTGTCGCAACCCTGAGTGACTCAAGTTGGATCTCCACGGAATCATTGAGTTAAATGATTCGAGGATTCGCCGACAAGCTGAAGAGCCTCTTGCAAAAATCCCTCTCATTCTCCCCGAGCTTCAGCTCGGGGTTCACGGCGACTGCGAGTCGAAGAACCGTTTCAACGGTTTATTAGGCGCAAACAATAGATCGGCAGAAACTTAGCGCGGCGAAATCGTCGTGTTAC
>DATIBX010000109.1:0-10573 GCA_035457105.1 Pyrinomonadaceae bacterium
TGCAGTCATTTCCCATGATCGCCACGCTCTGCTCGGATCCGCCAATGTTTTGGCGGCGGTCAATCGACCACAGAAGACCGACCTGGACCGTTTGCAACGTGGCTCGGTAGTGATTGGTTTTCTCCGTCCACTCGATGAGCCCGATGCTATCTTGCCCGCTCTGGAACGTGGTCTGACTACCTTTTCGGTCGAACTAATTCCTCGCATTACACGAGCTCAGGCGATGGACGCTCTTTCATCGATGGCCACGGTCGCAGGATACAAAGCCGTAATCATTGGCGCCGCAAAAATTCCACGAATGTTTCCACTCCTGATGACCGCTGCGGGAACGGTCCCGCCCGCTCGAGTCCTGGTACTGGGCGCCGGTGTAGCTGGCTTGCAGGCGATTGCAACGGCGCGACGACTCGGCGCTGTGGTTGAAGGATACGATGTTCGTGCCGCTGCCGGAGAACAGGTGAAATCGCTGGGAGCAACATTCCTGGAGGTGGACCTCGGCGGAATCAAAACTGAAGACGCCGGCGGTTATGCCGTGGAACTCTCTGAAGAAGCAATGAAGCGCGGACGAGATTTAATTGCCGAACATGCCAAGACCGCAGACCTGATCATAACAACCGCCCAGGTTCCTGGCAGGCGCGCGCCACTATTGATCACCGAAGCTGCTGTCGACGGCATGAAATCGGGAGCGATGATCATCGACCTCGCCGGCGCGACGGGAGGCAATTGTGCTGTTAGTAAAGCAGATGAAACCGTGGAGCGTAATGGTGTAACAGTCATTGCTCCAACAAATCTCGCCGCGACAATACCCGTGCATGCCAGTCAACTCTACTCGAGAAACATTACCTCTTTTCTCACGCCTTTGATCAAAGAGGGTAAATTACAACTCGATATGAACGACGATGTCGTTGGACCATCGTGTGTCACGCACGACGGTCAGGTCGTTAACAAACGAGTGGCGGAACTCCTGACGCCGTCAACTAAATAGCACTCTTCACTTATGAATGAGCAACCAACACCTCTACCGTCGGATGCTGAAGAGGATCAGAATATTTTTCTTGCCGTTGTTCTTGGCATGGGCGCGGCCGTGGTCTTCGGCCTGGGCGGTTTTTTTCTGCTTCAGGATGGGGCCTTAATAACAAGGACCACCACAATAACTTCGAGACTTTCACCGGCATGGTATTGGCAACGACTCGAGAAAATCGGAGTTGAAACCGAACACCAGTACTTGTTTGAAGAACTAAGCAAACGACTCAACGGAGCAAGATAAATGACAGCAGAGACTTTGATTTCGGCTCTTTATGTTTTCGCCTTGGCTGCGTTCCTGGGGTATCAGGTTATTTCGCGTGTTCCACCGTTGCTCCACACTCCGCTAATGTCGGCGACCAACGCGATCTCAGGCATTTCGCTAGTTGGTTCAATTGTTACTGCGGGCGCGCGTTACAACACCGTCAGCACGATTCTTGGCTTCATCGCAGTTGTATGCTCAACCACGAACGTGGTGGGTGGCTTTGTCATTACGGACCGGATGTTGCGGATGTTCAAAAGGAAGGACATTGCTAAGAAGGGTTGAGGCCGGGTCTGCCCTTCGTACTTGTCCTTTGTTCTTTGTAAGGTCAACAAAGCACTGAGAAAACCAAAAACTACGAAGTACAAAGCACAACGAACAAAGTACAAATCATCAACATGCAAATCTACTTCATCGAACTGAGTTACTTGCTCGCTTCAATACTCTTCATCCTCGGATTGAAGGGAATGAGCCATCCCGAAACGGCAAAGCGGGGCATGCATCTGGCCGAGTTTGGCATGTTGATGGCCATCATCGGCACGTTGATGCACCACGAGATCATTACCTACACCTGGATTCTTGCCGGCTTAGCAGTTGGGTCCGTCGTGGGTCTAATGATGGGTGTTTGGGTACCAATGACTGCGATGCCCCAACGGACTGCACTTTCGCATGCGTTTGGTGCCTTTGCAGCAGCCCTCGTGGGCATCTCTGAGTTCTATCGCACCGGCGGCCAGCTTGAAAGAATCACGATGAGCGCGCTTGGGTTTGAAGTAATGCTTGGCGCGTTAACCACGACCGGAAGTTTGCTAGCTTTTGCCAAACTTCAAGGCATGGTCCGTGGTACACCTATGACCTACAGAGGTCAGAATGTTTTCAACATGGTCCTACTGGCAGCGACCATCGGCATCTTCATCTATACCGTTGTTGTGCCTGGCTCGGTCCCAATGTTCTTTACGATGGTCGGGCTGGCGTTTGTTTTTGGTCTACTGTTGGTAATGCCCATTGGTTCAGCTGACATGCCGGTCGTCATGTCGTTATTGAATTCCTATGCCGGTCTCGCTTCCGCCGCAACTGGTTTTGTTCTCTCCAACAAGGTCTTGATCATCGCAGGTACGCTCGATGGCTTTTCAGGATTCATTCTCTCGATACTCATGTGTCGCGCGATGAATAGATCGATGACAAACGTCCTCTTCGGAGCGTTCGGCAGCGCGGCAACAGTAACAACAGGCGGTGAACAACACGGAACTATGCGTGAGGTTAGCCTCGACGATGTGGCGACCCAGCTTGCATACGCAAACAAGGTCGTATTCGTACCTGGCTACGGACTTGCGACCGCTCAGGCTCAACACGCCGTTCGCGAACTGGCCGATGTGCTCGAAAAACGAGGAGTCACCGTTAAGTACGGAATTCACCCAGTCGCCGGCCGAATGCCGGGTCATATGAATGTGCTGCTAGCCGAAGCGAACGTGCCCTATTCATCGCTTTACGAGTTGGAACAAATCAATCCTGAGTTTCCGAGTACAGACGTGTCGGTCGTCGTAGGGGCTAACGACGTAGTCAATCCTGACGCACGAGAAAATCCATCGAGCCCGATCGCCGGAATGCCGATTCTCGATGTAGATCGATCTAAGTCAGTGGTGGTCCTCAAACGAGGACAAGGCAAAGGCTTCTCCGGTCTCGAAAATCCGCTCTTCTTCAAACCCGTTACGGGAATGCTCTATGGCGACGCGAAGGACACTCTCACCCGGCTGGTGCAAGCAGTTCAACATGCGTAATATGGCAACAATCCATATAGACTGTAGAGACTGTGTTAAAACTCAACTTCTCATTCTCCCCATGCTTCAGCTTGGGATAGCGCGCGCGGCCCGAGTCTCGGTAACCGTTTTAACGGTTTGCGAAATTTCGACAATGCCTAGGTCGTGAGCACAAAATAAACCGTTAAACGGTTGACGGTTCTGACACGAATTTATTAACCCCAAGCTGAAGCTTGGGGAGAATGAGAAGTTGAGTTTGATACGGAAATAGAACGGCGTTCGCCCAGAGCACCTGCTGGGTGTGCAGGCGAAGGGACGCCCTACAGGAGTTACCTCCCCAAATTTATCTCGCACCAAAACCGAAAACCAATGGAGACCGCATGCGAAGTTTCTTAAGCGCACTTGTATTGACGAGTTTGCTCGTCGTTTCTTTTCCTACCGGCTACGCTCAACGCACCAACGAAAGACTAAGGAAGAACGCACCCGCCACAATTACGGCGCAACGTGGCGTCGATACTATTGCCGCGGCGCAGATGCGAGATTATCTAACCTTCATCGCGTCTGATGAGATGGAGGGCCGCGATACACCTTCGCGAGGTCTGGATACGACCGCAAAGTTTCTCGCGATGAATCTCGCTCGCTGGGGCTTCAAACCTGCCGGTGACAACGGTACCTTTTTCCAACGCATTGACCTGCGTCGCGACCGCATTGATCCAAATCAAACCAGGGTCGAACTTAATGGACGAGTGTTGACCGCGGGTCGTGACTATTTACCGGCCGGTGGCTCAGGCGATATCAAGGGCCAACTGGTGTTCGCCGGTACGGGATGGTATTTGAAATCAAAAAATATCGATGCTTATAACGGCGTCGATCCAACCGGTAAGATCGCTGTTATCTTCGGCTCGCCGAATACCCCACCGCGTGGAATCAATCGTTCTGATTTCGGAAAGCAAGGCGAAGATTTTTTTAATCCTAACGACTATGCCCGCAAACGAGGCGCGGTCGGCCTTATTTATGTTCCTGATTTTCAGTATATTGCGAACTGGGAGCGAAACCGTCAGCGGATCATGGAACGTGGTTCAATCGCCGTCGCAAAATTTCTAACACCAACAAATGCACCCTTACCGAGCATTGTAATCTCGCCCGAAATCGCGAATGCGCTGTTCACAGGCGAGACCCAATCAGCCGCCGGAATTTTTAATGCGTCGTATGGATCAGAAATGCCTGCACCTTTTCTGCTACGGACCACGAAAAGCATAAACATCAACATCTTGTCTTCTTATGAAACCGTACCGACCCAGAATGTTGTTGCCATCTGGGAAGGCGCTGATCCTGTCCTCAAGGAAGAGTATGTCGCGCTTGGTGCGCATTATGATCACGTGGGTATCTGTGCACCAGGAACGGCGGACGCGATCTGTAATGGTGCAGATGATGACGGCTCGGGTACGACTGCATTGCTGTCAATGGCCGAGGCTTTGGCTAAAGCACCGACGAGGCCCAAACGATCTGTACTTTTCGTCTGGCACTGTGGTGAGGAAAAGGGTCTCTGGGGTTCGCGCTACTTCACCGAATATCCGACAGTGCCGCTGGACCGGATCGTTACTCAGATCAATATCGATATGATTGGTCGCAGTAAAGCAGCTGATGATACGAATGAGCGCGACAAGGAGTTGACTGGTCCTGATTCGATCTACCTGATCGGATCGACAATGATGAGCACAGAACTCGGAGAACTCGTGGACACAGTGAACAGGTCGTACTTAAACATAAGTTATGATCGGCGGTACGATGATCCAGGAGATACAAATCGCTTTTTCTATCGTAGCGACCATTTCAATTACGCACGTAAGGGAATCCCCATCATCTTTTTCTTTGATGGCGTGCACCAGGACTACCACCGACCCGGCGATTCGCCTGACAAGATTGACTATCAGAAGATGGAAAGGGTGACCCGCACGGTCTATATGACACTTTGGGAAGTGGCTAACCGTCCCACCAGACCAAAGGTTGATAAGCCGCTACCATCTCAACTACGCGGCTCTTAATCCTTCTTTCGCTCTGACAACATCTGTCGATAAGCCTCGGCGCGTGAAAGTCCTAATTCACGCGCCGCTCTTTTTAACGCGAGACGATGGTCCATTCCTTCAGTCTCTAACCTGGCGACCACCTCTGAAACACTCGACTGTATAGATGTGATTGCCGGTTCGATCGGGTTTCGATCAATCAGTACGACGATTTCGCCTCTGGGTGTTTCTTCTGCGCCGTAATGTTGAGCTAACTCAGTTAGCTGACCTCGCTTGATCTGCTCGTGCAACTTTGTCAATTCACGCGCCACAACTGCACGCCGGTCTCCTAGAATAGACGCCGCATCTTTGAGAGTTGCCGCAAGTCGATGTGGAGCTTCGTAACATATCAGCGTCGCTTGAACTGAGACGAGTTGTTTGAGCTTATTTTGACGGGCAGCCGCTTTTGACGGTAAGAAACCCACAAATAAAAATTCGTCGGTTGGTAGTCCGGCAACCGCCAACGCGGTAATGACAGCGCTTGGACCAGGTATGGGAATAACAGGGATGCCGCTCTCTCCAGCAGCCTGGACAATTCGGAATCCGGGATCACTGACAGTTGGCGTACCGGCATCTGAGACAAGAGCAACATCGCTCCCATTCCTCATCAACTCTAATAACTCCTGGGTCCGTTGCTGTTCATTATGTTCGTGATAACTAATGGTCGTAGTTTTGATACCGTAGTGGTGCAGCAGTTTGTGCGTGTGTCGAGTGTCTTCGCACGCAATGAGATTAACCTGGTTGAGAATTTGGACCGCGCGATAAGTGATGTCGCCAAGATTGCCTATCGGAGTGGCAACTACAAACAAGGTTCCCGCCATGTCGCGTATTGTGTCATCAGATGGAGTGTTTCGAGAAATAGATTGCGTAAGAGAGGGAATGTTTCGTTTTTTTGCGCATCTGAGCCAGTAGAAGTGGGCCCAAGTCCTTGCCGTCCGCATCACATTTCCGATATAAGCTCGTTGCTTTCTGAACGATTGAAATTTCGGAGAAGAATATGAGAACCCTTCCGTTAAGCAGAGCGTTCATTATTATTATCCTCATAATGGGCGTTCATATTGCTTCAGCCCAGATCCCGAAGATTAAGATCCCAAAAGTAAAGCCTCAGCCCACGCCTGAAACACAGGCGAGTCCCGAAACACAAAAGTCCACCGACGTTGGTAATCCCGGAACCCCTAGCACTCCTCCAACCGACAAGAGTAGTGGATCAACAGCACCTGGGAGTGGCGGCCCGTATGTCGTGCAACCCGAAGGGCCTGCGTCTCCCCAGTTTCTGAGCGACACTCTTCAGGTTGACTTGGAACTATGGGACTACTATTGGAAGGTGCCGAACGACAATCACAACACGAGTTGGGCTCCACGAATCAAGTTCGACGTGCTCTATGGCGGCTCCAGCAAACTCCGGTACAAGGCTGACTACTTCATGCCTGACGGCACCCTTTGGTTCAGCGAACCATTGGAGTCGAGAGGTTTTGAAGAGCGTAGTCACACCCTGGGTATCTACAGCCAGGACGACTCTAATAGTGACAAAAGAGCGATCGTGGTTGGGGGTGTATTTGGTCTAAAGATCACAAACATCAAAGACAACACGACCGCGTTCCAGGGCAAATTCAAAATCGTAAGATTCAAACCACAATACTCCGACGCACGTTATCGCAATGAGGTCGACTATTACGTCGATTATGACTGGAAACTGCCAATTGGTCTCGCTGATCTTTATTTCGAAAGAGACATGGCAGTGCCGATCATTCGTATGTGGTTCAAAGGCGACCTGGAAAACAATAATTTGGAGGCACGCCTTTTCCATAACGGACAACAGATCGCGAGCACCGATGATGACCGGGGAGGCGTGGACCACGGTGACGACCTTTATGCCAAGAAACGCGGCGACGACAAATCGTTGTTTTGGCGTGAATTCAAATTCAGCTGGCCCAGCAAGATCCTCTTCATCAGAACTGAGGATCAGCGGAATTACACCGCCTATAAGGACGCTATATACATCAACCAGATGCCGGGAGATTACGTGGTCAAGATCTACTACAACGGCGAACAAGTCCGCGAGACGAAGTTCTCAGTCGGCCATGATGGTACGTATGCCGATAACGGCCTCGCGAAGCAGAACAATCTGTCAACAAATAAAGTAATCCTTCCAGTGAAAGTGATGGGAACGCTGGACAAGTGGAATGCGGTGAACGCAAAGGCGATGGGCTTTTATGGCAACGCAGTTACCGGATTAACACCGTAAACGACAAATCATTGATGGCAGATGAGCAATCGAAAATAGAAAGGGCCCTGACCTGGCTTTTTACCATGCTCAGGGCCCAGAAGGGCTGGTCCAAATCGTAGCGGAATTACAAGCGGGTTATCGAGGGAGTGGAATTCGTCTCCACCAATCGTCGTTGCGGTTATTGCGGTCGTTGCGGCGATAATCTCCGTAACCACCGTTGTATCTGAAACCGTAAGCATCACTGATTACTCGCAGCTCCTGTTGTATCTGAGACCAGTCAGATCCAAGGCGGCTGTCATACCAACCAGGACGCGCCATTCGATCAAGCTGTTGTGCCTGCTCCAAGACTCTTCGAGCCTCATCGGCACTTCTGTTCAAGTCGTTCCCATTACCGACTCGCGACTTCAAATCGCCGACCGCATTCCGAAACTGATGAGCATCAGAATTAATCTGATCCTCTCGACGCGAGCCGTTCACGCGGCTGTGGTCCAAAGCGCGGTCCAAATCGCGTTCGAAATCTTTCGCTAATCGATCCAATCGCCGCACAGAGTCGCGAACATATCGTCCGTCATAACGTCCATATCCGCGGTTGTTATTGCTGGGGTAACCACCCCACTGCGCCGCTGCGACAACTGGCAGGCAGAGCGCAAGCCCTGCAGCGGCTAACAATGAAAATTTCAACGTGTGGTTCTGCTTCATCCTTAATCTCCTGAAAATGCGGGTCAGTTGGCCCGGCTTCCAAGAACGCCAGCCCGGGGATCCTTTGTGGCTTCGCGTTCGTTGTGCGTTTTGGCAACTATCGTGCCTATCTCGAAAGAGTGAACCCCGATGGCACTTTTTCAGGAAAAAGGCGGAAAATTCTGATTGTGCTTGATGGAGAGCTATGTAGGAAAGCGTTAAGGACCAGCGCCAAAACGTGCAGTGCCCGACGAAAGCGTGAGGCTCAGCGGTGATGCCGGTCGAGCAAGATCGACAAGTGGCGCCGGAGGTCAGACTCGCGAACGCCAGACTTTGGACCATGCTGATTGACGACAGAAATCCAGCACGGGGTGCCGTTATTAGACTTCGCCAATAAGAGTTCGTCGCTGGCGGATTTGATACCCACATGGCGCAAGTTTGCAAAAGCTAACCCGCCGCCACGCACGATTCCGTCTCGGGGAGTTCGCGGCCAGCCTGCTTCTATAACCAGAGTGCGAACTCCGTTTTTCAGCGTGAGACTTCTTCCGACCATGGTCGAATTGCCAACTTTGAATCGATGTCCATCAAGATGGCTCATCTCAAGACTGCCGCCACCGCGATTTAGTTCAGCCGCAAGAGCAGTAAAACTCGTGATCAACCATTCAATCCCGGCAGTTCGTAAAAGGTCATTTGAGTTTTTGAGCGCAAGATAGTCGGCGACATCAGTGCGGCCTGAATAACGTGCCCTTCTTTCAGCTTCCACTAATGCTGCAGCCCATGCCTCGTCTAACTCGCTCACATTTAACTCCCAAAGATGAACTGGAAAGCGGCTTGTTTCACTGTTGGCTTTTGGCCTTTAAGGTATTTACCTGGCAACCATTCAGATGGTTGATGCTCGCAGACGAACGGATGCGATGGTATCATGACCGGCGTATCGATCCCCCATATTCCCAAGGCCAAAACGTTGCGCTTCCCTATACTCTGACGCAGCGAGCGAAACAAATGAAAACTCTATTTCGACTTCTAAGTCACGTACTACCCATTATCGCCGTTGCCGGTTTATTTCTGTTGTTTACGGTCAATCAGCGAGCGCAAACTCAATTTCCCTCGCCTAACGGTCATGTCAACGATTTTGCCAACGTGATTGATGCCGATACCAAAGCACGGCTGGAATCCCTATTGCAAAATCTAAAGACCAAAACGCAAATTGAATTCGCGGTGGCGACCGTGGATTCAACGGGCGGTCTGCCAATCGAGGAATTTGCAAAAAACCTGGCGCGCGACTGGAACATAGGAACCTTTAATGGGCGTGGCAAGAGTCTACTGCTAGTGATCTCGGCAGGCTCGAAGCAATCGTTTACTCAGTATAGCCGGCTTGCACAGCGCGATCTTGCCGAGGGAATACTAGGCGACGTTTCACTCCGCATGCGTACCCCGCTGGCAGCCGGCCGCTTCGGTGATGCGCTCAATGTTGGCGTAACAATGCTGGCTGGTTCGGTGGCCCAAAAAGCCGGTGTGAGCATCGAAGAACTTGATCAGCCTGCAAACATTGCAGCGGCGACTCCTCCAGCGGTAGTTCCGCAAAAAACTGCCGACTCATCCGCGCCCGTCGAACCACCTTCAGAACCAAAGAAGACGCGACCGCGAGCTGTTACGAGACTTGCCCCGGAAGTAAAAAACGACACCGTTAAACTCGAGAAGGCATCCGGCGAGCAGCTTGGACAGGAAGCAAAAACTGAGGTTCCTAGAATTGAGAAACCGCTAATCCAAAAGTTGGACCAGGACGAGGCAGCGCCCGCAGTGACAAAGTCGACTAAACCTGATCAGGCAGACATCGACAAGCAGCCCAACTCTACCCTTGACGATGATGAGTCGGAAGAGGTTGAGCTAACCCTGACCAAGCCGCTGGCAGAACGAGCGGTCTTGCTGAAAAAGTTCCTCGAGACCCATCCAGAATCCAAGTCAAGAACGCGGGCCACGGAACTTTTGATCAGTACTCATGCGGGCCTCGGCGATCAGCGACTAAAAAATGGCGATAATGCCGGCGGCGTCGAACAGTTAATGCTTGCGATCAGCGAATCAAATACGCAAATCTCAGACGAACTATTCAAAGGGGTCATCTCCCAAATCCCAATGAACCTCTATTTGCGGGGCGAGAAAGATTCCGCGTTTAGAGCAGCAGCCGCAATTGAAGAAAAGTTTGGCTCTGACCCAAAGAGATTGCTCGCAGTTGCAGGCTTTTATCTCAGCATTGAACGCGGTGATGAAGCTACTCGTGTCGGCGAAGCAGTCGTAAAGATTGCTCCCGATCTCGCCGAGGCCCACCGCGTAATGGCAGTTGGTCTGCATTTTAGCCTACGATTAGATGAAGCGGCGAGTGAATACAAAAAAGCTCTCGAGTTGGATCCAACATTGAATGTAGCCCGAGGCAGCCTGGCTGACTTATCACGCGCCGCCGGTAAGTTCGACGAGGCACTGGCGCTTTACAACGATCAGTTGAAGGAAAAGCCGAAGGATCCAGC
Source organism: Pyrinomonadaceae bacterium (assembly GCA_035457105.1). Classification (GTDB taxonomy): domain Bacteria; phylum Acidobacteriota; class Blastocatellia; order Pyrinomonadales; family Pyrinomonadaceae; genus PSRF01. The sequence goes on from DATIBX010000109.1 coordinate 10,527, forward strand.
TGCGACTGCTGGTGTTGTTATTTCCCTACTTGAGTTAGGCAGGCGTG
>DATIBX010000110.1:0-7410 GCA_035457105.1 Pyrinomonadaceae bacterium
TAACGCTTCTACGCTTCTCGTTTGGGAGTCGCGCTTTACACCGGCCGGTACAACAACAATCTTGACTCGTGTTCCCGGTCCTTTTTGAGCTTCCGGTAACGGCTCAGCTTGAGCAGTCCCATTCAGTAACGACAACTGCGCGAGCCTCATCGCATCAGCCTTCGTAATTCCTGTCCCCGCTTCACGTGCCTTGTAAAACTCTTTCATCAACCAGGGAGTGCTGTTATCGGAGACGGGCCACAAAGTTGCCATCACAGATCCCGCACCCAGTCGTTGGGCCAACTCCGCAAAACCGTCGATCTCGCGCCCGTTTGCCTCCTGCTGTGCAGCGGTGTTACACGCCGATAAGGTCAATAACTCCACTCCTGCAAAGAGACCAGGATGTTGTTTCATCTCTTCCAAGGTCAACGCGCCGCCATCGCCTAGCAGCAAAAACGAACGGGCTTCGTCACCTGCTCTAAAACTGAAATGACTCGAGATGTGCACCAGGGGCCTCTTCTGTTTCAGCGCTGCGATCATTGACGATTCAGTAAACTGAGCGTCAGGCAAAACCTCGCCCGGGATTATTCCCTCACTCGAACCTTGTCCTTTGAATACAGCCTTTATCTCCTGGCTGACACCTGGCAGCGCATTGAATCTTATCGTGTCGCCCAGTAACTCAACTGTTTGCGCTTTAGAACTTGCCAGACCCAGCCCAGTCCAATGCTGGCTCACGGGTCTCAACATTCGTTCCGCATCAGCTCGGGTAAACAGCACATGATTGAATCGCTGCACAAGATATTGATTTCCGTCGTACAGAGCCCCCATTGGCAGATATCGCAACTTGCCGTCGAGCGACCAAAGGATGGTGTCGGTATCTTTCGGCAATTGACTCTGGATGGGTTTAAAGATGATTTCGTAGAGTTCGTGCGAGAGAGTTGCCGGATCGTATTTATCGGATTGCAACAAGCCCCAAAGCTGTTCCGCTTTATCGTTGACATCGACAGCTTTGATTGTCTGCGATGCCGTGAAGAGGTTATCCGGCGTTATTAAGAGTGTTCGTAAATTGTCTTCTCCAACAAGGGTGTAAATCGCGACCACCTTGTGTCCTTTTTGGCGGCTTAGCTCGGTGAGCACACGCTGTAAATTCCTGGTGTCCGCTATGTCACTCAAGCGATCCTTTACTGGATCGACAACGGCAAACTCAGATTCCGATAATTTCAAGGCGGCAAGAAACTCTTTCAACGCAGCGGCGAGTTGCTGTTGCAGCTCGTTCAGCGTGTTAGCGTCGCTCGGCGAGGGCTGATTCTGACCAATTCTTAGGCGCAACTCGTCCAACGGCTTCGTCGCACTTTCGACCCGCTTCACCGCCTGCTCAAACCGATGAGCTGCTGCTGCCTCTTTTGGTGTGAAAGTGACAAGGGCGGGTTGACTCTGCACTCCGGAATTGAAGTCAAAGAACTGCTGGTCCTTAAACAGATTGAGTACTTCCTGAGCTTCGGCGAGTCTTCCGGAACTGAGCAGCAAATCCGCCAATATTCGATAGGTGCCTTCATTCGATCTGATGAAGCTTCGTTGTAATTCTTTATCGACCCCCTTGATGTTGGCGCGCAGGCTTTCAAAAACATTGACGGCGAGTTTGCCTTGAAATGCAGCGCAAGCCGGGTTCGATTTTTTCCAAAAGAGCATCAGACCGGCGAGTGTATTAACTTCGCCCCGATGGTCGCCCAGCACGGCTTCCAAGGCCAAGGCCTGGCTGAATAACTCAAGTGCGTTTGTCTTGTCCCCGGTCGAGTCGTAAATTACCGCGATGCGATCCAGTGTTCGAGCTTCTTGCAACCGATCGTTCAGTTTTTGGGCCATAGGAAGCGTTTGCCGATAATATGAAAGCGCCTTCTGTTTATCGCCCTGTAAGTCGTAGACACCCCCGATATTGTTTAGGGTTGTGGCTCGCAGTGAGTTGACCTCGACGAGTTTTGCCAGCGCATTGTTGAAATACTCGAGTGCCTTCGGCTTATCGAAACGAATGTAGACGGTGCCCATGTTATTGAGCGTCGTGGCTTCACCGGAAAGATCACGCAGCTCTCTCTGGATCAACAGAACCCGCTCGTAGTATTCAAGACCTTTATCTGCATCCCCAAGTGAGTTGTAAATATTTCCTATTTTCAAAAGCGCATCTGCCTCAGCGCTTCGATCTCCCGACGACTTTGCGATGGTTAGCAGTTGGTTATAGGTATCCAGCGCTTTTTGTTTCTCACCCACAAAGTTGTACGCATTTCCCAACGCGGAAAGGGTCGTACGCTCTATGTTCGGATCTTTCGACTGCCTCGCCGCAATTAACGCCTGCTCGTGGAAATTGATGGCGTTCTTTTTGTCACCAAGTGAGTCGTTGACTATTCCGATCCCCATCAAAGTCATGGCTTCGCTAGTCTTGTCGGCAATGGTGCGCCAGATTGGCAGGGCCAGGTTGTAATTCTCGAGCGCCTTTTGTTTTTCGCCGAGCATGTCGTAGGTAGCGGCCATGTCGTGCAACGACAGAGCTTCGGCACGCCGATCCGCCAGTTGTCTGGCAAGAGTCAGGGCTTGATTGTAAAACTCCAGGGCGTTTTGCTGTTGTTTGAGCGCGTTGTAGTCGTCACCAATTCTTAAGACGGTCGCGAGCTCTGAGACGCGATCACCTAGTTCACGCTGAATGGGAAGCGCCTGAAGGTTATGGTCCAACGCCTGTTTGCGATCCCCACTCTCATCAAAAGCGAGAGCGAGACTCGCTAACGTTATGGCTTCATTTTTACGATTAGCGAGAGCGCGAACGATGATCAAAGCCTGGTTGAAGAATTCGATCGCTTTTTGCGGATTCTGCGATTCGGAGTAGGTAGCTCCCATTACGTACAAAAGCCGAGACTCAGCCCCTCGGTCGCCAATTGAGCGAAAGATTGTTAATGACTCCTGATATTTCTGGATGGCGCTCTTGCGGGCTTCGGGAGTTCGCTGCGCGCGTAGTGCCTGACCCTCTTTGAATTTATTTTCCGCGTCAACTCTTGGCCCACCCGTGATATTGGCTTGTTGAGGTTGAGCCAGAATAACCGAAGCCGACAGCACCATCACCAATAAAACGCCCATCCTGCAGAACCGGTTGCGCTTATCAATAGTTTCAGCCGGCGCTACCGCGATCCGGTACTGACTGGCGGTGTCGGTCGATTTACTTCGGCTCAGGATGATAGTCATCGCTTGTATCTCAATCTTTTCGTTCTACCTTCAAGGCGTAATGCGCAACTGACTCAGTATCACCACTAGAATTAACGCCGCTCAACACGAGGTCGTATTCTCCGTTCGTTATTCTGTCAGCCGGGATGGCCAGACTGATATTTTGATTGTCACGGATAGGCCTCGCTTTTAGACCGCCTCGGGTCCAAACCGTGCTGCGATCATGCCGGCGCAGAATTACCCTGAAGGTTTGAAAGTCTGATTTGGGAAAATCAACCGCAAGCCGAAGAAGCGACGTCTGCTGCGGAATCGTTACGGTCTTGACCTTAGGTGGGCCAGTTCCTTTGGAATCGCTAATGAGATAATCGATCCCTAGTTGGACGGCGTAAACCACCGGATTTGCAGGGTCCAGGGACGAAAGCTTTTCCAGCTCTTTGATCTTCTCTTCGAGCGCTTGCGATTGTTTCTGTTCCTCTGACAGTTGAACTTGTAATTCTCCGGTATTCTTGCGACTGTCCGCTTCACTCTGTCGCAAGTTTGCTTGCTCGCGTTTCGCAGTCTCAAGTTGTCTTTGCAAGCTCGAAACCCTGAACCAGAGACCTGCCGACGCAACCGCAAATAACAGAGCCGCCGCGATTGCTGTTAATTCGCGCCAACGAGGTGAAGTGCGCGATCGATCGCGTTTTGACAGTTCTGCAGTGCGTATGTCGACGACTTTCTTAGGCCGGTCAATCTCGGTCTCTCGACTCTTCTTCCACAACGACGCTCTTGCAGCCATCGCGCGGGCAAATTCGACTTTCTCAAAGCGTTCGGTGGTCCGCAGAAAATGATTCTCAAAGGCTGCATTCCTGGTTGGAGCCAGGGCACCACCGACATAGTCATCCACGAGTTCGTCTTCGAGCTCTTCCAGCCGTTGAAACAGGCTTTCGTCCTCGAGATAACGACGCTCAATCCTCTCTGACTCATCTTCAGGCAATTCACCGAGAAGATAGGCGATGATTGTTTCGTCGTTCGTGCTCTCGAGTTCGGGCATCCGGTGATCAGCCTCCCAAGCAACTAATGAGACACGTTCGGAGCTTGTTTCGGAGTTTAAAGATCCGATTGCGCAAGACTCCCTGCTCAATGCCAAGTCGTTGAGCCATCCGCAATCGAATATCGCTCTTTAGTCTTTTCTCTTCCGAGTAATACTCGAGCACCAGCAAACGCGATTCGGAGGGCAAGTCACTCAAGCAATGCTCGAGACACTGCTGTTGTCGCTCCTTCTCTTCTGCTCCTGTTTGCGACGTTCTTAAGTTTTTGAGCTTCTCTTTCGGTAACTCCGCAACATCTTCAGGCGGCATCCTGGTCCACTCTTCCTTGAGAATGTAGCGCGCCACCCCTTCGAGATACATGGCTGGATTCGTCGTCCGAATCTCCTTCCCGGCCAGCACCTGGCGTGCTACACGATTAAACGCTTCGTCAGCACAATCCTCAGGGTTACGGCAGCCGCGAACAGCAAACAGTTTTGTTAGACGCTGGTGAAGGCGGACGTATTCAGTCGCAGCTTGCTCCGGATTGGAGTTTAGCCACGCCAACAAACGCTCAAACGCTTCTCCTTGTAATGCGTGCTTCTCGCTCGCCATGTTTACTTGACCAAGCCAAAACGTCGAGAGGTGGTTCGCCACGGCGAAAACCGTTAAGGCTTCGGAACGCTATTCAAAAAAACTTGCTGGACGGACCAATTCAATGGCACTACGGTTTCCCCACTACGTGCAGTCGATCCAATCCCGGTTAACAAATTTGTCAGCGCCGACTCTGCACCGCGAGCGCCTTTCGACTGTTTCTCAGCGTCAATTTCCTGCGGGGTGCGAACTCCATCACCTTGAAGCACAGAAGGATCGGAGAGTGGGTCTGTGGTCGTGAGCATCACATAGGTTTCGGCGCCCAGCACGCCGGGATTTCTGCATCCGCTCTTCTTGGGATCTGGACCACAGACTTTTACCTGGCCGAGAGGGATTTCTTTTGGAATGGTTGAAGCTCGGAGATCCGGTAACTGCGTATCAGGATTTCTCAAGTTGGGATAAAGCAAGTCGGATCGGCCAAACTGGTCGATCGTCAAGACGTAAACGTGTCTCTGTTCGATTGGCGCTTGCAGCAAACTTTCGTCCGCAACCAGATAGATACTAAAGATGTCGCCTTCCGACAACGTTGCGTTACTACCAGTAAGTGGCTGATTCTTGCTGTTCTTAAGAACGAGTTGATACGCGAACCTTCCGCCGGTTCCTTGAGGAGAATCGAGTTTTACCCATCCGGCGATCTTGCTTAAGCGCAAGGCGAATCCTTCTAGTTCCTTCGGATCACTTTTCCAGTCTGTAATTGGTGGTAGCGGACTGACCGGCACGTTCGTTCGTCTGAGCGACGCATTGTCAGGATCATTTGCTCGTGCAACACCAGTAGTAGCTTCAGGTAACAACCAGGCATATTCAAGCGTTCGCCCGCCCAGATTCGAATTGACGCGTCCGACCAGCAGATAATCCGCATCTTTAGAAGACTTGGCCCACCCAACAGCACTATTCTGCGTATTTGGACCGAGTTTGATCTTGCCGGCCATCTCCGTCGAAGGCGGCAAGCTGACAAACAGCCGTGTCTCACCACCGCTCTTCAAGAGATTTAGGACTGCTGTAGCTGTTAAAGTTGGTCCAACAGTTAAGCTCTCGCTACCGGGTAATTTGAGAATCCAGTTTTGGCCGTCAAAGAAACAGTAATGCGTAGCCAGTTGCACGGTCGGATCGGAAATCAGAACGACCCCAGGGGCTTTGCCTAGCTTTTGAATCTCCTCATCGAGCGCTTTTAGTTGCACCTCAGTAAACTTGGTGTTTGGCATCCACACATTCAAGTTTGGACCACCGGCCGTCGCCCATTTATCCAGTGTAAAAGTGTCGTTCGCTTTAATGGTTTGAGAAATCTTTTTCGCCTCTGCAGGATCCGAGGCGACTACTTCAGCCGGGCTATGGACATAGTCAGGCTCCTCAGTGATGCGAATTCTTATCTCGCGGCCCCCAACCTTACGAACAAATTCGCAGTGTTGATGAAATCCAAGCGCCAGGCCACCTTGGAGAGTTATCTTTCCGCTGGCATCGACGTTTTCAACGTTAACCTCAGGCCGCCTCTCCGGATCCACCGGCTCACCGAACAACGTCTTCTGACGCCGTTCGAGCGAACCAACCATCACCGGTTCGTGCGAAGCTTTATGGCTTTTCATTTGGACCACCAACTTATCGAAGAGTTGGGCGGCAGAAAGATTTCGCGCATTGGGTGACTGCAAAACCTCGATCAGTGAATAGGTAAAGTTGCCGTGCCATTGGCCGTTGTACTCTTTTTCCTTTGCTTCTTCGAAATCGCGTGCAGCGGATAACGCCAATACGCCGTTATCCTCGAGATACTTATCGTCGCTTACTCCCGCTTGCGCGTCGTCGGGTGGTGGTTCCTGAAAATCAAATTTTGTTTCAGAGTCTCCCGTTTTCGACCTTTCGTCACTGACACCACCGCGCGCAATGTCGCCGCTGTGACAACTGTCAAACAATGCAGTCAGCGTAACTTTCGCTGCTGCTTCTTTGAACAGCTTGAAGATCTCTTTGTCCCGGATATCTTTCGCGTCTTCTCGTTTTAGGATTGGACGGTTCCAATCGTAAGGCACCAATGTTTCGTCGAGTTGATCAGCCTCGCCACCTCTGGTGTTTTTGACTTGAGAACCGTGTCCGGAATAGAAGAAGAGACAGATATCTCCTGGTTGCGCTTCATCGATCAAATAACGTTTGAAGGCGGCCAGAATGGAGTCGTGGGTAGCATCTTTGTCCTGGACCACGTGCACATTGTCACTTTTGAAGCCGTAGGCGGATATCAGGAGTTCGCGTAGAGAGCAAACATCGTCGACAGGTCCTTCGAGCCTGACGAAGCCAGCCCCTTTCGACGTGCTTGTACGTTTTCGTGGAGTCGGTTTTCTTACCACCGTCTCCTGACACTTTACGGATTGAAAGTCAGGGTCGCGCTCGTAGTTATCGATGCCGACTAAAAGAGCACGTCTTACCGGCTTTCGTGCCTGGGCTGACGAAACTGGCGTAATTCGTTCGTGTCCGATGTAGATAAGGGCGAATGAAATGATGACGAGTAAACCAACTACTTTTCGGGGCGACATAGCGCCACCCTCCTTGGGAGGCAATTTGGAGTGCGCCGGCCTGGCGGCGCTTT
>DATIBX010000111.1:0-4474 GCA_035457105.1 Pyrinomonadaceae bacterium
AGACCGACGATAGTAACCGATGGTGACTGATCGCTTTCGCCTCGCGCTGGGGTTATGTCGACTTCAATATCGACGAGATCGGCATCGATGCCGTAGACGGCGGCTGAGAGTGTGCGAAAGAGCATGTGAGGTGGCTCCTGATTTGTGTTTTTGTGTTTTGTGCTTTGTGCTTTGGTCCTAACGAACGAAAGGCGCGCTCCCTTAAAAAGAAGCGCGCCTCGCGTTGAATCCGATGGACTTTCTAACTGCTTTAGCGACGGCGCGAGGGTACAGTCGCTTGAGTTGCCGGAACCTTTATTACCTGGCCGGCACGAAGTTCCGCATTAACAGTGATGCCGTTTAATCTCGCGACATCATTCGCATCGAGATTCCGAGCAGCCGCTATGCTGGCGATGGTGTCACCCTTACGAGCCCGAACTGTTCCGAGGGCTGGCTGAGCTGCAGCAGCTTCCGGACCATTTGTCGCCCTGACCCATTTTGTCAGTCTGACGTTACTGTTCGGAACAATCAGCTTGGTCGTCTTGTTTAAGTCAACTCCGCTGTTGAACGACTGCAGTTGTGCAACGCTAAGACCCGTTCTGCTTGCCACACTTTGATAGTCTTCGCCAGGAGCAACTGAAATGACGCGAGCCGTCTCACGCCGGTCCGGAGAAACTCTCTGCAGCAATGATGCAAACTGTTTGGCGCGGCCAGCCGGAACGCGAACGTTATAGATGTCGCCGCGCGGTGTAATGTCGCGCTTGAGTTCCGGATTTATAGAACGAATGTAATCAAGACTGCTATCGGTTGCGTCAGCCACAAACTGAAGGCTCGTGGCGGTTGGAACCTGGACCACATCGTAAGACATCGGGGCGTCGGGCTTGATTCCCTTAAAACCGTACTTCTCTGGATTCTTGGCAATCAGGATAACGGCAAGAATGTTTGGCACATAGTTGCGAGTTTCCTGGGCAATGTACGGATAGATCATCCAGAAATTAGCAGTTCCCGCGCGAGAGATTGCGCGGTCAACATTTCCAGCGCCCGTATTGTACGCGGCCATGGCCAATTCCCAGTTGCCATTGTACCGGTTCGCAAGATCTTTCAAGTGGCGGGCTGAAGCACGGGTAGCTTGCTCAAAACTGCTGCGCTCGTCGATATAGGCATTTTGGCGAAGTCCGTAAGTGCGACCTGTCGCAGGAACGAATTGCCAGAGACCTGCAGCGGATGCCCATGACAAAGCCTTCACTTTCCACGCGCTCTCAACCTGGCCCAACCAGGTGACATCGACTGGCACCTTCTCTTGAGCAAAGATCTGTCGCGCCAGTCTCATGTACTGACCCGATCGACGCAGACCATTCTCCATGGTTGAACGTCCACGACCCTGGTAATAGTTGATGTACTGCTGGATGAGTGGATTTAGTGTAAAGGCGAAGTTGACGTTTTGCTTGGCCTGTTCAAGAGCGGCGACGTCTGCTTCCGAAACGTTCTGTTCGTCAGCCGTCAACACCAACTTGCTCAAATCATCGAGCGGAGATGGTTCAAACTTCTGATCTCTAAAACCAACTTGGGGTGGTGTCGCAGGCTTTTGTGTCGCCGGCTCCTGCGTTTGATTCTGGGCCACCAATGAGGTGGTTACCGGAGCTGTTGGTTGCTGTTGCGGAACTTCCTCACGATAGATCCGTTCAACCAGTTCTAGATAAAAAGTCTGCAGCCGCTGATTAGCTCTTACGTCAAAGCCCGATTCAAGAATCGAGTCGACGGCGCGGTCAAACTCATCCCGAGCCTGATCGCGTTTATTGTCCTCGAGATTTAGTTTTCCTTTTCGGAAGTGGTCCTCGGCGCGTGCAATGATCTGCACTATGCGACCTTCTGACTGCTCAACTTCGTTGGGAATTGATCTTGCAGAGGAGCCTACAGGAATTTGTGCAAAACTGCTGGCCGCGGAAGCGACGAGCACCGCAAATAAAGCCACACGGGCCATCAAACGAGGTACGCTCGCTGACATCAATCGTCGATCTCCTTCACTGGTTGGCGTGAAATCCGCTGGCAACTACCTCGTCGGGTATGTTACTTCAGGCAGTATTCACGAACGTGGCGCGGTAAATTTAAGACTCCCGATGACTCGCTTAAGATAAGACTCTCACCGCATTAGGAGCCTCAAATCAACTCGGAGGTTACCACACGATTTTTTAGGGTGTCAAACAAATCACCCTCTATAAAGACTTCGAAACAGTGAACTTTTCCACAAACGCCAGGAAACGTTCCCTGCGTACAGATGCATCGGCACAAGCATCAGGTTGCGCCAGGCGACTTAAATTTCCCAGACAAGCATCGGGCCCGGAAAACTTAACGCCAATCGAGATGAGTTCGTTGCAAAAATATCTGAGAATGATGCAGCCAATGCTTTAATGCCAAGGACGTAATTTATGCCCAGAACCCTGATAATCGGTGATATTCATGGGTGTTTTGAGGAACTCTCAGCCCTGCTCGACCTCTTCAAACCCGACCTTGACGACCGCGTCGTCGCAGTCGGTGATCTCACCGTCAAAGGGCCAAAAAGCCGGGAAGTTTTGGATTTATTTATCACAGATGACCGCTTTTCCTCGGTAATCGGAAATCACGACTATGCACTGGTCAAACACTTTCACCAGGACCATAAGTTGAAAGCCTCACAGGCTAAAGTTTTCGATCAGCTGCAAACCCACGATGATCGCTACCTGAAATTCCTTGAATCATTGCCATTCTGGCTGGAATTCGCTGGCGGGTTGGTCGTACATGCCGGATTGCGACCTGGGGTTGAACTCGCGAATCAAAGCGAAGATGACCTCACTGAACTACGAACCCTTGGCAGTGATCGGACAGATCGGACTGGAACTCCCTGGTATCAGGCGTACGTCGGTCCAATGGTTTTCTTTGGTCATTGGCCATCACCCGAACCTCGCCGCGGGAGGTTTGCTCTGGGAATCGACAGCGGTTGCGTCTATGGCTATGAATTGACTGGATTTATTCCCGAGTCTGGTGAGTTTCTGAAAGTCCCAGCACTGCAGGCCTACGATTCATCTACCGCTAACGTACAAGCCTGAGCATCAATTCGGTACACAAATCTTCGCATTTGTTTCGTAACACATTAGTCACTCTCGGAAAAAAGCAACTTAAACCCGCTTACCCAACTCGTAACCCTGATGGAACGCTCCTTGCGAATCAACTTCGCGGTATTCCTCTCCCTGTGTTCGACTTTGCATAGTGATGAGGAACAGTTCACCCGAATCTATCAACTTCAACCGGAGTAGCGAAACCAGGAAATTTATGTCAACAGTCGTTAAGCACCAATCAGAAGTTCGACCGTTTCCCAAATTAGTCGAAACCGTAAACACACCGGTTCGCTCGGATATTTTTCTGAACCGCGAGCTAAGCCTGCTTAAGTTTCACGCTCGTGTTTTAGAGGAGGCATTTGACGAGCGAAACCCATTGTTGGAACGTTTAAAGTTTCTGTCGATCTTTAATTCAAACCTCGATGAGTTCTTCATGATTCGAGTTTCTGGTCTGAAACAGGAGATCGAGGAACAGATCAACACCCTCTCCGCTGATGGTCAGACACCAGAACAACAACTCAGCAAGGTTCGCGAACAAATTCTGTTGTTAACCGAGCAGCAGTCAAAATGTTGGCTTGAAGATCTACAGCCTCGTCTGGCTAAAGATGGTTTGGCGGTTGCGAGTTACGAATCCCTGACCATTCATGAGAAGGAGATTCTAAACAACTATTTCTTCGAACATGTGTTTCCGATCTTGACACCATTGGCGGTCGATCCAAGTCACCCTTTTCCATACATTTCGCCGCTCAGCGTTAACTTATGTTTGATTGTCGAACCACCTGCGGATCCGCCTTACTTCGGCGCTTTGAAATTTGACGAACCGAAGTTTGTTCGGATTAAGGTGCCGTCCGTTGTTCCCAGACTCATTCCTGTTAATGAGCATAATTCCAAGTTTGTGTTGCTCGAGGAAATTATCGAGGCGAACATTCAGTCGTTGTTTCCAGGCGTTTTGCCTGGTCCGTGTTATCGCTTTCGAGTTACCCGCGACGCTGACATCGAGATCCGTGAAGAAGAGGCTCACGATCTGCTCAGTCAAATTCAGGAAGAGCTCCGCCAGCGGAGGTTTGGTACGCCGGTCCGTCTTGAAGTAAGCCCAAATATGCCAGACGAAATGATCGACTACCTGATCGAGTCGTTAAAGCTCGAGAGGGAAGACGTTTATCAGGTGGATGGTCCGTTGCATACTCAAGATCTGATGACACTGTTCGATCAGGACCGAAGCGATCTAAAGGACGTTCCGTTCGAGCCCGTAACGCCGGAATGGTTTTGCGACTACCCAAACATCTTTGAGGCGATTACTGAACGAGACCGACTCCTTCATCATCCATACGACTCTTACGACTGTGTAACCGAATTCATCAACCAGGCAGTGGACGATGATGATGTCGTGGCGATCAAGATCT
>DATIBX010000112.1:0-8205 GCA_035457105.1 Pyrinomonadaceae bacterium
TGTTTGCGAAGAAGTGGTCTGGAATGGCGGTATGAGGGAAACCATTAAAATGGTTCCTCGGTTTCAAGTGGCCCGCTGAACCCCAACCTATTAAAGATGGGGAGAATGAAAGCTGGGATTCTTTAGCAACTGCCGCTAAACTCTGCTAATGACCGGCGAGTTGCTTGAGCAAGAGTAAACCGTAGCGGCCGACATAATATTGGTCCCATTGACAAGGACAAGCGCGCAGAAAACCTGAGTAGCGCGCTCTTCTCACCTTTGAGGCACAGAGTCTATGTGTCAAAAAAGCAGAATGGCGATTGTCGTTGCACTGACGCTCTGCGCTCTCAGTGCAATGGCACAAAGACGCGCGGAGAAATGGACGCCTGACATCCCGAGGGTGTGGGTAGATCATGAAATGGCACAGTTAGAGGTTCCTCTCTCTAATCGCACAAGCTCGCCCAAACAAATTCCCGCTGAGTACTATTACCGAATTCCAGTGCGACCGATTTACAAGTCATACCCGGTGTATGGACCAGGCAAGGAACCCGCCGGTTATATCGAAAACTTAAGACAACTCGAGCCAGTCATAGCTTTCGATCCAGCGAAACTGAAGACCAGAGAGGATTGGATTAAAGCCGGCGAACTAGTTTTCGAAACTCCCATTGCAACCGGCAAGCTGGGCGCGATAACCACGGCGAGCGACCTTTACCTGCGTGACCCTAGATGGTTCGAGCGCACAAAGGCACCACTAACCCGAGATGGAATCTTGCCTTTCTATCGATATGTAATCACAGAAAAAGGCAAAATCGAGATTGGCATTCTCGCGTGCGCAATGTGCCACACACGCGTGATGCCGGATGGCACGGTCATCAAAGGCGCCCAGGGTAATTTTCCGTTTGATCGGGCTTTAGCCCTTGACTATCGCTCCGGTTCTGAGACGCTCGAAGATGCAAGGGCGCTCGACCGGTTTCTCTTTACGGTACCGGGCGGAGATACGAAGCCCGAGAATCAATTCAGCAAACTCTCAATCGACGAACTGGCAAAAGGACATGAGGCAATCCCACCAGGCGTACTCGCGCGACACCGCTCTAGTGTCTGGTATCCGGTCCAGGTACCGGATCTGATCGGCGTAAAAGATCGTCGCTACCTGGATCGAAGCGGGTTGCAGCAACATCGATCGATAGTTGATTTGATGCGTTATGCCGCGCTCAACCAAGGTGGTGATGATCTTGCTCAGTTTGCTGATTTCTTGCCGATGTCGCTTTTCTTTGATGGAAAGCTTCCGGATCCAAATACCCAAATACGCTACAGTGACGAACAGCTGTACGCGCTCGCCCTTTATGTTTACTCGCTCAAGCCGCCTGCGAATCCCAATCGTTTCGACGCGCTAGCGGCTTTTGGGCAAAAGATATTTAAGCGTGAAGGCTGTAGCGGATGTCATACTCCACCGCTTTACACAAACAATAAGTTAACGCTCGCAGAAGGCTTCAAAATCCCGCCAGAGGATCGGCAGCGATATGACATCTTGCCGATTTCCGTTGGTACTGATCCGAACCTCACGATGAAGACTCGGAGAGGAACAGGTTATTACAAGGTACCCTCTTTGAAAGGCGTTTGGTATCGCGGACCATTCGAACACAATGGCTCAGTTGCTACTCTTGAAGACTGGTTCGATCCACGTCGTTTGGGAAAGGACTATGAACCGACCGGCTTTAAGGGATATGGCGTCACCAAGCGCGCAATCAATGGTCATGAGTTTGGTCTCAATCTCTCGGAAAAGGATCGCCGTGCTTTGCTCGCCTTTCTTCGAACGCTGTAGCAAAGCGCTTCTCATTCACGCCTACCTTTAGGTTGGGGCCAGTTAGCGCTACATCCGTGAACCATTTTAATGGTTTCGAAAACTATTCTCACGCAAAGGAGTTTTTTCTCAATTTCATCTTTGAGTGCTCTGAATGCGAGAGGTCTTGTTTTAGCGGTGTGGCTTGGAATGGCGGTAGGAGCGAAACCATTAAAATGGTTCCCCGGTTTCAAGTGGCCCGTTGATCCCCAACCTAAAGGTTGGGGTGAATGAGAGGCGACGTTGATCCCCAACCTAAAGGTTGGGGAGAATGAGAGGTGGACCGTCGCGATCGCTCAACGATCAATGGGGCAGCATTCTAAAGCGCAGTGCGCTTGGGTGCTTGGCGTCGTGATAGATCGTTTGCTGGGCGGGGACCATGCGGGTGGCGGTGCTAATTGGTTCGCCGGTGTTTAGGTTGCGCGCGTAGCTGGGAAACATCTCGCTGGAAATTAGCAAACCTAAGCGATGCCCTTTCTTTATCTGATGGGCTGAATCCCAAAGTTCGATGGTAGCTTTGTACAACTTGCCTGGTTGCAGTAGCGACGGTTTCTCCCAGCCGCTCAAATACCGGGCGCGAATCTTGCCGGCCTGACCTATAGCTCGCATCGTCCCTTTTTCATCAATGTCTATCACCGAGGCAAAGAAATCTGTGTCTTTGGCGCTGGTTGAGAAGTGAAGGTCGAGTTCGATTGGACCTCCGAGCTCCAGCGGTTCGCTCATTGGCGGTGTTCGATACAAGAGCACTGCATCATCTTTAGGATCCACCTTCACAACCGTAGAGGCGGCGGATAGTAGATCTGCAAAGTTTTTCACGTTCTTGAGCCCCGCCGGAATTTGTATCGCAGCTGGATCATAAGTGTATTGATCAGGCTCCTGCTTTTTAGGAGCAACCGCGACCAGCTCACCTACGCTCGCAATACCATTTGCGCGTCCCCTGGAACTCAAATACAACGTCATCTCTTGCGAGCGTGAATCAGGCCAATCGCCAAGCTCTCGCCACTCATTTATGCCCGTGACAAACGCACGGACCTTCGGCTGCTTCTCCCAACTCACTTGCTTGTACTTCAACCAGGTGTCGAACCAGCGCAGGTAGATCGAATCGAGATCGATAATCGCATCAGGACCGAAATCGACGTCTCCTAAGCGTGTGCCGCTATTGAATAGATGGGTCCACGGTCCATAAATCAACCACTGGTCTTTATTGCCAAGAGCTCGCATCCTGGCCCAGTTCATTTTCGTGCCAATGCCGTCGCCGTCCCACCAGCCGCTAATGTGCAAAACTGGAATCTTGATCTTGTTCATATCCGCCATGAAGCTCGCACTCTTAAATGCTGAGGGCGTCTCATTCGCCAGCCACGCATCGTAAAAAGGTATGTCGCGGCCAAGTGTTTCGTCATCAACCTTTGATAAGGGCAGGGTCCTTAGTTTTTCCAGATCCTTAGGCGTCTCAGGCACAGCTGGCACCTTCTTGTCCTTTACAAAGTTGGACCACCAAAGTGCGCCAAAGAGCATCGGCACGCCGTGATCGATGGGAAAGTTAAAAAAGAGGTCGGGAGGCGAAACCTGTGGCACAATGCACTTCAACGCCGGGTGCGCCTCTACCGCAGCCGCCCATTGAACCCAACCAACGTAGCTGCCACCGATCATCCCGACATTCCCGTCAGACCAACTTTGTTTCGTGACCCAATCGATAGTGTCGTAGCCATCCTTGCGCTCGTTAACAAATGGAATCCAATCACCCGGGCTGTCGTTGCGTCCGCGTACGTCCTGAACTATGTGCACGTAACCGCGCTTGGCCCACCAGTCGCCCTCAAGTTGCGACAAGATTTCGCGGCCGTAAGGTGTCCGCTCAATGATGACAGGGTGTTTCGCGTCGTCGGCTGGTCTGACAATATCAGCGACGAGTTCCGCGCCGTCGCGCATTTTCACACGGACGGCTTTTTCCTTCTTCGTCGTCATCGTGGGCTGACTCAGCTCCGGATAGAGTGTGCTGGGATCCACGAGGAATGATTCGTAACCTGACATGATGGTTTGCAGCTTCTGGGAAGGCACATCCCACGCAGCGAAGTTGGCGTCTGAGAGGTACACATCAATTTCTACGTTCCCCAGACGTGCCAGATAAACATCAGCCACTTGCTTCTTGCCGTCTGTCTCTGCAGTGCGCGTCTTCTTTTTTGAGACTTCCACTGGGAGCGTTACAGCTGCGTCGAGTATGAAAACATCGATTTTCTGAGCACCGTCTTTTGCTGGATCGAGAACTTTGGACCATGTAGCAGTGAGAATGGGGTGGAGATTGGCAAACAGCACCTTTGAGGGTTTGTAGGTTACATCTCTGGTTGTTTCACCTGCCTTGAGTCGCGCCTTGCCGTCTTTTGCAGAAACCTGGACCTCGGTGCCAGCCTGTTGATTGACAAGCTCGTACTCCGTGATTGCGCCGTCGACAAGTTTGCCGGTGAGCCGGCTCTTGAGCGTCATACCCGCGATGTTTATCTCAGTGGATGATTCAAAGGTTCCGTCCGGGTGGGTCGTGTAAGTGCTGGACCCCGCATCGTTGCCTCCAAACTTCCACTTCATGGTTTGCACATTCTGAGTGTTTTGTTGGCGGTCTGGTTGGGCCTGACTTCTGGGCCAGAGTGGTGGGCGAAATGGGAGGAACATTCCCAACAGAACAAACAAGGTCAATCGCTTACCTGTCGTCTTCATACGCGGTTCCTTTGTCAATATTAAATGCGTGAGATTTGGGTCTTTGCGTTCACGAATTCGTCGGTAGTACGTGGTTTCATGGCAGAAGGTTGCGCCTCAGTGCCGCCTCAGTGTTCTCTGTGACTCCGTGGTGGACTCTAATTGTATGCCGAACTGCCACGGAGACACTGAGCACACAAAGGTTGCACTGAGAAATCCACCCGAAATTACTTATTCGCTACTGACCTTGAGGCATTCTGAGGGAGAAACAAGCACTTTAGTTAAAACAAGAAGTTGTTGGTTTGTTACACAGATTCAGCATGAAAACTTTCGCCGGAATGTCTAAATGTCCGATATGCTTTTTTAGCTTGTCGAATACGTTAGGAAAACGGATCTCCGAGGTAACGAGCCGCACAAGGATTGTTGACTCTAGTCACTAAGGGTTCACTTTGGTGCGTCCCGACAAGCTGAAGCATGTCGGACATGGGCGCTTCAGTTCGACTCGGTTATTGGTCCGGAGACTCAGCCTTTTTGCAGTAGGGAAACTGGTATTTCAACTCAACGCCGTAGAGATTTGTTGTCGCTCGGATCTCAACTGGAGGTGTGGTGATTTCCGGGACGCCCGAGCCCGATTGTTTGATGAGACGCTCAAGCTTTGGACAATTTTCAAACTCTCCCGAATACGTGAACATGCCACCAACCAGCGACCCGCGGGTTCCTTTCAAAATCTTGACTGAAAAGCGACCTTGAGAATCTGTCTTTGCCCGGTCGTCATTTTCGTCTTCCTCGTTCTTATCGGATGATTGTTTCTTTAACGACTTGAAAAACACAGACTCATCGGCGACGGGTTTTCCGTCTGAGTAAAGCAAAACCCCTTCGACTGTAATTGTTTCCTTCGCGATGGGTGGATAGATTTCCAGGTTCTCTACAATATCGCCGAGGCCGATGGTGAAGACAGTGGCTTCTTCACGCTTCGTTACCTTCGGATAGTAGAACGTTCCAAAAGGCTCACTGCTGGTTATCTTTCCGTCATCGTTCACTACGAGTACGTAGCCCCCCGGGGGGATCTCATCGATCTTGAAGGCGCCATCCTCTTCGGTACAGTCCGCCAGGTATGCTCCCTTTGTGCCGTCCGACGGAATTAGATCGATGCAAACTCCTTTCATAGGTTGGCCCAGAGGGTCATAGATGTGCCCACGTAGCACGTTGTCGATCTCAAACATGATATCGAGTGCGGCATGCTTCTTGGCTTCCAGGACGATGGGAATCTTTTGCAGCGATCCCTCTTCCGCATTTGGATCAAGGCTGGGCGAGTAGCGCAACCAGAAACTCCCGATCTTCCAACCTTTAGGCACTTCCGTTTCCACGAAGTAACGTCCGGCAGGCAAGTCATAGATCTCGTAGACGCCCTGATCGTCCGTCTTAAGCTCATAAGCGCGCTTGTCGCCTACGATGCGAACCTTTCGACCAGCGAGACTCTCGTCATTCTCATGGAGAAATCTCATAGTCCCTGAAATACGAGTTTTGTCTCGCACTTTGTCCAGGTTTCTAAGGTAGAGCAGATCATCGCCCGCTTGGTCCACCTGTGACGATCGGCCACACGTTCCGGCAACCCAAACAGTCGAGTTGTTGAAACGCTTGAGATAAAACAAGAACTTCCTTCCGATGTCTTCTTCAGCGAAAGTCCAAATGCAGTCCGCGCCGCCGCCTTGGGCGAAAACCATCTCAGCGCCGACCTTCAATGTCCCCTTGAAGACTTCGTCTATGCGCATGGTCGTCGACTTAATTCCATCGACGTAGTTTTGATCATTAGACATTTGACCTTTCGGGGCGGTCTTTTCCGGTTCAGCCTTCTCAACTGAGGCGACACTGACGATGACAACGACATCCGCGTGATTGTAAGCATCGAGCACCGTCCCCGAGCTGCCGCATGAGCAAGCCTCGGCGGTTCGAAGTCCGAGCAAGAGGACAAAGATCAAGAGTGAGTATTGTTTCATATGTCTGGAGAGCATGAGACTTTCTCCTTTGGACCAGCAAGGATTCCGGATTGATTCTGCTTAGACGCAAAATCCTGGGTGAAGGTTCCCTATTGCATATTCTAGCTGAAAATCATCCACGGATTTCGCAGATTTCAAATTAGCTCCAATCTAGTTTGCGCTATTCTGGGTGGCTGAAGGGTTTGCGTTCCGTTGTCAGTTTCATATGAACCACTACTCAAACAATGCTGTGCGTCGTCCCACAACGATTAGTGAAGATAAAGACGCGAAGACTCGTTAAATCCCACCGGGTACTGTACGATTTCACCATCACCCGAGAAGACAAATGCTCACAACCTTAGCCATCTCAAACTACCGATCGCTGCGTAACCTCATAGTTCCGCTAAAACGACTCAATCTCATTACTGGTCCAAACGGCAGTGGCAAGTCGAGTGTCTATCGTGCACTTCGTCTGCTCGCAGAAACCGCGCAAGGAGGCGTCATAACTTCACTCGCGCGTGAGGGCGGATTGCAGTCGACACTTTGGGCGGGTCCGGAAAACCTCGGACGCGCGGTAAAACGTGGCGCGCATCCAGTTCAAGGAACAGTCCGCAAGGAACCGATAAATTTGCGGCTGGGCTTTGCTGGAGATACGTTCGGTTATGCGATCGATCTGGGACTGCCAACGCCGCGACACTCGGCGTTCAGCCGTGACCCTGAGATCAAGCGAGAGTGCATCTGGAATGGTCCAATCATGCGACCCGCTGCCCTGCTCGTCGATCGGCATGAGAGCGTTGTTCGAACCAAGGGCGAGGATGGAGAGTGGCTCGTTATCTCATATCAATTGTCGAGCTTCGACAGCATGATGGCCCAGTTTGCCGATCCGCGAAACGCTCCCGAGATGTTGGCCTTGCGAGAACAGATTCGCTCGTGGCGCTTTTACGACCATTTCCGTACTGACGTTGATGCCCCAGCCCGTTTGCCGCAAATTGGAACTCACACTCCGATATTGAGCAACGATGGCTCCGATCTCGCTGCAGCTCTGCAGACAATCCGTGAAATCGGAGATCCTTCGGCTCTGGATTCGGCGATTACGGATGCGTTTCCAGGGGCGACGGTTTCAGTTGAAAACATCGAAGCCCGCTTTGAGGTGGTGATGAATCAGCATGGCTTGCTGCGGCCATTGAAGGCTGCAGAACTTTCCGATGGGACCATTCGGTATCTGTTATGGGTAGCGGCTCTGTTGACTCCGAGACCTCCCGAGCTACTTGTGCTAAACGAGCCTGAAACCAGTCTGCATCCAGATCTGCTACCGCCATTAGGTCGTCTCATAGCAAGCGCAGCTGAACGGTCTCAAGTGTTCGTGGTTACGCACGCACCAAAACTCATAACGACGCTCGATGAACGCAAGGACTGTAACCTGATCAGATTAGAGAAAGAGTTTGGCGAAACCAGAATTGTGGATGCTGACGAACTCGATGTGCCGACTTGGCGCTGGCCCACACGCTGAAGTCGTCGTATGAACAGCTCGAACCCGATAACGAAAGTCGTACTTATACAGGATTCGCTGGATTTTCAGCGGCGCGGTTGAGGTCGCGCTGAAGGTCAGCAATGGAATCAAGAATCGGCAAAAAATTCTGACCAAACTCCGTCAGATGATATTCCACACGCGGTGGAATTTCGGGATAGACCACGCGGTCCAATATGCCCAGTTCCACCATTCGC
>DATIBX010000113.1:0-10130 GCA_035457105.1 Pyrinomonadaceae bacterium
AAGGTTGCTCGCATATTTCGTGTTCATGCTGATACTCGAGTCAGCAATGCTCGGCGTATTTATATCTCTCGATCTGTTGCTCTTTTATCTATTCTTCGAAGCTTCGTTGATTCCGATGTTTTTCCTTATCGGAATCTGGGGCGGCGAACGACGTGTCTACGCAGCCATTAAGTTTTTCATTTACACAAACGTCGGCAGTCTATTGATGCTGGTGGGTATCATCACCATCTATTTTCTCTACCACTCATTTGACTATCCCACGCTCGTAGCGGCAATGAGCGTCGATTCAAGACTCCAGGGCATGCTTGGTTATGGGCTGTTTGCGGGTTTTCTTGTAGCTTTCGGCATAAAGGTGCCTTTGTTCCCGGTGCACACCTGGTTGCCGGATGCTCACACTGAAGCACCTACGGCGGGTTCGGTGATTCTGGCGGGTATACTTCTTAAGATGGGAACCTACGGCCTGCTGAGATTCAACATTGGTATGTTTCCGGAAATGGCCCGAGCCTTCGCTCCGGCGATAATCACCGTCGCAGTCATTGGGATTATCTACGGTGCACTCGTGGCGATGGTCCAACCTGATGTTAAGCGACTCGTCGCGTATTCATCAGTAAGTCACATGGGCTTCGTCGTGCTGGGACTGTTCTCGTTTACGGAGTTGGGAATGCAGGGGGCGCTGTACCAGATGTTGAACCATGGCGTCTCAACCGGAGCACTCTTTCTGTTTGTTGGTTTTATTTATGAGCGGCGACATACAAGGCAGATCAGTGACTTTGGCGGTCTCGCTACGCCAATGCCCTGGTTCTCTACGTTGTTTGTATTTGCGTCCCTCTCCTCGATTGGGCTGCCCTTTCTGAATGGCTTTGTCGGTGAGTTTCTTATCCTGCTAGGGACTTGGACCTCTAAAGCAGTAGAGCGTCCGTTTATCGTTACGATGCTTGCCGCCACCGGTGTTATCTGGGCTGCAGTGTATATGCTTTGGATGTTGCAACGAGTTGTGTTTGGACCGGTAACAAATCCTGAGAACGCGGGATTGCGAGATTTGAATAAACGTGAAGTTGGCCTGTTGATACCTTTACTGATTTTGATGGTTTTGATGGGCGTTTATCCCCGAGTTTTTCTTGATCGTTCAAAGGCCAGCGTCGAGGCAGTACGAAAAGGTGTCAGTGTGCGCCCGGGTGGAGGCTCGATCGCAGAATCATTGGATGTGAAAAATTGAAATGAGTCTCTTTCTTGGTCAGTCGCTGATGCCGAACGTTAATTGGGCCATAATCGCCCCAGAAGTAATTGTCTGCCTCACTGCCGTTGTCGTCATGATGGTTGATGCTTTTTCACGATCAGACCAGCGATGGATAACAGGTGGAATTTCACTGGCGGGTCTGTTGAGCGCTGCGGCTGCCACGATCTTGCTGTGGACCAGTGGTACAACCGTCACAGAAGCCTTTGGCGGAATGATAGTGCTCGATGAGCTACGTTTGGGCTTCACTCTCGTTTTCATACTGGTTTCCTGCTTGACCCTGTTGCTTTCGATTGTGTGGGTTAATACGGAAAAACTGCCTGCCGGCGAGTTTCACTCGTTACTTATGTTTGCCACAGTCGGCATGATGCTGATGGCTTCCGGAGGCGATCTGGTCATCATTTTCCTGGGACTCGAGATCCTTTCGATTGCCACCTATGTGCTGGCAGGATTTCGTCGCACGGATGTCCGCTCAAATGAAGCCTCATTGAAGTATTTCGTGCTTGGGTCATTCTCTTCAGCATTTCTTTTGTACGGCATAGCTATCACCTACGGTGCGACCGCGATCGTATTAACTGACTCTGCCGGAACTGCTTTAGGGGCAAAGGCCGGCACCACGAATATTGCCGAGATCGCCAGCCGCTTGGGCCAGGTGCACTATCCCGGCCTTCTCTTTGCCGGTGCCGCGATGATGCTCGTGGGATTCGGGTTCAAGATTGCGACAGCGCCTTTCCATGTTTGGACGCCTGATGTTTACGAAGGCGCCCCAACTCCCGTGACTGCGTTTATGGCAGCCGGGCCAAAGGCGGCAGGATTCGCTTCATTCATCCGTGTGTTTGTGTTTGGATTTCCGTTTGTCGCGGCTGCTTCCAACCTGACGGGAGCGCGATTACATGAAGCGTGGGTCGAGGTCCTTGTCATACTCGCAATTCTGACGATGACCCTCGGAAACGTTGTAGCCATAGTTCAGGACAACGTAAAGCGCATGTTGGCTTACTCATCCATCGCGCACGCCGGGTACGCGCTGGTTGGTGTTGTTGCCGCAGGCGCAGCAACGGACCTGGCTCAACGAGATACTGCGATCACGGCAGTCATGTTTTATTTGTTGACTTATGCCGTTATGAACATCGGCGCGTTTGCGGTGGTCCAGTTAATCGCGCGTGCCGGCGATCGCCGCACGTCGTTCGAAGACTACAACGGAATCGGTTTCGAATCGCCGGTGCTCGCATCTTCGCTGGTCCTTTTTATGTTGAGCCTGTTGGGAATGCCATTAACGGCGGGCTTCATGGGCAAAATTTTGGTTTTCGGCGCCGCTATCGAGCGTGGCTACTACGCTTTGGTTGTTATTAGCGTGCTCAACACGGCTATCTCGGCCTACTATTATCTCCGCCTGATTATTGTCATGTTCTTCCGTGACCGGACGACGTCCTGGGTTAAGCCGCCTTTGCCTGCGAGTATGGCCATAACGCTTATTCTGTCGATTTTAGGAGTGCTCTACCTTGGACTCTTTCCTGGTCGAGTGCTCAACGCGTTGCATAAAAAGATCGATACGCAGTCATTCTCGCAAAGATTTTCCATTCCTCGAGTGCGCTAAGTTAGTCCATTCAATTCTTACTATCTATATTCAAGATGCGAGCTGAGGCCTACGCTCAATTGATTCAGGAAAACTTGGGCGACGCCTGGTTATCACGCATTTATGATCGGATTCTTGCGCTTCGAACCCGATCCTATCACTTCGACCTTAAGCGCCAGTCTAAGCAGATCTCCATTCAGCACACGCTCCTTGGAATTGAATTGAAAATTGGCGCCACCAGATTTGCGTGTCCCGACCTAGCTCATGCAAGATATCTTGCGGTTTTTGCCAGGCTCGGTTCGTTCGATGTCGCTGTCCCTTATGACATCACAAAAGTGTCGCTGTTGGCGGACGAACTCGAGTCATCATGGTATAGAATGCTACTGCTGGCGGACGAGGCAGCAAAAGGGAAGACTAAATCGTTCAAATCTCGTTTGCGCAGCATCTTAATCAGCACGTTGCGAGGGGAAATTTCAGCAGCCGGAGCCGGGTCGAAAATGCCCAGTTTCGAGGAAAACACAAAAGTTAAAGGAAAGCGGTAAAGTTTTGCAGCCCAAATGACTCAGGAACTCTTAACCACTACCCCCGATAGCGACCTCTCCGAGGTGACCGGCGCACTTCCCTTTCCATTCAATCAGCAGAATTTCTGTCGTTACGAGCCCATCGAACAGCGCATCGCGGAGGCGCGCGTGCTCGTGGTAGACAACTTACTGCGAGACGAGACAGACATCTCTCCAGTCGCACGACGTGAATGGGGAGCTTTGCTGCAAAGCCAGCTCAAACGTGAACGGATCATTGCGGGTATGGCGATTGAAAATATCGTCAACAATATTTCGCGATTAGTTAAGCACCCGCAGACCCAAGTGGCCCATGTTTCTGAAGTAGCAAAGGCCGCGACTGATTTCAGACCTGATGCCATAGTCTTAAGCGGCACGCTTCGTGATTTTGATTATTACGAACAATCAATTCTCGATCATTTTGGTGAGTTCATTCGCAAGACTGACATTCCGGTTCTGGCCATCTGCGGTGGTCACCAACTGGTCGGTTTGAGCTTTGGCGCACGCGTCATCACGCTCGACAGGCTCGAGCAGCATGAACAGCGTGACGCCAGAACCCAGGAGTATCAGTATCGTTTTATTAGGATTACAGATCCTTCCGACCCAATTTTTACGCACATCCCTCTAACTAACGTGGAAGGCTCAGATACGCCTCGCATCCTTAGAGTCTGGCAGAATCATGGGCTGCAACTTGATCGCGTCCCGGGCGGATTTAAGCTGCTGGCCACATCGTACCTATGCCGCAACCAGATGATGGTCAAACGGACCGAGGGTCAATTGATCTACACCGTACAGTTCCACCTGGAAAAATCTTTCGAGGATTGGAACAAGAACCGGACGCGCTGGGAACATCCAAACGATTCTCGCGACGGACGGATCCTATTCGAGAATTTTCTGGTGCAGGCTCTGCAGAATAAAGTCTCAAGCGAGTAATTGGGTGTGCCTGAAGCTGAAGTTCTCACAGACGAATCTTTAAAGGATCTGGCTCTCTCGCTTACTCTGCGTGATGCAGATCTGGCACGTATTCATCTCGACTTTGGCAGTCCTCCGCTCTGGCGCAGACGTACGGGGTTCGGAACTCTGGTCCACATCATTCTCGAACAACAGGTTTCGCTTCTCTCGGCGAAGTCGATGTTGAATCGACTGAAAGCCTCTGTTCTGCCTTTTACGCCGGAACGTTTCTGTGAGCTTGGGGAAAAGTACTTACGCGAGAACGGCGTCACCCGCCAAAAAGCGAGCTACATTATTCACCTGGCGTCCTTGATAGCGACTAAACAGCTGAAACTCTCTGCCCTGTCAGCGATGAGTGATGAAGAAGCGCGCCAGGCATTAATGGAAGTAAAAGGCATAGGCCTGTGGAGTGCGGATGTCTATCTGTTGATGGCCATGCGCCGTCCGGACATTTGGCCCGCCGGCGATCTCGCATTGGCCATTGCCATCCGAGATCTCAAAGGGTTGCCAAAGATACCTGCCCCAAGAGTGCTCGAGGAATTGGCCGAAAGTTGGCGTCCACATCGGGCCGTAGCGGCACGGATGCTTTGGCACTTTTATCTTGAAAGAAAAGCAGCAGCCTGGGCTCGCAATGGCGGTAAGAAAACCAAAGCTGCTACTTCGAAATCGTAGAGGTAGTGGTTGTTTTGAGTGGACTAATTCCCATATCGGTACTCACCGGCACATTTTCCAAGGTCAATTCCATTAAATCATCGACCACTGCTTTAAGATCGTTTGTCTCACGAAATACTTGCAGCTGTCGATCGGCCGATGTGCCTCGCTCAAGAATCGTATGAACGTGTTCGATCTCCTTCCGCGAGCCTAACTCGTCGAGCACATCGTCGACGAACTCGAGTAGCTCGAGGACAAGTTCGCGGGCCGGTAGCTCGATCTGTTTGCCGAAGTCGATCAGCTTCCCTTCCAAACCATATCGCACAGCGCGCCACTTATTCTCCTGGACGAGCATCCGTCGATACAGCCGAAATCCAAGATTTCTATCGATCAAGCTGTTGAGCTTGGCAACAATTGCCTGGAACAGGGCCGCGATTGCAATTGTGTCATCAACCCTCGTCGGGATATCACAAACTCGAAATTCAAGGGTTGGGAAATATGGATGTGGCCTGATGTCCCACCAGATTTTCTTACCGTCATTGATGCACTTGGTTTTGACCAGTAGGTCAACATACCGCTGGAAGTTGCTGTAAGAGTCAAAATGGTCTGGAATATCGGTCCGCGGAAATTGTTTAAAAACTTCGCTCCGGTACGACTTGAGCCCGGTGTTATGGCCCATCCAGAATGGCGATGACGTCGATAGTGCCAGGACATGAGGCAGGAAGTAGCGGGCGGCATTCATGATATGGATGGCGCGATCGCGATCCGCTACGCCAACGTGTACGTGTAATCCAAAAATCAAAAGTGATCGAGCCACAGTTTGTAGTTCCTGGACCAGCAATTCATACCGCTCGTCGTCAAAGATCTTTTGATCCTGCCACCGGGAAATTGGATGCGTTGAGGCAGCCACGATTGCCAGTCCATTTTTCTTCGCGAGGCCCGAAATGATACTGCGAAGGTTGGAGATATCTGTTCTGGCCTCCTGGATATTCTTACAAATGCCCGTACCGACTTCCACCATGGATTGAATCATTTCCGGCTTGATTTGCTCGCCGAGAATCATTTTGCCTTCTTCAAGAATTTCGGCCACGTGTGATCGTAATTCGCGTGTGGTTGGATCAATGATTTGAAATTCTTCTTCGATGCCCAGTGTGAATTGGTCGAACATTTGTGTCATTCCTTCGAAACTTATTTGCCCACCAGAGGGATGCGCTTTACGACTAAGTGTCTAAAGCCTTCGCAATGAGCTGCCAGTCTGGTTTGATTTTTCCCAGAAACTCATGCCGTAAATGAAGCAGTGCGCTTTTAGGAGAATGCACCGGACTGTACAGATCAAAATGAACGTACCAGGTCCGCGGATCTCCCTCTTGAAATAAAAAGTGCAGGACGGCGGCACTTCTTTTCTTTTCATAGAAGCCGCCAGTCGTATCCTTATGATTTGCAAAACGGCGTGTAAAATCGTCGCGCCTCTTCAAAGTCGATTCAATCATTGGCCAGGCCAGGAACTGCAAACCGACTCCGCCTTCTCCGTATACATTGGTTATCTTTTGCACGAGCGGCCAAAGCCCTTTTTGGTCCAGGCGGGCCAACAAGAGCAGCAGAGCCTGTTGTTTGTCGACGCTCCATGATTCAAACGCCGCCGCATCTGACTCAGCCCCCCAGAGTCCCGCCAGCTTTCCTTTGAGTAGCTCTTGAGAGTTCGATGGTAACTCAGACCACCGGATTGGCTGCGGTGTGTTCGTTGCTTTATTAACCATGTGAAACAAACTGGTCCAACATGGATCGGGCTTCATCGGATAAGCCCTGAAACTTGACCCCGACTCCTATTCCCGGATTTGCATACACAACCTCGGCGTTGCAAACGATCTGCTGATTCGGTGTAGCTGGAATTCTGACGAGCAGTAACGCTCCTTCGGGAATGACCGCCTTAGTGTTCATGTAAAGACCACCACAACTGATGTCTTTTGTGCTGGCCACACCGGTGGCATCCTGACCGTCGAAAAACACATCAACAATTATTCGAGAGCGGTCATATTGCCTTCGTTCATCGGGTGTTTCCGGATTTTCCGCCACAGACAAGGCCTCCTCAGAAAATTCTCTCATTCGATCTCAGCGCTTGCTTACCACATAAGTCGGAACCATCCCTCCGCCGGAACTTACATTTGCAAGTTCAGTGTACGACAGTCGGGTGAACGCAGAGCGAACTTTTCCATTAAAAAGCAAAGGATCCAAATCCACTAATTGCTCGGCAAAGACAAGCCCACCGTTTTCGAGGGCCGGAAACGTTTCACGGGCAGTTGGTACTCGTTCTTGAACGAGGTAATCGCCATCACTTAAAGCCTTCCCGATCGCCTCGTCCCAGCCGGTAGCGTCAGTGCTCCAACCAATCGTTATTCCGTGACCACCGTAGTCATCGTTTGGTTTAAGCACAAGCCTATGACTATTCCCTCGAATAAACTCCAGTAGTTCAATCTCGTTTCCGCGATAGTCTGATAACTGGTCCTTAACTGTTCTGGTCCATGGCACGTGAGCGTTGATAGCTTCCAGCTCAGCCGTACTGAACAGCGGAGCCCGACTCTTATCCGTGAGGACAGCAAACAGCGCTTTCTTGTGGATAAGCTTTGATCGGAAGCTGTTAACCATGCAAATTGAACCCGCCCGGTAAGCATGTAGCAGAGCGGGATAGTCATTCATCATGGGCAGATATTCGTTTACTAAAAGACGCTTGTAGACAATGTCGATCTTCTCCCCGCGATAACTCAGTTCTTTATCTCGGTATTCCAATTCCTGTGGAGTACAAATCACAGCGGGGTAACCCGACGACTCGAAAAAGTCCCGGAACAGCTCAAACTCTTTAACTGTTGGAACTCCAGCCAGATCGACAATTGCGATCCGTGGAGTCTGTTCGGGTCGATGACCTAAAAATTCAATGTAGGAATCGATCAGCACATCCAACATGAAGCGGCTGCCGTACAAGGGTCGCAAGTTATAGTCGTCAGAGAATTTCTTCATCACCGGCAATGATGAAAATATATCGTACGCCGCGTCAGCATATGCGATGCCCGCGGGACTCTCACCGTTAAGCTCGACGAAGCTATAAGCATCGGCAGTTAAGAAGGAATCGAGTCGCGAAGTCGGTGAAACTGCCTTGTATCCTGGATTGATTGAAACCAGGTCGCGTTCGACATCGGTTACTCCAAGGTCATCAACAATCGAGGGATCGGAGATAGCGGCATCTTTAACCTTTTGGATTGCCGACCATACAGTCTCGCAGACCGTTGAAATTCGGCTGAAATCCTCTTCGGAAACGAAATGAGGGCGCAGATATGGCGAAAGTCGGCGCCCACCGAAAATGAGTCGGGCTCGTTCCAGCCCCTCATCAAGCATTGTGCGGGAGGTTTCGGCGAGCGTCTCATCAGTTAAGAGGTCGTGATAACGCGCAACCGCTTCTGGGAACATTGGGGAGTCGTCAATACCCTTTCGAGAATGTTGTTATTAAGAGCTTCAAGGGTAACACACGGTTTGGGGGAGGAGCACCCCCCGGTTGGAAAGAGGAGGACTTTTACTGGTTAGGCGCTTTTTATCGGTTCCCAAAATGGAGCATGAGAAATGGAAAATGGCGAAATGACCAACGGAAAATAAAAGATGAAGAGGGTTCAGGTGCCAGGAAAAATTCTACTGGGCCTTTTCGTGGAGGGTTAGGACCAGCTTTTCCTTATTACGAACCACTTCGACGGTGGAGATCTGCTTGACTGGGCCAACCGTGGGACGAGTGACCAGCCTTCCATTGATGGTTTGAATTACGTCACCGGCTTTTAGTCCCGCGTCAGACGCTGCGCTAAACGGTTGCACGTAAACTACCAATAATCCACCGAGCACACCGAGACGCGTTGTTGCTGGAGGCTTGAGAGCTACCGCTTCGATGCCTTGCTGAATTAATCCGGCGCGAACCGCAAATGGCCCAAAACTCGGCGGCGGAAACGGAGGAAAAGAAAACTGCTGACTGAGTTTGATCTTGAAGGCCTGAGCCATCGGCTTATTCGGTCGGACCACCGTAAATGTTAACGAACTGCTCGGTTCTGACTGGTCGAGAATCCAAGAAAACTCTTCCGCGTCCTTAACTACATCTTCATTGACCTTAAGAATCACATCTCCAGCGCGTAACGCGGCCTGTGCTGCGGGGCTGCCAGGAACAACTGAGGTCAACAAAATCCCTTTATGATCGCCGGCGATCGACGAAGCCATGTCTGTTTGCCATCCGTGGTTTCGCAGCTCATCCATTTTCAGGTCGGCGATGGCTTCACCCTTAATGCCCAACCAAACTTTCGGCACACTTGCTTGTTTTTCAAGAACTCGTTTTACAGCTCGTTGGATCAAGGGGGTCGGAAGAATACTGGCCTCATTGCCAGAAACTCCATCGACTATCCCGATCGTCCCGCCGGCATCGTTCAATACCACGCCACCAACATTCTGCGCAGACAATCGCGGCGAAGAAACTCTGAACTTGGCGACGCCGCCAGTGGGCGCTTTCAGAACTGTGTTCACAGTGCCTGCGGTTGCCCCGACGCGAACGTAGATATTTCGACCGGCAAAAACATCTTCACCAGCTGGTTCAGGACCAAACATCCGAACTTGCTCGCCAATATCGATAGCCTTAACTGATTCTTCTGGCCCTCTTAGATTTTTCTGCGGCAAACGCAGGATCGACAAACCAGTTGTGGCGTCCAATCCAACATATTTGGCATTGACAGCGTTGCCCTCAGAATCAATCACAGTCAAATCCGGCGTCACTTGAAAGCCACGCTGAAAATTCGATTTAGATGAATCGAAGAATCCAAAGTTCCTTTTATCCGAGGCTCTTGCGGCTTTCAACTCCGGCGAAAACTCTGGACCTTCAAAACCAAACTCGAGCTCAGCTTCGGGAAGCCAGGCCGCAACGGTTTCGCCGTCATCCATAGCCAATCCGGCAATCACGTTCGTGTGCACGTCCTCAAGGAGATTGAAAGTCTCGTCAAAGTTGGCAATCGCTTCCATCTGTCTTTCAGAACGCAGCAAGAGACGAAACATCTTCAAGCCATTTATGCGATGAACGATCGTCACAACCTGCGGCGCTTTTGGCGGTCGAGGAGCGGCCGGTGGCGTCATTTGTGGAGGCGGTGCAGAT
>DATIBX010000114.1:0-12508 GCA_035457105.1 Pyrinomonadaceae bacterium
CTTCCCGGCCAATGAGCGTCAATACCGGCAGCCGTTCTTTGCTCATCAGCATAGAAATGAATGTCCGGTGCCTCGTGCGAACGCACCACATAGACGTCGTCGATCCGGCGCAACGTCAAATGATCGGATAGTTCAAGACCCAGGGACTGAAACGCCCACTCCAGTCCGGGCCGGTCCAGCAGGATGTATGGACCAGCATCAAAAACGAAATCGTCTGAAGCAAGAGCGGATGCGAGCCCTCCAGCCTCGGCTCGCGCCTCCATGACCCGCACAGTTAGCCCTTGTTGGGCCAGCCGGAGCGCGGCGGTTAAGCCGCCCATCCCGGCGCCTATAATGATTATGCGTGGCGTCATTTACGGTGGCGCAATCCGAGTAGGTTTTGGGTACCATAGCGGCCCAGTCTCAGTGGAAGACTCTCGGGCCGAAGCGGAGGAAATGCCCGGTGGTCCATTTCAGGAACAAAGAGACTCCCCCGACCACTACCAAGCACGTAAACTGGTAAAGCGACAAAGCTGAGCATAGTTGAAAACTCACTATAGTAGGGGCTGCGCCAACCACGCAGCGGCTCGTCTGGACCATCAATCTCGATAGTAGCTTCGGGGTCGCCAAACCAATGGCATGCAGCCCGCAAGGTCGATGCGTCCCGCGGATCATTCAATCCCATGTGACGGCTGGCTACCATGTCGACTGCTAACCCATCTCTTCCTGCATAAAACCGGAGCGGCGTGGGTGGCTGGGTGCAACCCATGACGCCGACTAATCCGTCGGCAGCTTTTTCGTATGCGTCAAGGATGGAAAAGTGCGGAGGAAACTCGTCGAGTAACATCATAGTAGCGGTTTCTCGATCGGCCTGGCGCTCGGCGAAGAGGAAGTGCTCGCATCGAGTTCCAACTCCTTCGAGATTTGCAATTGTAAGATGGACCGACTCGACCGGATGGCTTTTCATTTTTGCGAAAGAGATACGAAAGTCGGCATCTTTCCAGGTCTTGCCTACCGTGTACTGGGCCATTCCACGAAAATATGAATGCGGAATCTGTTCATCCGATAAGTCAACCACTCGAAAATGCGGTGAAGAGATGTCGAAGTATTTAGCGACGCTTAGCACAGAACGATTGTCATAGAACTGATCGTACAAGTTACGACCCTCGACAACGGCGATGTCTTTGCATCCGCGCTCTCGCAGAAAGCGTCCGAGCTCAGCCAGCAATTCGCGATCGGTAATCATCGACTGATCACGTCGATCATAGCCGAGCATGAAAGCAGGTTTGATAGCGACTCGAAAATCGGCGAGCGGCTTATTTAGACTCGCAGCTCGTTCCAGTAATTGGTCCTTCAAGTAACCGTCAAGCAGTTTTCTGAATAGCGATACTTTTTCATCGAGGGTTTTGCCCTGCACAATCCTCACTCGGCCACCGCTGCCCAGAGGATTCTCGGCATCTTCCCGGTGCCGCCGTGCACGTGGGAGAAAAGCCTCGCCCACTGTGCCGATCTTTTTCGCGAGTGCATCGGCTGTTTCCTCCGGTACCAACTCGTCTTTATCGTCGAGCGCATTTGCCAGGATCTCGAATATCTGACGGTGGCGATCTTCGTCCTCCTTAATGCGGCGAAAATCGTCTATCAATGAAGGCAACATGAATGGTTGAAAACCCGCTAATTCGATCAGTCGTTGCCAGCATAACCACGCTGTTTTCTCCGCATCGACGTTGAACAGACAGAAGTCTCGAAAAGAGCTATACCGAATATGTTGTCGGACGTCTGGCGGGACCTTCCCGGTAATCGATCCCGACCACGTTAGAAGTGTGGCGAGAGTGCGAGAGAATGGGGCATCGGACCAGCGAACGTGTTGGCGGACGGAGGTTGCCCAACCGCCCAAAGCACCTTCCATTTGTCGCAACAGAGCGCGAGCGCGTAGGGAAAAAGCGCCGATCTTAAAGATTGCACCGCGAATGTAGATCGCGTGCATCTCTTCGTCCTTCCAGATCCAAAGTAATGCGTGACGAATGATCTCGCGCTCTTGCTCCGAGATTGGCATCTTATCCAGCCGTGCCGCGATTAGCTCTTCGCGGTAACCAACTGACACGATCTCCTCACGTTCCAGAGCCAGGAGAAAGAGCCGGAGCATTTGGCGGCGTGGCTGGCGGGCATACTTTCGTCCCAGGCTGGCTAATTCCAATTCGAATTGATCGTAAACTTCTCCCATGGCGCGGTGGTTTGCCGGTTGTGAGTTAGTATTTGCGGATAAACATTGACACTAACTCCGCTGGCGAAGCAACAGAAATTTTGCGAAACCCGCTGGTTCTGAAGTCTTCGTAGACATTCATCTTGTTAGCAGCAGTTATCTTGAGTGTTCTCGCCTATCGGCTTTTGTTGGGCAACTCAATCGTGGCCATTCCTAATCCTAAAGTTGGCTTACTTCCGTCAGGAATTTGAGCGGGAGAGGTGACGAAGTGAAAGACGCGAACTGGAGGAAGTTTACTCCGCTATTTATCTATACCGCCGTCGCATTGTGCCTCGGGTTTGTTGCCGCCGGTCACGGCCTGTCGAAATCCAGGATTCTAATGCTATTAGTTTCCGGCGTGTTCAGTTGGAGTTTGATCGAGTACGGTTTGCACCGCTTCATCTTCCACTACGACGCTCACTCGAGATTAGGTCGTAAGCTGCTTTACCAGGTGCATTTGTCTCATCACGAGAATCCAACCGCCACGAATCGGATCTTCGCCAGCCTTTTCCTGAGTTTGCCTCTGGCCGTCGCCTATTGGTTGGTAGCATGGATAATTACGGCGTCATGGGCGGCCAGCTCTTATCTCTTCATCGGAATGTCCGCCGGCTACTTCGTGTACGAGTGGCTTCACTTTCAGTGTCATCACGGACAAAGTCATCTGCGGGTTTTGAGGTATCTGAGAAAGTATCACCTGCTGCACCACCATAAGACTCCTGAGCTACGCTTTGGAGTTACCTCGCCTCTGTTTGATCTTGTGTTCGGTACGTTTCGCCGTGCCGAACGGACTCGCGCACGTTCAGACTACTAATAGTGGGTCAATAAATTTAGCCAACAATAGTGTTCCGCGAGCGAAGCGCGGCGGTGGTACACTCCACAGTCTCCTTAGATCCTGGTGAACGGTTCTTTGAGTGTACCACCGCCGCGCTTCGCTCGTGGTACTGTACTCATTGCTTTACACCCACCAAGATAAGAGTTTTTTGGTTAAGCCGTACGGCGCAAGGGAGAAGAGTAACATGGTGCTTAAACCTGGATGGGAGGGACGAATCTTTGAGGACTTCGAACCGGGTGACATCTTCGAACATCCGCTTGGACGGACCATAACGCAAGCAGACAACATCTGGTTCACGCTCTTAACAGTCAACACTAATCCCATCCATTTCGACGCCGCTTACGCTGCCCGCACCGAGTTCAAGCGGCCACTGGTCGACTCAACGTTTACTCTAGCACTCGTGACTGGACTCTCAGTCTCGGACGTCTCACTGAATGCGATCAATCTCGGTTGGGACGACGTACGATTATCGGCTCCGGTGTTTGAAGGCGACACCTTGTATGCCCGGAGTGAGGTCCTCGAAACGAGAGCATCACGTTCACGACCTAACATGGGCATCGTGAAGTTACGAACGTCCGGTTTTAACCAAGAGGGCACAGTGGTGATCGAGTTCCTCCGAACGATCATGGTCTATCGACGCGGTCACCGCCCCGCAGGCTTCCGCCCAACGGCCAATGAGTCCTTGTAGGGGCGGCACTCCGCGGCCGCTCCATTCGACCTACGAAAACAGCTTTCTATTAGTCGGACGCGAGTTTGAGCTTGCGGAGCGCAGCGACCGGGGGCTTCACTCAATGGAGCGACGTGAGAATCAAAGCGGATTGACTGAGGCATCCGGTCGCTGTGCTCGCGGTACTGTACTGGTCGTGCGGCGCAGACCAATGACGGAAATTGCGTAGAAGATAATTGCAACGCCGATCAAATACTGAAACCCAAGCAGCATAGAGCTATACTCAGCCAATCCTCCTACCATTGCGCCCGCGATATTTATACCCAGTGCGCGATCCGGTCTCGCGGTCCTTCGAAATGCTCCTGCAAAAATAACCGCGGCGAAAAAGATTGGAGCGAATACCAGCAAACACGAACCAGTGATTTGAACCGTTCGAGCTCTTCCTAAAAAGAAATCTAACGGCACCAGTGTATTCGCCAGCAGTGCGACGAACAGACCGACATAGTAGGGCCATAAGCGAGCCGGATTGAATTGGAGCATCCAGTAGTTCGCCAGCAGAATCATTACCAGCACGGCAAAGAACACGACCGAGTTAACGAACCACGTACTCCCAAACAACAGGGCCATCGTGACGACCGCCTTCGTCTCTACCAGCATGAAACCGGCGCCCAGAAAGAAAAGCTGTGTGTTCAATGCACTGGAATCTAAATCAGCCGCAACCACGGTTTCGTCGGTTCGCCGGGGAATAAACAGATAGATCAGGACCAACGCCAGCGCTCCCATGATGATCATTCCACGCCAGCTCAACGTCGGAATCATCGGCTTTCGCAGATAGAGAAAGGGCCAGTCGTCGCTAGCAGTGCGCAGCTTCTCATTCGGAGGCAGAATAGTGGCGAGACCAAAATGCTGCCAACGCGCAGGATCAGAAACACCTGCGTCTCCTTCCTGGAATCCGTTTGGTGAGTCTGGCCCAGGCGCCCGATCGCTTTGTAGTAGATATTCGGGCTGAGATGTAAAAACATCTCGCAGTCGATTGGTTGATCCTGAAAGAAATATTGTGAAATCTCCGAAGGTTGCTTTGTCGGCCTCAACTACTTGCCGGTACGGCAGAGTCAATACAAGAGGATTTCCTGCGCCAAAAACTTCTTCAAGGCCTTTCTGCAAACGGGCTGCCAGCCAGCCCTGGCGAAAATAGTTGTAGATGACAAAGGTCCCGTCGGGTTTCAAATGACGCTGCACATCTGCGAATGTTTGAGTGGTAAAGAGAAAGCTCTCCAATCGAATATTGCTGTAGCCGCTATGCAAAACCAGCGAGTCCACCAACGCGTAAACAATCAAGTCGTACTTCCTGGTAGTAGAGCGAAGAAAGTTGCGTCCGTCGTCCAGGTGAATCTCAACTCTACTATCCTGATAAGGATGATCCGGATGAAACGCTCTACCCAGGCGGTAGATCGCGGGATCAATCTCGACCGCGTCGACATGTTTCGCCCCCCATTGCAAAGCGCGACTAACATCGTTACCTGAACCGGCGCCGATGATTAGCACATCCGCGAAAGGTGGTCCACCTGAGTCTCTATTTAGTAAATGAGGCAAGGCGTAGGCGGGAAATGTCTCCCTACGCGAGACCATCTGTTGGTGGTAGATGAGATTTACTGAAAGGGAAAGTTCCGGTTCATTGAAATCTATCCGGTAGTACGGCGACCAAAACTGCTTTGCGGTGCCTGCCTCGTTACCTCCGGGGTTGTGCGGTGTCCAAGCTGATAGCCCGACGACCAGTATCAAAGAGATCGCAGCT
The DNA here is from genome assembly GCA_035457105.1 of Pyrinomonadaceae bacterium. Classification (GTDB taxonomy): domain Bacteria; phylum Acidobacteriota; class Blastocatellia; order Pyrinomonadales; family Pyrinomonadaceae; genus PSRF01. The sequence continues at coordinate 5,513 of DATIBX010000114.1, forward strand.
AATATGGCAGCGGGAAGCTGACCGGTAAGATTTGCGCGAGGTGAGAAGAAATAGAAGTAACTCAACCCGCACGCTACGAGCAGAAACCACCAGAATGCTGATAGCTCGAGCCATGAGCACGCCGCGAATAACAGGATCCCTAAAATACTTCCGGCGATATTAAGAGTGTAGGCCTGCACTCGATTGGGCCAACGTTGCAAGGCGCGACCCAATTCCTGACCTGGCCCAAGAAAAGCGAGCGCTATGATCGTGAAGAAGAAACCGCAGAGTATCTCAACTGGAATCGCGTAGCGCGACAGATCTTGACTATGGTACTCGGTGCCGAAATAGACCTGTTGCGGCGAAGCCTGATTCCCGACATTTACAAACTGCATTAGAGTGCCGCTCGTGTACTCGATCGTTTGGGCCGCAACTATAGCGACAAGGAGTAACAGTGGAGTAAAGATCAGGTAGTTACGTTTGCGACTAGCTGCCAGACAACCCACAGACATTCCGAGGAAGCTTGCCAGTAGAACCACATTGGTGAAGAACGTGAGATAGAGAACGTGAGCAGGAAACCACCTGATACATGCCAGTTCGAGAAAAAGAATGGTGACGCTTATTAAAACCAGCTCTAAACCATCAGTCGTCTGAGCGGTCCTGTTTGCCATCAAAGTCTTCGTCTCACAAGTGGTCTTGTGGCTTCTTAATAACTCAACGAGCCCTGAAGTATCAGCGAATTTCTCTGTGCGATCTCGGTGCACTCTGCGCCTCTGTGGTGGACTCTTTTGGCCGTCTGTTTTAACCAGGGAGTCACAGAGAACTCAGAGGTCACCCAGAGAACCACAGTGAGAACGCACAACCTTCATAACTAACGAATCAAGTAAAAACTTGTCTGGCGAGGACGAAACCACTTCATGCCATCTTTTGTTAAGTAGGCGTCATCTTCCATCATCATTATCACTTTCTGACCGCCCCACTCAGGTACTGGAGTGCTGGTGTTGAGCTCGATGGAAGTATAGGACCACTCACGAAAAGCAGGTTCTGCTGCAGCTCCCGCTACCGGGCGGCGAAAATCGATGCTCGCGCCCAACGCATGTCCCTGAGTGCCCACAGAATGAGAATAGATCATCGCCTCGATGCCGGCGCTTTTCATGTCAGCCATTGTCGCATCGTAAACCTCAAAACCTTTGGCGCCGATCTTAATGTGAGTGAACAACGCATCTTGCAGCCTATTCGTATTTGTCAGCGCGCGCTTAAGCCCTTCGGGTGCGTCTTTTTCTCCTGCTCGCAACACGTAACCCATTTTCTGCCAATCAGTGCTCAGCCCCATGTAATTCAATCCGCAATCGATGTGAATTACGTCGCCCCGCTGGATGACCATCGACTCTTCGGCCACACTAAGAAATTGTTGGGTCTTACTCGTTTCTTGATTTTGACGTTGGATACGTAAGTCGGGTTGAAACCACGTGTCCAGACCGGCGTTGTTGATCTGTTGCAAGAACCACCAGCGCACATCACCGACTGTTGTTTTGCCTGGAGTGATAACTTCGTTTGAGAAAGCGCGTTGCGTGAGGATGTCAGTTAATGCTACCGCGGTTCGATAATGTTCAAGCTCTTCCGGCAGTCGCGTATCCATGTACTCAATAATCAGAGGAGCGGCTGAGACAAACTTTGAGGTGTAGTCCGGTCCGAGAGTTTCGCTCAAAAATTTGAGCGCATCCTGAGTCAGGCCCGTTGTTGCACCGCGGGTTCCCCCCATGTTTAGCGCAATCGTTTTTGGACTTCTTTCTGCAACGAGCTTGCGTAATGTCGAGGCAATTTCTCGGCCTGGAGGGTTTAAGATTTCAAAGAAATATTTCAAATGTTCTTCAGGATAACGAACGAGGGCTAGTCGATCGAGTTTGTCTCCACCGCGATCCGCGAAGATAAAGAAATCACGCCTGCCCTGATAGGGAAGCGGAGGCGCGATGTGAGCGGTTACAGGATCAGGATGAAACTCTTCATTTACGACAATCCACATGTCGATCTTTTGTTGTCGCATCATTGGTAGCAACATCGTGTCGAGCCGCTTTTTCAGCCATGTCTCTCGCACCGTCTGTTGTTCTCGCACCGATAAAAGTTTGGGAAGTGCTTCCGTTTTCCGTGATTGCGCATAAAGCGGCGAGGACAAAATGAGCAACAAGAATGAGGCGACGGTTCTAAAGTGATTAGCCGTGGAACGGTTCATGACTCTCCTGGGGTCGAAACTAGTATCCAAATAAATGTATCTGGTAATAAATCTTGGCACAACAGATCTAAACTAGGTAAAGTTGGTGGTGAAGAATAGCACTTCGCAGTTAAGCGGTGCTAAGTCTTCTGAGAGAGAAGAGAGAATGAATGACGAAGTAAGAATTGAATATCAGCTCACCGAAGCGGAGTATCTTGCCGCTAATCGCCTCTTATTCGTCAGTAAGCCCACTGTACTGGTGAGGGTCATGGTCCTGAGCATGTTGCTCTTAATCGGAGCCTTCTTACTTAGCCTGCTGCTCGGGGGCCTATTTCCGTTGTGGACTTTGATTTTGTTTGTCAGCTTGTTTGAAGGATTGCTGTTATACAACGTGCTAGTCAAGATGCCCCGAACCTACTATCGCGGCGATGGGAAATTTCGCGACAACTATGAGATCGCCTTCACTGATGAACACATCAGAGTTAAGACTTCGCAGCTTGATTCAAAACTCGCCTGGAGTCTCTACACCAAAGTATTAGAAGGAAGCGATATGTATCTTCTGGTTTACGGCAAAGACATCAGAATGATGACCGCCGTACCAAAGCGGGCTTTTACAAGCAAGGACCAGGAGCACAAGTTTCGCGATCTGGTGTCAAGACATATAACCGACCACTCAAACTTGAAACCGCTTCCCCCAGGTGAAAGCGAGTACCGACCCACCAGCCTTACGCCACCCGACTGGCGCTAATTGAAACTGGACCAATCAATTGTTTTAAAACCGAAATCTGCGACCGCAGAACGCATGCGGTCGCAGATTCGTATGCAGTAGGTCCCCCTCCTTAATCTACTGCATGGGAGCTATTGACACCCAATTTCCGACTTGATCTTATCGGTGGCGCTAGTCAACTGACTAAGTTGAGTAGCCGTCAGTTTCTTTCCGGGCAGAGCCTGATAGGTACTGATAAATGATGTAAGTGAGCTACATGCTGAAGCCGTATCACCATTTTGAACCGCTTTCAACGCGTCCTGCAGCTTGGGCAGCAAGCGGCTCTCAATTCCCTTGGGGAGACGGAAGCTTTGCAGCAACTGAATGAGAGCGCTGATGTCATCCTCGGGTGAGCTGGGAATTTGAAAGGTGAAAGAGATCACGTCGTAACCACTCTGTGGAGCGGAGTACACGATGCGGCCGGCTCCGTTGCACGTGGAGATGTCGTTTAGTACATCATCCACTGCCGTGTTGGTAACCTGGTAGAGCTTCGCAGTGTGCACGTCGTACACCAGGATGTCGTACTCAGTTTCCCCGTCTACCGTGACCTGCGATTCGAAGGCAATCAAATCTCCCGAGATTGCCAGGTTTCGTTGATCGCCGGGAATCGGGACAGGCACCTCCGTTCCACCACCAACAGGCTGAAAATAGATGTCGTTCTCACCGCTCTTGTCTGAGATATAAGCAACGATCTTACCGTTGGTGACTGGCCCACGATCTTCACCAGCGCCAGTAAGCGGTTGTGTTAAATACAAACCCTGTCCTTGCTTGATAGAAGAATAAATGTCGCATCCGAGACCGGTTGGTTGGCACTTTTCCCAAACTATGACGCTGCCGTCCGGACTGACTTCCGGGTTCTTGTCGAACATGGAATCGGAAGTTAGTCGAGCGTAATAGGCGCTCCCCAATTCATTGAGCGCAATTTCACTCAAGTTCGGATTGGTTGAGTAGCTTCGATCCTCGAAGGCGACGAGGTCACCACCGATCGATGGATTACTCTCTTTGCCGGCGCTGACGTCTGCGATTGGTTTGCTGGTCTGCGTCGAGGTATCGAAGACAACAACGTATGATCCACTGGTACTCGTCTCAGTAAACGCAATTCGGCCAGCTGACACATCTGAGAGAGTAGCTACTCCATTTGCCGGTACCGGCCGGTCCAGCTTTGTGTTGAAGTCATGGTATTTAATCTGCAGTCCTCCCGCTTCATCAGTAGTATAGGAAGCGAGACTACAGTCCAGATGAGCGTCTCCCTGGTCACCAACCGCAGTAGTCACCAGGTCGAACGTCCCGTCCAGCGTCGGGATGTCGAGTAACAGTGGGATTCTCGCGGCACGGCTTTCAGGCTCGAGGTCGGTACCGACGAGAGTAGCTGCGAGTAGAGCTACGAGCAGGAGCCGGGTTCGGCATTGCAGCTGGCGATTCTTGTACATGTTCCGCATAACTTCCTCCAGGCTAAATGCACTGAGATTTTCAATCTCTAATCGACGGGTATCTGCAGAGCAGGGCAACCGATCGTCTGGTTCCGTCGTCGTGTGAGGAGCTAATCGGGTATCAAATTTCCAGGAATTAACCGCCTCACACCTGTACGTGGCGAAAGGTGTTAAGACATCACAACAAAACTGGAACGTTGAAATTAGCGAGAAGCCATTAATAACGGAGAGGAATTCTGTCTCACTCGTATTAGTCATCCAACTCTGACACTACCGGCTTCAGTCGGGTGGTCCTCCAACTTCCGCCTCACCCATCTTCGTCATCCAACTCTGACACCACCGGCTTCAGTCGGGTGGTCCTTCAACTTCTACCTAGCCATCTCCGAATAAATTCTCAATATCTGTTAGACCAAATTTGAAACTCCACGCGGTCAAAGCCGGTGGTGTCCGAATCAATGCGCTGTTTGGGGTTAGGCCAAATTTGAAACTCCACGCGGCTTAACGTGGGTGGTGTCGCGGAGAATTTGTTGGGAGACTGCCGAAGGCGATGGCGTGGGTTACAGCAGAGCAAGGATGCAGGAAATTGATACATGAATAGCATCGTTTTGGAGCAAACTGCGCTCATTATGAGAGGCTATTGGCCTACCTGCTCAGGAATGTCGTTTGCGATGTATCACGGGGCACGCATCGAGACGGAATGACCAAGCTTAGCTATCTACTCAAACCACACTGGCCTCAGCTGGCACTGGCGTTTATCGCTGTGCTAGGGGAAAGCGTTACGGCTCTGCTCGAGCCATGGCCCTTAAAAATCGTCTTTGACAATGTGCTTGGGTCGAAACGAATGCCGGAGTGGCTGGCGACGGTGGTCCATTCAGTCGCCGGTACGGATAAATTGGCGATACTCACTTTTGCAGCGGCGAGCGTCCTTGCGATCGCACTGGTCGGCGCCATCAGTTCTTACTCTGAAAAGTATCTAACGACCTCTGTAGCTCAATGGGTATCACATGATCTGCGGCGAACCCTTTACAACCACATTCAAAAACTCTCGCTCGCTTACCACGATAAAAAGAGAACCGGCGATCTCATCAGCCGGATAACCAGCGACATCGATACGATCCAGGACTTTATTTCTCAGGTGCTACTGGGCTTCATTGTGAATGTGCTGACTTTAGTCGGCATGCTGGTGGTGATGTTCTATCTCAACTGGAGTTTCACTTTAATTGCATTATCAGTCGCTCCGTTACTCTTTATCGTCGTCTATAGTTTCACCTGGCGCATAAAGAAAGCCTCGCGCGATGTGAGAAAGAATGAAGGAGAAATTGCTTCTATAGCCAGCGAGGTACTGTCATCGATCCATGTGGTTAAAGCATTTACTCGGGAGGACTACGAACAACAACGATTCGAAAAGCAAAGTTTGGAAACTGTCGAGAGTGCACTCGCCGCCCGAAGTCTGAAAGCTAAGCTGACGCCGTTTGTTGAAGTGATTGTTGCCGTCGGCACGTGTCTGGTGCTGTGGTATGGCGTACGACTCGTGCTCGCCGGCACTATTACCTCCGGGTCTTTGCTCGTCTTTCTTATCTATCTCGGCAAGATGTACAAGCCGATGCGTGATCTTTCGAAAATGACCGACACCATTTCAAAAACCCAGGTCGGTTACGAAAGAATCCGGGAAATAGTGGACACTGATCGTGAAGTCAAGAATTTACCTGGCGCTCGTCGGGCTCCCCAGTTCAAAGGTGAGATCGAGTTCCGACATGTTGATTTCGGCTACACGGATCGGCCACTAACGCTGAAAGATGTGAACTTTAAACTGCAACCGGGCCAGATCGGTGCATTTGTTGGTCCAACCGGGGCTGGCAAAACGACTATCGCCAGCCTGATCGCTCGCTTCTATGAGCCGACCAGTGGTGAAGTGATGATCGACGGCAAAAATGTTCGCAATTACAAACTCAAGTCGTTGCGCCGGCAGATCAGTTTTGTATTGCAAGAGAGTCTTCTATTCCATGCCCCCATCTGGCAGAACATCGCTTATGGTCGACCTGAAGCTTCACGCGTGGAAATAATAGAAGCAGCCAAGCTCGCCAACGCCGACGAGTTTATTGTTCAACTACCTGAAGGCTACGACACAATGGTAGGCGAGCGTGGCGTCACTCTATCGGGCGGGCAACGGCAGCGAGTAGCGATCGCACGCGCGATCGTTCGCAACAGTCCTATCTTGATTTTGGATGAACCAACTTCGGGGTTGGACGCAGCGTCGGAAGAATTAGTGTTCGAAGCGCTACAACGTTTGATGAAAGGCAAGACTGCAATCGTCATCGCTCACCGCCTGTCGACAATTCAGAGCGCGGATGTGATTTTCGTTGTCAATCACGGCACCATAGTCCAGCAAGGAGCGCACGAGCAATTGATCACGACCGGCGGCTTATATTCTGAACTCTACAACACCCAGTTTCGCCAAGCGTCGTAGGGGCGGCACTCCGTGGCCGCCCCCTTTTGCGATCAGGTCCATTGCGAAATGAAATCGTCCAGCGAACAAGATGGGGCGGCACTCCGTGGCCGCCCCTTTTCCGATCAGGTCCATTGCGAAATGAAATCGTCCAGCGAACGAGATG
>DATIBX010000115.1:0-4709 GCA_035457105.1 Pyrinomonadaceae bacterium
GCATTAATGCCATCGCGAAATGAATTGTCGCGCTCAGTTGGATCTTCGGTGTGAGTGGCGAGGTAGTAGTTGAACTTCGACAGTTTCCACGCCGCATCGTAGTTCCCAGGATCTTTAATCAGGGCTTGTCGCAACGAAACAATGCCCCGGCGCAGTTGCATCAGAGCTTCTCGTTGACCATAGAGTTGATCGGCTTGCGTGATGTCTTCTGCGGCGGATCCACCGGTGGTTGAGAGTGATGCAGTGGGTGGCTGCTCACTACATGCCGTTGCGAGCAATAACATGCCAACCGATATTGCGCCGAAGATGTACCGAGCCATGATGGATCAGATGCGATCCAGGCTTACGGCGTTGCGAGTTGTACACAAAGGGCACAAGTTTTGTGTTCTTAATTTGTGCCGTTTGTGTACAGTCGCTTCCCGCCAGTGTCGCAACCGATTTCTTCCAACTCGGTTGCGTCACAAGTGTGAAATGAAATGACCACCATGTTCTCGTCTTCCGGAAAGAATTCATGCGGGACGTTTTTATCTATTACGATCCATTTATTTGAGACCATCCGCTGCGATTGACCCGCTATTTGCTGCCGGCCCTGCCCTTTGATCGTAAACATGTGCTGAATGCTATTCGGGTGGTAATGACAGCCCGAGGGTACATTTTTCTTCAGCACAAAGATCCAGCACGACTTGATGATGTCAGGCAACGGCGGAGCTATCGAATCCAGTTCGATCACCGACCACACAAATGGTTCAGCCGAGTCGTCGACTTCATGGTCCAATCGTTCAATTGTTTCCAACACGGTCTTCTGACCGATCAAAAACTTGACAGCAGTATTCAGTTGCTCGAGATCGCTTGTATTCATTGTCTTGAAAAGAGTCGTCTAACGAGATGTCCTTTCCACATCCAAAACCCCGAAAGGACCATTACCGGAAGAAAGACATAACGAACAGCGGGCGCGTAGTTCGGTATTTCTTCAAACGGACTGTAGATATAACCGATTATGGGAATGCTAATCACGATGTGAATCCAGCGAATAATCGAACGTTTGGTCGATTCCTTCATTGTTTGATCCTCCGCGATCCGGCACGCGTTACTGTTGTTTCACAAACCTGCGGCGTGGGATACTCCACGGGGCACATCGTTGTCAAGGCAACTAAAAACGACTGAGAGCGCGCTCCGCCAGAGTTATAAGGGGACAGTCTCATGAGCAAGTCTTCACGCCCGATCTACGCATTTATCCTTACGATCAATCTAATTCTGACCACCGTAACGGCGCAGCAAAAACCGGCTGAAGACAAAATCGACGTCATTCGCATCAACACTGAGTTAGTGCAAACTCACGTTACCGTGCTCGATAAAAAAGGGAATTTTGTGACGGGCCTGCGTCCAGATCAATTCCAGGTGCAGGTTGATGGAAAGGCTCAGAACATCTCCGTCTTCGAAGAAGTGACAGCCGGAGGACAGCTCGATCGCCCAGTCGCACCAACAGATCCAGTTAAGACTTCAACCGCGGAAAAAGAGAAATCGTCAACTGGGCCAAGTCAACCAGTGGCCCAACGGCGCACGGTTTTCTTTTTCGTCGATGACATGCATTTAAGTCCCGACAGCATGAAGCGCACCCAAGACTCGTTGCGGCGCTTCGTGAACGAGACAATGGGAAATTCCGATCAGGTTGCGATCACCACTGCCAGTGCTCAGTTGGGTTTTCTCCAACAACTCACAAACGACAAGACCGTGCTGCGGCAAGCAGTCGAGCGACTTAAGCCACGCTCTGTCGACTACACCGACATGCAAAATCCGCGGATGACCGAATACCAGGCTTACGCGATCGAACAAAACCAAACAGACGTCAAAGAGCTCTTTATTGAGAGGACCTGCGCGGAAGTTCTTAAAGTTGGATCCATAACGTGCACCGGATCCGCAATGAGTAACAATGCCGTGCTCGACGAAGGTGGTGGCTCCCAGGGTAATCAATTCCGCTGGCGGGCAGAGAGCATGGTGAAGCAGCGTGCGCGAGTAATCACAAAACAAGCAGCGCAAGGGATCTTAGCGTCGCTCTCCTCTTTGGAGAGTTTGGTTCGGACCGCAGCACAATTGCCTGAGCGCAAGTTACTGGTGTTTGTCTCAGACGGATTCTTCATAAATTTTGCGTCATCGACACAGACCTACGACCTGAAACGCATTACTGATTTTGCGATGCGTTACGGGACGGTGATTTACACCATCGACGCGCGTGGTCTGAGCTCCGGATTACCTGATGCCAGTAAACGTGGTTTCTTCGATGCCTCGGGACGCATGGCCCGCGTTAATCTTCAGGAAATCAGGGCCGGGCAACAACCTCTCTTCAATCTGGCTGTGGAGACTGGCGGTGACGCATGGCTCAACTCCAACGACCTGAACGCCGGTATTTCCAACGCGATCAACGCGACCTCCAATTATTACCTGCTGGCATGGCGTCCGGATAACCAGGCGCCAGCAACAGATAGTTTTCGCCGAGTGAAAATCGTTGTTAAGGGCCAACCGGACCTGGTCGTTCGTGTCGCAGGTGGGTTCTTTACAAAGGCTCTCGAAGTAAAGACCAACACTGGTGCTTCTGCTGGCACTGCATTGTCAGTTGATGATCAGTTGCTGGCGGCTCTGCGTGGTTCTTATCCCAGTCGAGAAGTTCCAATAACTGTCTCTGCCGGTTATTTGAGTTCGGCAAACGAAGGTCTGGTGGTTGCTGCATCAATTCAAATAATGACGGACGCTGAGGTGGATTTGATGGGTGCTGTCGCTGATGACAAGGGCACGATATTGAGCTCTCTTAAACAACAGCTTCCGGCTGCCAGTGGAACTAACTCGTTGATGACAACGCTCCAGTTTCCGAAACTTTCTACCGGTCTGGTTCAGGTGCGCGTTGCTGCAAGAGATAGCAGATCAGGTCGAATGGGAAGTGCGGTGCAATGGATAGACCTTCCGGATCTCTCTCAGAATAAATTCTCTGTGAGCAGCGTTTTTCTCAGCGAGAGCGCAGCGGGCACACAAGGCACTGCGCCTAAGTGGATCATCAAACCTGACCGGCGTTTCGCGAAAACGGGGAAATTCAAATTCCAGGTTTTCGTTTATAACGCAGATCAATCGGCAGGCGCTCCCGTGGTCCACTTGCAGTTAGAGTTGCGCCGAGAAGGACAGCCGCTGGTGCAGGTTCCGCCTGGTCCGATCGATACGAAGGGCGTAACTGACCTCGGACGCATTCCAGTTGTCGGCGAGTTTCCCCTCGCAGACTTCCCACCCGGGCGCTATGAATTGAAGTTGATCTTTACCGATCAAAAAACGAAGTCGTCAGTTTCGCGGGAAGCAGAGTTTACGATTTTGTGATCGTGATCTCTTCTAAACAAACAGTGTTGTCTCATACTCATTTATTAAGCGGCGCAGAAACTCCCCGAAATCCATATCTGGCATGCCGCTGAACACCGGAACTGTTCCATAAGGATTTTGCACGAGGGTTCGCAGCCAGCCACGCAGCAACTGAGGGAGTAAATCGTCTTTCGGAAAAACTTCATCCGGAGCTAAGTCTGTTACCTTCTCCTCACCTGCGTCTTCGGCGTTAAAATAAAAACGTTCACAAGTAGGGTGTTTCGCCAGATCCTCAACAAACATGCCCATCTGCAATTCTTGTAAGACTTGTGGTGACTTCACTGAGTGCCGGCGCAGAAACTCTTCCGATCGGACTCCATCGGGATTAAGTAAAGCCGCATGCTGTCTAATAACGCGACTGTTTGGGACTAAGCTGCGCGGAAAGTTAATTAGATGAAAGGGGCGCTTACCCCGAATCTCATCCAGGTCAAAATAAAAAGTATTCCAGTTTATTGCTTTCCTGTAGCCATCGATTGACTCTTCGTATTCCTCAACTGTGTCGCACAGATCGAAGAGACCCATCAATTTGCTCACCGGGATTAGCGGCGGACAAGTATTGAAATCGTATTGATTAACGGTATCGAAGGTCCATTCAGCAGGTTCAAAATACCAGCGGTAGATGATGCAAGGCTCTTCAGTAGTCTGCCTTGGCTGGTAACTATTTTGGCGATACTCATAGAGTGCAAAGAAGAATGCGATATTGACATTGTCTGTCACATCCAAACCCTCAGATCGAAACCCCATCTGTTGAAAAAAGGCTTCTGAAAGAGGGTAGCCGAGCGCGTTACGTGTATGAGACCTGATGAAGAGCTTGAAATTCTCCTCAGTCACGAACTTTTTGTATTCCTCTTCCGATTCGAATAATCGCCAATCGAGAGCATCCATTCTAAAGTGAAATTGATTACCGCTTTTCCTGAGACGACTGTCATCTTCTATCGTCAAGCAATCCTCGGATCGGACCATCGCGCGATAACTCGATGGCCACAGTGGTCCCGCAAACTCCCGCGTCTGGCCGCGATAGTAATGGCCTTCAGTGTGCTCGCTGGTTAGCTTCTTAATGAGATCTTTTGAGTTGTATATCATTGTGAGATTGTCGATGCGAGGCTTTGCATAAAAAGGGAGCTCTGAGCCTGCGAAGCAGGCGGAAGCATAGAGCCTGGGGCGTAAGCCCCAAGGATCGAATCAAAATTTGATTGCGAGCCCATGAAATGGGCGGCAGTTTAGTGTGCGTAAAGTCGTTAACATTTGTTGCGATCGGCTGTCGCCCGCATTCGCGGGCTCGAAATGTGTTGTGCTTTTGACCTGGGGCTTAC
>DATIBX010000116.1:0-25464 GCA_035457105.1 Pyrinomonadaceae bacterium
AGACTCGACGACTCAAGTTCGTAATGGGTTGTCGTTGCCCCAATCAGTATCTGGCCGTTCTCCTCACGAATATAGGAGAGGTTCTTGATCCGGGTGATGTCTACAAGCATTTCGGGCTGTGCGAGTCTCAGTTTCATCGCAGGAATTAAACTATGACCGCCAGCGAGAACTTTTGCACCATCTGGATTGGCCGACAATAACGATAATGCCTCGTCGAGGGTGCTGGGCGCGTTGTAGTCAAAGGCTGTTGGGATCATTTGCGTGACTCCTCAGAGAATTAATGGCCGTTGATAATTTTCCAGACGGATTCGGGTTTAATCGGCATGTCGAGATGCTTGACTCCAAATGGAGCTAGAGCGTCAACGATTGCGCCAACGATTGCCGGTGTTGCGCCGATAGTTCCGGCCTCACCCACTCCTTTTACTCCGAGCGGATTGACGGGCGATGGAGTTTCGGTCCGATCCAACTTAAATGGTGGAATGTGTGAAGCTCGCGGCACCGCGTAGTCCATTAACGTGCCGGTGATCAGTTGACCTTGCTCGTCATAGACCACCTCTTCGTACATCGCCTGCCCAATTGATTGGACAATACCACCGTGAAGTTGTCCTTCAACCAGCATTGGATTGATAACTTTGCCGCAGTCATCGACCGCAATGTAGTTTAAGAATTTGATGTCACCGGTTTCACGATCGATCTCAACCACGGCAATGTGAGTCCCGAAAGGAAAAGTGAAATTCTTAGGCTCAAAGAAATAAGTCGCCGACATACCTGGTTCCGTATCAGGTGGAAGCTCTTTGGCTAGATGAGCCGCAAGAGCGATATCCTGGATTGTCAGAGTTGATTTTCCTTCAGTGTGCGGTTCAGGCAGAGCACCTGCGGGAGCCTCGCCTACTGGAACGACCGGTTCCGAAGTGCCTGTGGCTGAGGCAGCGGCCGCGGCTTGCTGTGAAAACTTACCACCTTCAAATGACAATCTCGATGCGTCGCACTGCAACATATGCGCCGCAATCTTGTGGGCTTTTTCCTTCAGTTTTTGGATCGCCACGTAAACTGCGGTGCCACCGACTGCCGTAGCCCGACTGCCAAATGTGCCAATACCATATTGGACCACTCCGGTGTCGCCATGAATGACAGTCACATCGTTGAGGTCAACACCGAGTTCATCCGCGGCTATTTGTGCGAAAGAAGTTTCCTGCCCCTGCCCATGAGGTGACGCTCCAGTCAGGACCGTCACTTTTCCGGTCGGTTCAATACGCACTGTGGCGCTTTCCCAACCTCCGGCGGGCATGGCCTGCGATGGGCCAAGCGCGCAAATCTCAACATACGTCGAAATGCCAATCCCGATCAGCTTTCCCTCAGCCCGCGCCTGTTTCTGCTGTTCACGCAAATTCGCGTAGCCGGCTAACTGCTGGGCCTTATCCAGTGCCGCTTCATAATCGCCACTGTCATAATCCAAGCCGGTCGCGGTGTGGAAAGGAAATTCCGACGCGCTCGGGAAGTTCTTCCTGCGAACTTCCGCCGGATCCATCTTTAATTCAGCTGCCACAAGATCGAGCGCTCGTTCCACAACGTAAGTGGCTTCGGGTCTTCCAGCACCTCGGTAAGCATCGGTGGCCATCTTGTTTGTGAAACATCCAGTGATGTTCATCTGAATAGCAGGGATCTTGTACGCGCCCGAAAGCATTAGTCCCGTTAGTGTTGGAATCGCGGGAGTAAGGAGTTGATGGTAAGCACCAAGATCGGCAAAGACACTGTAACGAAGGCCGGTAAGAGTTCCATCATTCTTAAACGCGATCTCGATGTCTCCGACTTGCCCGCGACCGTGGATTGTAGCAAGCATGTTTTCGCGCCGCGTCTCGATCCACTTCACCGGTTTTCCTAGTTGAACCGAAATCCAACCGATTAATGCTTCTTCACCATAGACGTTCAACTTCGATCCAAAACCGCCACCAACTTCCGGCGTGATGACTCGCAACTTGTTTTCCGGAATACCAATCATGATCGCCAACTGCGTCCGGAGTAAGTGTGGGATCTGAGTGGACGACCAGACCGTTAGCTCTTCTTCTCCGGGAAGATACCGCGCCAGAACGCCGCGAGGCTCCATCGCAATTGGCGCGAGCCTTTTGTGCAGAATTCGTTGTTTCACAACGTGGTCCGCGGAAGCTAGAGCGGCTTCGATATCTCCCTCACCCGACGTTAGCTTGTAAGCAATGTTGTCGTTGAAGGAGTCATGAATGATTGGACCACCTTTCGCTGCTTCTTCAACGTCGACAACTGCGGGCAGGTCTTCATAATCAACCATTACAAGATCGACTGCGTCTCGGGCGGCGTAAGGCTCCTTGGCGACGATTGCGGCAATCGGATGGCCCACAAAGTAGACCTTGTCGTTGGCCAGTACGCGATGGTCGGGCACCTTTAACTCTGGAAGTGCGCTGGCACAGGGAACGGGTCCGACTTTTTGCACATCTTTCCCAAGATAAACGGCCACCACTCCAGGTGATGCCAGAGCGGCGCTGATATCTACGCTGTTGATTCTTGCGTGAGCGTAGACAGATCTGACGAAGGCAACGTGGAGTGTGTCTGGCAGACGGATATCATCGACGTAGTGGGCCAAGCCTTTGATCAAGCGAGGATCTTCGGTTCGTTTGATAGGTTTGCCCACGTATTTGTTAGTCATGTGAACTCCTTCGTAAGCCGCTATTTTGACGAGCCGGCGCGCTTGGCTGCGGCATATTCAACTGCCTCAATTATGTGTTCATAGCCGGTACAGCGACAGAGATTGCCTTCAAGCCCATGGCAGATCTCGGCGCGTGAAGGCGCTTGATTCCGATCCAAGAGCTGGGCCGCAGTAACGATCATTCCAGGTGTACAGTAGCCGCATTGCAAACCATGTTTTTCCCAGAAGCCTTCCTGGACCGGGTGAAGCTCGCCGTTATTTGCAAGTCCTTCGATTGTAGTTATAGACAAACCATCAGCCTGAACGGCAAAAACAGTGCACGATTTCACGGCTTTATCGTCGAGGAGTATCGTGCAGGCTCCACATAATGAGGTTTCACAGCCAACGTGCGTGCCAGTCAATGAAAGAACGTCGCGGAGAAAGTGGACCAGAAGCATTCTGGGTTCAACTTCGGCCGCCTGAGACACTCCATTGACAGTTAGATTGATAGCCTTCTTCATGAGCTACCTCACTTTTCTTGAAATGCTGGAAGGTGTTATTACCGAGCGCTTTCTAAGCCAGTTTGGTCTGAAAGTCAATCAGCTAGTCCGCGCTACACGGTTGCCTTGTGAATTTGCCGCTTCAGTCGATGGATCGTCCGGCGAATTGTCTTCAACGCCTGACGATCGTGAGCATCGACGGCTTCAGTCCGCTTGGCCTTAAGTTCGCGAATGCGAGCTTTGATGGAAGCTTTATCAACACCCACTACATCGTGATGCTCGTGTTTAATCCCGAGCGCTTTTGACAACGCAACCAGGAGGTGCTCTTTGTTCAGCTGCGTGTAACCCTTGACTGCTTCGTGGTCCACACCTTTGGCCATTTCACGAAGATCCGCAAGAGTTTTATGTCGAAGTTGTTCGAAAGTAAGGTCCATATGATCCTCCTTAACAGCAGAACTAATTTGTTCGGTCGTAAATTTGATTCAGGTGATGTTTGAGATGACCAAGATAATCGCGCACGAAATAGAGCAGCGTAGCCGGTTGGTCGCGTTCAAGAGTCTTCCAGGCAATTTGATCCAGGTTATGAGTCTTCCGAGGCGTTGTTAGAACCTTTTCCGGAATCTGAGTGATGACGTGAATGAGGTGAAAATTATAGAGAGACCACAGTTGGATGAGGTCCAACCACGACTCGTCATTATAGTTCTGTAGGTCAACCCACGAGTTCTGCTCGTAGCCGGGGAAGACGAGCTCGTCCATAAGTTGGGCTCTTACGAATCTTTGATGGTTGTTTGCTGCAGAATCAATCAAGTGCCCGAGAATCTCTTTCGCGGTCCATTCGCTGGCGGGATGTGACGAAGAATCTGTTCTCGCCTCAATTGTCCTAAGTCGGGCTGTCGCGGAATTAATGGTCTCGCGAAAGTCCTGCAGAAAACTTTCGATGTTGTTGGTATCTGTCTCCATCGAAGCCCTCATCATTCTTCTGTTGTATGGTGCGCAAATGATAGCGCAATCCCTCGGCGTGAGAAAAGGATGATCCTCGAGGGCTACTTTCTTTCAAGGAACCTCAAATGCTGGTCTTTCGTTTTTATACTACTAGGCATTTGAAAACCTGGCCGAACAAACCGCGCTTTAATTTGAGGCATCGTAGACTGGTGATGACCAGAAAGCTGAAAGGTTTAATAGTTTTTGTATTGATCATTGTGCTGGTCCTAATCACCGGCGCAGGGGAGTCGATTGCCAGAGGTGTTACTTTCTATGCACGCGTAGTGAAGCTGTACACCCAAACGCCGGAGTCACGGATCTCAATGCCGTTGACTCAAATCTCACGAAATCAGATCGCTAACACATGGCACGCAGCGCGGGGCGCAGACCGGCTTCATGAAGGCCAGGACATCTTCGCTCCAAAAGGCACTCCGATTCTCTCGGCGACACGTGGATTGGTCTATAAAATCGGAGAGAACAGCCTCGGCGGTCAAACAGTTTCCGTTATTGGAGCGGGCGGTCGCGTGTATTACTACGCGCATCTCGATGCTTACGCGCCAAATTTAGCCGAAGGGGATTTTGTTACACCTCAGACTGTATTGGGCTTTGTCGGAACGACAGGAAATGCCCAGGGGACTCCACCTCATCTGCACTTTGGAATTTACACTTCGTCTGGTCCAATTGATCCGTTGCCCTTACTTGCTGATCGCGTCTCGCCACCACGACAACAACCTGTTGAGAGAAACTCTGAAGCAGGACGAACACCGGCCCATGGTGAGAGGGCGCGCTGATAATTTGACTCTAAAGCTTTCTAGCGCTTAATCTTTGCCAGTTCAACTCTGGGTTTGCGCCGCGCTGAGTTTCGAATTCACTCTTCGGAGCAAGAATGCTTTCCCCAGCACTCGCTTCGGTGCGCGTCGTTAGTCTGCACTTCGACAACTCAACTGCCAATCAAAGGAGTACACGCGTGCGAATGCGATTCCGGTTTCTCCCTACTTCTGTATTTGTCCTTTTTTTCACTCTCGCTATTTTTATTTTTGCGCCCCGGTCACGAGCGACGAGCGCTCCTCAGGATCCTCCACAAACGCCGCCTGTTGGTGGAGGTCAAGAGCGGCCTGCTCGACCTGACCAACAACCAGAAATCAAGCCTTATGACCGTGTCATTACCAAAGAGGCAAAGTCAGATGAGGGAATCTTCACAATTCATACTGTCAAAGAAAAGGTCTATTACGAGATTCCTAAAGCCGAACTGGACAAGGAGTTTCTTTGGGTTAGTCAGATTGCGAAGACGACGCTCGGAGTTGGCTATGGCGGTCAAGCGGCCGGCAATCGCGTCGTGAAATGGGAAAGGAAAGGCAATCGCATCCTCCTCCGGAATGTTTCCTACGAAGTGGTAGCTGATCCTAAGCTCCCCGTCTCGCGTGCCGTACAGGCCGCAAACAACGACACAATTATCATGGCCTTTAATATCGAGGCGCTGGGTAAGGATGATTCAGCGGTGATTGAAGTAAGCAAGCTCTTCACGACCGAAGTAACTGAATTTAGTGCTCGCACTAGATTGCGTGCCCGGGGTTTCGATCCGACTCGTTCTTTTATTGATAAGACAAAATCATTTCCAACAAACATCGAAGTCGAAGTTTCTCAAACCTACACGTCACCTCCAGAAGCGACACCCGCCGGCGGCGGCGGTGGACCAGCTCCGGCTCCTCCAAATCCATTTGCTCAAGGCATGAAAGCGGGAACCAATGCGACTGTGGTGATGCATTACAGCATGGTTAAACTGCCCGAGAAACCAATGATGCCTCGAATTTTCGATGAACGCGTCGGCTACTTCACCATTCGTCAAACCGACTATGGCATCGATGAACAGCGGGCTCCGCAGCGGACTTACATCACCCGTTGGCGCCTGGAGAAGAAAGATCCCAGCGCCGAAATCTCCGAACCCGTGAAACCAATCGTGTATTACGTCGATCCGGCAACACCTTCTAAGTGGGTTCCGTGGATCAAGAAGGGAATTGAGGATTGGCAGCCCGCTTTTGAGGCCGCCGGCTTTAAGAATGCCATCATCGCCAAAGAAGCACCATCGAAGTCTCAGGATCCGAACTGGGATCCGGAAGACGCCAGGTACTCTTGCATCCGTTATCTGCCATCAACGATCGAAAACGCATCTGGACCGCACGTATCAGATCCACGTACCGGCGAGATCTTAGAGTCTGACATTCAGTATTACCACAATGTGATGAATCTACAGCGCGACTGGTATTTCCTCCAGGTTGGTCCACTTGATGCACGCGCCAAAAAATTACCGCTTCCCGACGATCTGATGGGCCGCCTCGTCGAATATGTTGTAGCTCACGAAGTGGGACACACCCTCGGTTTTCAACACAACATGAAAGCCAGTGCACTTTACCCGGTCGACAAAGTTCGTGATCCGCAATGGCTGAAAACCATGGGACACACTCCGACATTGATGGACTATTCACGCTTTAACTATGTAGCTCAGCCGGAAGACAACATTCCGCTCGAAGATTTAATTCCCAAGATTGGACCGTACGACAAATGGGCCACAATGTGGGGCTACAAACCAATCCCAAGTGCAAAAACCGCGGAGGAAGAGAAGAAGACGCTTGACGAATGGGCGCGGGAGCAGGATTCAAAACCATGGCTCCGCTTCTCCACGGCTGATTCGCGCGGGTCAGATCCAGGCGAGAATACTGAAGCCGTAGGAGACGCTGATGCAATAGTGGCGACGGGGCTCGGCATCAAGAACTTGAAACGCGTCGCTGATATGTTGTTGCCGGCCACATCTCATCCTGGTGAACCTTATGACGACCTCGAAGAGCTTTATGGTCGGATGTTGGGCCAGTGGGCCACCGAACTAAACCACGTCGCGGGTTTGGTGGGTGGCTTCAATTCCCAGCAGAAACATGCCGGTCAGGACGGTGTACGCTTCACGATAGTGCCCAAAGAACGCCAGGCCGCTGCAGTCCGTTTTATCAACGACAATGCGTTTGCCACTCCAACATGGGCGCTACGCCCAGAGATTCTCCGTCGGATCGAGGTTGTGGGGGCGCTTGCCCGGGTGAACACTGCACAGGAACGGGTTTTGAACTCTCTACTTAATAATGCTCGATTTGATCGACTTGTAGAGCAGGAAGCACTTGATGGCGTTGCTTCTTATAAGCCCGCCGACTTTCTTGCTGATGTGCGTAAAGGAATCTGGAGCGAGCTCGACGCTGGTCCGGTGAAGATTGATGTTTACCGGCGTAATCTTCAAAACTCGTATCTTGATCTGCTGTCAACCAAATTAAACGGAAGACCAGCTGTGACTGATGATTACCGAGCGTTGATTCGTGCCGAGTTGCGCGATTTGAACACATCAATTACAGCCGCACAAGCGCGAGCTACGGATAGGCAAACACGAGCGCATCTTGCGGATGCGAAGGATCAGATTGCTAAAGCTTTAGATCCAAAATTCGCAGCTCCCGCTCCAACTACACCTGCAAATCCATTTTCATTTGATTTTGAAGATGATATGAGGTTTAAAGTCAGTTCATTCGAGGATTTCAACGAAGCTGATTGCTGGCCCGATTATGCAATAAGACTTCGTCCGCGGGATCAGGACTAGCATCGTCTTAAGCTGATAAAGCCTCCGCGTTTTTGGAATGACGCGGAGGCTTCGCATTTGAGTGTTGAAGAACCTATAGCGCTGGTTTAGCGATTGGCCCTAACCGAGTCAGGCGAGAGAAGATTCGTGGTGTTCTCAGTGACACTGGCGGGTGTACTAGTCGGTACACCACCAGGGTCGAGCCGGTGATCATTCACGTTTGCATTTTCAAGTTGCTTAAACTGGGAAGGACGAATCAGCAGGCCCGCAATTATGTGACCCACTCCAGATAGCGTTGGCAGCAATCCGAAAAGCCAGATTATCCGCATTACAGGCTCAATCTCGAACGGGACCTTCGCGATGACGTCAGGCGGTAACTTAAGGACCATCGCAGCTGAGAGGTAGTAAAGAAAGATCATTAGTCCCACACCGGAAAATAATGAGACGACACCCTTTGTGATATTTGCCTCGCGTCGCTCGGCGGGAGTTTTTCTTTTCCGGAATTCAATGAGAGGTCGATGTTCCTTTGTAGGAGGTGACATCTCCGCTATCTCGTGATTCATCGTCTCGAGAGCTTTTGAAACTTCTTCCGTGACATGCTCCACCTTGAGACTCTTGACCATCTCTTTGATCTTGGGGAGCGGCCCGCGATCACTGCGCGCGATTGCTTCACTCAGCGCCACGGCCTTACCAATCACTTTCAGATTAGAGCCGCACAGACGACAATACTGGAGTGTCGCAGGAGATTCGGTTCCGCATTGAGGACAGTACATATGTGATCCGTAAATAATCGGGGGCGACTGCTATGAAAACCGCAACACACTCCGAAAACGCCTTGCAATCTCTCGAAGTTCCATAATTCTAGATAGACTGCGCTTTTAGTCTGCGGTTATGCAGATAAATCATAAGCTTTTTTCAGCCAACTCCTGACGTCGCGATCCACGTTGAGCGGGGATTCGAGCTTAATTTCCAAATGCCAGCGATTAGCCGAGGCCTGCTCTCTTCGATAGACGCGAGGGCTGTGCGAGTCAGAATCGGACTTCAAGGTTAGAATAAGATATGTCTTACGTGTTCCTATTCCGGCAAATGCAGTTCGTCGCACCAGGTGTATCGATGTCTTCTTCACCTCTTCTTTGATTGGACCAAACTTGCGAGCAGCCTGCAAGATTGCTTCGTAGATGGCCTTTACTTCGGGCGAACGGTTTGAAAAATGAGCGTCAAGTGTTTTGCTGCCATTCATGTTTGGTACCATTCAACCATTCGTTGGGCGATCTAACCGTTTTCCAAATACAACAATTGAGATGATGAGCAAAGCACTAATAAAAGATACAACCAACCCCGTACCAGCAGCGGGAGCAGTGTAACGCATCTCCACAAGATGTTTCCCTGCTTTCACCGGAAGTCCTCGTAAAATATAGTCCGTTTGATACAAAGGTGTTGGCTGGCCATCTACAGTAGCTACCCAACCCGGGTAATATACATCTGCCAGCACCAGTATGGAGGATTTCGTACTCGCCGTTTCAACAATTATGTGAGTTGGCCCATAACTTTGGACTACTGCCGATGGCTGACCAGAGAACGGTTCTCCGTCGCCGGTATAGTTTGGAACTGGTTCTTCTACCAAGGCCGTCGTCCTGGGATCAAATGGAAGATGCCCCTGAATTGAGAGAAGCGCATCTTCATTGGAAACGACGCGAACCTCATCCGCCAACCAGGCTCGGGGCATGGCCCGGCTGTTTTCCATGACTATCACCTGGTTTTGATTAAAAATCGGATTCCAGCGATCAAGGGGCATTATCGGCAGCGGGTGGGACGCGTGGGTTTTCGAATCGTAGATCGTCAGCTTCCAGATCGAAAGATGAGCATCTGAGATATTTGTTATTTTGATTCCTTGCCATTTTCGATATGCGTCCAACGGAATCGTGGCCAGGTAACGGTAACCCGTAAACGTTTGCGAATCGTCACCAGGAGCGCTATCAAAAATCGCAGCCTGACGGTGCTGAATCGTCCTTTTTACATCGCTTCGTTCATGGGCCCACTCGGCCGTGTCTCGCCCAGCAAGCAAAGTCTTCTCAACTTTTCCTTGATCTGACTCTAACTCCAGGGATGCGACGGGCTCGTTATCGTGAATATTCCCCGAGTATCCGAGGGTGCTCACAACAGCGACGGTATCACCATCAACCGGTTCACCTGAGGATAGGAAAATAGACTCACCAGGCCGCAATTTTATGCTGGCTGCAGTCGCTTCAAAAACTATTCCATCCTTGTTGACGGTCTGGTCTAAGGAAGCTCCGGGATCAAAAAACGTAGTCACATACTTGGCACTAAGAAGATCAAGGACGTGCGAGCGTGGGTCGAAGAGGTTGCTGTTGGAATGCAAATCCCGCCTAAGTTGGCCCGTGTCAGGACCAACATTTCCCAAAGCTTTGCTGAAACGCACCAGCATAGCTGGTTCGTAGCCGCCTACATTTTCCAACCCAAACAAAGCGACGCGGTTGTAACTGTCGAAGCGTTGCGGAATGTCGGGACCATCAGTGAAGACCCGTGCCTGATCGTTTTTAAACTGCTGTAAAAAGGTTGTGGCCGGAGCAGGTTCAAGAAAGAATGCTTTTCCACGACCTTGCACGGGATACCAGAGCGGCTGAAATACGATAAAACTTTCGACCAAACAGGCCAGACACAATATGGCCCAAACGCCCAATTTGATAGGGCGCTCACTGGTGAAATAGAACATAGTCGCGAGTACGGCGATCACCGTGAAAACAAGCTTCGCTACCACATAAGCTCTTTCCCAGTCTTCATTCCCAAAGCGAAAAGCAAGCCAGATCCAGTAGCAACCCACAACACTTAAGACGAAGGTCGCAAGCAGCAGAAGAGTTTCGCGCGACTGGGTTCTCGAGCGGCTTTTGAAAGTGATGGCCTTCAAAGAATCCCATCCGTAAGCTGAGAGGACTGCGACCGCAAAACTCCATTCAATTCCGTGCCTTGCTGGAACGCGAAAGAGGTTCAAGAAAGGGATGTAATACAGAATTCGATATAGCGGAGTGTTGTTACCCAATAACAAGACAGAAGCGATGACAGCCAGCACCGCCCAGAACAATATTCGCGGATCAAGCTTACGGTCAGCTCGAAAGATGACGGTGAGGCCCGCGATAGCCATTAATAGACTGATCGGGGGAACATAGATCGGCATATCGACCATGTTGAAACGGGGAGCAATGAATGACTTTACGGCGGAATACAGTGTGTATGAACCTTCAGTAAACGTGTCGTAGGTCAGACCTTGTCGAACGCTCAACTTGATGGCCTGCCAGGTTTCCAGAGTCTGAAAGCCCGATAGGCCCATTGCCAGCAACATACCAACTATTACTATCAAAAACGGGCGGAATCGCGGTCGACGTTCGTTCTGTGTCCAGAAGCCAAACGCCAGTGCATACAAAGCAGTTATGAGACCGACATAAACAAAAGCCTGGGCCAGCCCATTCAGTATGGAAATAGTGTAGACGAGACAGATCAGAAGAGCTGATTTGACCGTACTTGTACGTGGCGAGCGCTCAAGAACCAACAGTAAGAGAGGCAACCACATGACACCGTTAGTGAGATATCCGTTTACCGTGGCGAGCGAGAAGCCGCTGTACCCAAAACTAAGTGCAGCCAACAAGGCGGCATAGCGGCTGCGACCGATTTCACGGACGTACAGGTAGGTGAAGGTCGGTGTTAAGAGAAACGGTGCCGCTACATAGAGCTGCTCAGCCCAATGGCCGGGTAGAAAGGCGTACCCCCACGTGAGCGGATAGCCGAGCGCAAGGGACGACATCGCCAGCAATGGATAGCCGCCCATGATGGCGTTCGTCCAAAGCGGAAGCGTTCCATCCTTTAGGATCTTCCAAGCATAGGTGCGAAGCGGAAAAGAATAGTAGAGTGCGTCACCAGTAATGGTGGGTTCGGCGAAGACTATGACTCGCCAGAAGAAAATTGCCAGGGAGAGCAAAAACGTGAGGATTACACCAGATAGATTTCCTTCGTGATCATTATTACGTACTTGGTTGTCGGTCATTCGTAACTCAACGACTCAACCGGGTCCTGTCGCGCGGCTCGAATCGCAGGATACAAAGCTCCAATAGTTCCACCCAATAAGCCGACTGCAAGTGCGATCAACACCCAGCGTGGCTCAATTTCAATTGTCAGACTCGTTACGCGCATGACTGCAAAGCGTGCAAGCAAAGTGAGCAGTACTCCTGCGGCGACTCCGAGAATGCTTACTATGATCGCTTCCTGCTCGATGACCCAGGCGATCGCCGACTTCGACATTCCCAGCGACTTTAAGATTCCAATCTGCCTGGTTCGTTCCGTTACAGTGGTATACATCGCAAGCAAAATGACCAGCATGCTGATTGCGGCAGCAACGCCCACAACCACTTTGATGAAGATATTTAACGCCGGCACGCCCGTAGCATACAGGTCAGGCAGATCCCGCGTGAATATCAATTGGTCGTTGGGAAACTGATTTAGAATCCGCGCCGCCACCTCATCTTGTTTTGCCGGATCAGTACATGCGACCAGAATTGCGGAAGCTCTGCCATCAGCGCCTTCCTGATCCTGAAGCGTCTTGAGCGGAATTTTGATTCGGCCTCCGCCCGGAGGTTCATAAACTCCGACAATGGTAAATTGGCGTTCGAACAGTTTTACTTTGTCACCAATGTTTACCTTGCGACGTTCTTTCCATTCCGGATCGACAATGGCTTCATCACCGGAAATCAGACCTCGTCCTTCGCGCATACTTAATCCCGCGAGGTTTGCATACTCGTTATAGTCAATTCCATCAATCAATCGAGAGCCGAATCCCGAGTCGCTGCGATCGAGTGTTTGGCCAATCGCCGTAGCGGCCTTCACACCTTCCACTTTCGCTAATTCGCCCGCGTGGGCCACATTCAAGCGAAACGGTGATGGACCTCCCAGGCTAACGGTGCCGGAAGCGCGAATCATAATTTCCGCACCAATGCTTGACTCGCGGCGACCGCGTTCATGTAATACGCCGTGCGCAAGGCCCACGGTAAAGACAATTAGTAAAACGCCAAGCCCGGTACCGAGAATACTGACGGCGGTGCGGGCGGGCCGGTGAGCAATATTGGAAAATACCAGGCTGTCCATAAGTCGTTGTAAACGTGGGCTACGGTCTAAAATGCGCCGCCATGCATTTGGCAGCGTTCGTGATGTTAACACCAACAATCCTATTGAAGTCCAACAAACAATTGCTGCTTTTCTCACCAGCGCAAGTGCGAGACCGGCGGCTGGTGTAAAGCCTAATCCCTTCTGCAGTATTACCTCTGTGCCGCCTTCATACACGCCGATTGTGCCTGGGACAAAGGCGAACGCGAAATTGATGACCTTCGTAAGGGATTCAATAATGTATGCCTGTGCGATGTGCGGTTGAAAACCAAGAAAATGAAGCGCCAGATAGACTTCGGCAACACTCGTAGCATGGGCCAACAGATTACATCCAATCATTCCAAAGAATGCACCGGGATGATGTTTGTAAAAGTCGTAGACCTTCGACTCGAGATGAAAGATGTGTTGTCGTCGCTTGAGTATGACCTTCGGGCTCAACCTCAGCTGGGCCATCCGATCTATCAGCCAAGTTAACAGCATGACTCTGCGTTTCGCCGCAAAGATCGCCATCAGGATTCCCAGTGCTGCAACTGACGCGATCGCCATTAGGACCAGGTAGACCGGAGTGGGCAACGGATACTTGAGCAGCATTACACATGCTCCGCTCAAGACAAAGAAAACGACTGAAAGGTTATAAATGAGATTATCGACGACCAGCGCCGGTACGCCATAGGTTAGCGGCACCCGTTTTCTTAGGAGCGCTACTTTTGTGGCTTCGCCGAGGAGCGGTCCGGTAAATGTGAGAAAGCTTATTGCTTCACCGCCTAGTCGTGCGGCAAAAGCCTGTCGAAAGGTTATCCGGCGGTGTTCCGGGGGCACGGCTGCGCGCATCGAGATGGTGCGCAAGACGTGACGGGTCCCGCTTAATCCGAGGATGACAAAGAAACCAAAACCGATCCGTAACAACGCATCGAAAAGAGGCTGAATGCCAACCAGACGAATTACATAAACCAGCAGACCCAGACCCAATAAGAATGCCAATGTCTGTAGCCAGACAAAAGAGCGTCGTGAGTTGCTGCGTGTTGGGGATTCTGATTCTTCCGAGAGCTCCTCGCCCTCGTCGGCAGGCCAGTTCTCAGTGAACTCTTCTTGAGATTCAATCAAGGCGATCCGATTGCTCCGGTAACAACATTAGATTTTTCCTGACTAGGTAACAGCTCCTTGATCAAGCGACCAGGAAAACGCCTGAAACCTTTATCCCAAAGTAAGGGAACTGGGTTGCTATCATCGCGTAAATCTCCGCTTAATGCCAACAGCGTAGGCACGAAGCTCAAACTATCGTAGGGCTCCTTGACCTCAACTCCGCGCTGGATTGAAGTTTTCTCCCCGCCAGCTACCATCAGGACGGAATGCGTTGAAATGCGGAAGAACGAGCCATGATTGCCACCAGGATTAAATCCTCGTACATCGAAGTTCCAGTGATTATTAGCCACGACAAGCATGTCGGACACTACCAAGTCTCGCTGACGATGCGCTAGCCGTCTCATCAACATTTCATCTGTCGTGAGATCTTTCTCGTTCAACGATAGGCGCTCGATTGGGTGGCGTGTCAATTCCTCGTTTAGCCCAACCAGACCATTCGAATATGACGTGCGATAGAGTGCTCGAAACCACTCAAGGTCCGTATGCCACTCTTTTAACCATGTCAGTTTGTCGGCACCGTTAGGAAGATTGAAGTTAGGGTCCTCAAGGATGCGAAGTGGTAACCCTGGTTGCCAGTCAAGCAATTCAAAATGGATTTTACCGTTCTCATCTTGAGTGAGATTCTTGATTGGCTGGTAACGAAGGCTCAGTTGCCTTTTCTCATCTACTCGAGAGAGTACCAGCGCCTGTTTGTCAGTTCCGCCTGAAACCCAAACGACATCATCAGAAATGTTTGCATCGCCGACAATTCCGGCAATTTGCTTGGCGGAGACGGTCGTGGCAATCATGTCAATTGGCCTGTTATTGACCCCAGGCTGCACGTTATTTCTCACTGAGGCATCTTGTAAAAGTTTGAAGTAGTCGATTTTGGTGAAGGACCGCTGCATGTCGAGCTGACCGTCTGAACTTAGGACCAGGCCTTCAGGGCTCAATCCAACGATATAGTTTTGCAGCTCGTGGATTGAGTTTCGATCGCCCATCGAATCTCGCGAAATAAGATCAGGTATTTTTATTTTCTGCGACTTTAATGAGTCAGGTGATAGGTTCAACAGATTTTGCAGCGTTACGGCATAGTCTGAATATTCCTTCTGCTGACGTAACCAGCGATCCAACTGGACAAAGACACGCTTAGAGGCGTCGTCCAATCCGGCTTGCTGTTCTTCTTTGGTAAATTTTTTCGGCTGAGACTGGACCAACTTCCGCTGTTCTTCAATGCGCCTTCCCAGGGCTCCTAATTCCTCGTTGAGTTCCTTAAGAGTTGATTGCCACTCCGAGCGTCTTCGATCGACAGTTTCGTAAAACGCTTTAATAACTGCCTGTCGAGTTGCCGGCTCAAGGTCGGTTCGCTGTAGTTGTTGCAGCAGTAAATGAAGCAGATTGAGATCGCTGTCTCGAAGCTGAATTGAAGCTCGCTCGTTGCCATCAAAATCCAACATCGCTGTTGGGTAGTCCGAACTTTGCCCTAGCAGATAATAGGAATCTCGTGTCGTCGTCGTGATAAGAGGGACAAGGGGATTAACCCCCTTGATGGCGTAGTCGAGCATTAAACGACGCTTTGTGATCACGTGATGACCTCCCCCGGCACGACTACCGAGTAGTTTCACCAGGTTATAACCCTGGCTGTAAACCTTGGGGTCCGAGTTGAAGCCGTGATCGGAAACAAGGACCAGGGTCGTTTCATCGGCGAGCGGTGTCTTTTGAATGGCGGTCCAAACTTCTCCAATCACCGCATCCATCTGCTTGAGCACCGCCACTTGTGACTCGCGGTCGTTGTTGTGATGCGCTACGTGGTCAAAGTCAGCCAGGAACAGATCGAGATACTTCAATTTGGGATTGTTGAGCTTCTGCAGCAACTCTCGCACGAGTTGATCGGTGAGAGCATTTCGCAGTTCAAAACCCATTGTCCATTCATCAAACAACTCTTTTGGTGATCTCTTGAAACGATTTTGCAGACTCTCTTGCAGAGTGGAGTATCGTGGACCACGTAAGAAGAGTGAAAAGGTCATGTAGCGTTCATCATGCGCATACGCATCGGTCATCAAAGGTATTTTTAACGAGTCGAGCACCTCAACGGCAGGCATGTCGATACGCGCTCCAACAGCTCCCGCTACATACAATGGGAAGAAGTTCAGGTAATCGTACGAGTGAAGCGTGTACCGATCGAACTCAACGTTTCCCTTAATCTGTAGATGTTGTCCGGTTTCCAGAAGCGACCAGGACGGAGCAGACAAGCTCATGCCGCGAACATAGAAATTCGACAGACGAGTCCCTTGTTGATAGAAGATGTGATCAATCCAGGGAAGTTGGCTTTTTCCCGATGCCGGATCTCGCTCTTTTACCAGACGGTCAACTAAATCATATGGAAGGCCATCACACTTGATAACGACCAGTCGTTTGGTCTGCGCCACAGCGGCGCCGGACACGAGCAGGATCAAGCAAACTGCGAACAGCGAGCTCTTGCGGAGATGCCCATACTGGCCAAGTCGAAAAGCACCAATCATCTCGGCTGGCCAGACTTATGGAAGACTTCCGATGAAGTGATCGCGATAGGCTGTAGCGGCTCGTTGGACTTGGCGAGGTATTGGGAGGCCAGATCGCGCCACGACTGATCGACGGAAGTATTTTGAGAGATGCGGAGTAGTTGATTGCGCGCTTTAGGATTGCTGATACGCGATAAGCTGTTCAGGCACGCTCTTCTGGTTTCGGCATCCTGGGTTCGGGCAAAGATTTTTGCCGTTGCGACAACAGCTTTGTTACCGGCTTCGGTTCCATGCTCTGAGATGAACTCTAACGATCGACGAACATCGTTCAGATTCCACGAGACGTCAATATCCACGGTAGATTTTGCAATCTGAGCCAGAAATCTTGAGTGGTAGTCCAGACGGCGAGATATATCAAGGCGCGCCTCTAAGTCCTGGGAACCCTCTTCCCGGTGAATATATCTTCCAAAACTCAGCACGTGTAAAACGTTGAACGCAATCTGGGCGTTACGTCCATGGTCCAATGCGGTCATTTCCGCACGGCGATCACGGTCTATCTTGGCAGCCAAGCCTTCAGGATCTCGAGCAAACGACAGCAACGCC
Organism: Pyrinomonadaceae bacterium; assembly: GCA_035457105.1. Lineage (GTDB taxonomy): Bacteria > Acidobacteriota > Blastocatellia > Pyrinomonadales > Pyrinomonadaceae > PSRF01. Next base: position 17,140 of record DATIBX010000116.1, read on the forward strand.
GCATACTGACCACGGGCTACGTTCGCCTCTGACTCCAGATCGTTTTCAAACGGATTAAGGGAAACATGTTCTAACCGGCCGTTTACTTCCTGACGGAGCTCCGGATCCATCGAGTTATTGAGTGCGAGTAAAAGCTTCAGTTGAGAGTACGTTTGCAATCGGGAAGGTTGATTGAAGTCGATGCCTCGACGGCCAGTTACAAAGTCAAAAACCGTTCGTCCGAGAAAGTAAGGTAAGTTGCCAAACTTCGACAACGATAGAACATTCCGCGTTACATCGTTCAATACGCGGCGCGACATTTCGCGTTTTTTTGGATTCAAGCTGTCGCGAAAATCAACCAACAGCATCGGAATCTTTGGGTTGTCCAGACCGTAAAGTCCCAGTGGGATCATCTCTACAGCCTGGGCTCCCGGAGTGTCCTGGTCCACCGGCAGATGTACAGCGTTGAAGTAGCGGGTTTCGGAGTAGCCCTCCCACTTCAAGAGTCTTTTATCGGTCCATGGATTGGCGATGTTCAAAAAGCGACCGCTGTAGTTTGCTCCCTGACGTTTTTCCAGGTCAGGTTTCGCCACCCATAAGATTGCATGTGTCGGCGTCCCGTCGGGCATCAGCAATGGTTCGAAGAAAAGCGACTCAGCCTCAGCTTGCTGCCGCAGGAGTTCCCAGTTGTGGCCTCTCTCGTCGCGCACTTCCGCAACCTTTTTCGAGTAGTAGCGCTTAAGATTCGAGTCGTCGACGAGTCCTCCAAAAGTTTTATCAGTCAGCAAAAGTCGCGCCTGCATTTCAGCCATTTCCGCTTCAGAGAAAGCTGACTCGCCCTTGACAGCCTGGTAAAGGGTTAAGACTGAAAGCGCGCGAACTATATGTGCTCGGCGATAGTCGTTGACGTTGCGACGATAGGTGTTCGTTGATGCTTTGATGGGTGTGCCATATGGATCGAGCAGGATATTCTGAAGTGCGGTCCAGAATATCTTATCCCACACCTGACTTTCGGGTGCCGCGAGATCCATCGCTGGCGGCGGTGTTTTGGAAGAGACTTCGCCTTTATTACCAACACGAGAATAAAAGAAGGGAACGGCAGCGGCGAGTCGTTGCTTGAATGTGGGCCGAGTGTAAGTCAACGGCCAAACGTACCTGAGCCGATCGTTCTCGTAATTGCTATCTCCCAGGTTATCGCGAAGTATCGATACCAAGGGAACCCACTTGTCGGCCGTGGTTTGGTCGAGCCCTTCAAGTTTAGCGTGAATTGTAATCAGTTCTGCACCATTTGGTATCTCAATCCGCTCCAGACGCAATATCTGGGATAGATCCTTATCCTTCAGTTCTACTGCAGTCTCTTGAGCAAAAAGACGAATCGGCGAGACCAAGAGGATCAGAACAAGTGCCGGGAGGCTTACTCGATGTCTTGGGAACGTCATACTAGTTTCGTCAGCTTGTACGCAACAGATTTTGTCAGGTGGACTAAATTGCCTGCGCTCGTTCCTGCGAACGACGTCACCTTTTCCACTATTGGCATTCGATGAGCAACTGACGTGCCCTGAACGCCGTTCGACAAATATACATCAGTCTGGACCATCGTTGATTAGCATTGTGGGCCGTCTATGACAGCTTCTTACCTGTAACAACACTGCGCTCTGATGCCTTTGCGTCATAGATCAGTTTGCCTTATGCAACTACAGGACGTTTTTACACGAACTCTTGTTATCATTTCTACCTGTTAAAGTTACTAGGTTTTTACCTGGAGGTTGCCGGATGGTTGGCTGGTTGGCTGGTCGTGTCACCGTCCTTGCCATCCTTTGCGGCAGGTGATTGCCAGCCGGCGCGTTCAAGAAGAGTCACTCCGTAGCGAATGGGAACGGCAAAATTTGAGGCCTGGTTTTCTGTGAAAACAGCGAAGTTGACTCCTATTACCCGCCCGGATGGTCCAAAGAGGGGTGCGCCCGATCCACCCTCGGCAGTGCGAGCGTCATACACAATTCGCCGTGCATCGAGGTCCGTAATATTACCCTGTGTGGTTAACGGCTGTACCCGCTTTGTCTCGGCTAAATAACCGAGAATTGCGATCGGGGATCCGAAACGCTGTTGAATGCTTCGAGACTCACCCTCATCCAGTAGGGCGAGCAACCGGTCTGGCCCAGAAGGATAACCCATCATCACGACCGTTTTGCCAACAGCCACTGCATCCGGCTCAGTCTCCAAAGGCAGGACGGGAATGGTTTCAGGCACTTCAGGAATATCCAATGAGCAAACTGCCAGATCGTCTTTCTGCGCTGCGGCAATAAACTTCAACGGTATCTGCTGGGTGTAATCCGGAAAGTAGGCAATTAATTTCTTAAGACGAGGTTGTGCACGAAAGGCACTGCCCACGCTTTGCGCTCGATCGTCGGCTATCCACGGCTGGACAATGTGGCGATTTGTCACCACGAATCCGTTGCCGACGTAGAAGCCTGTGCCAGCGAATTCATACTCGGCGATCGCCGCATGGCCTTCGGGAGTGAGTGATTCTGGATCAGTACCGCTTTGAACTCCGCCACCACCGTCACTCGTTTGTTCGGGGAACCTTAACGGGCGTCCCGTCCCTCCTTCGACGAAATAGAAGGAACCGGCAATTAAGCAAACACCGCGTCCGTACTCACTCCGCAACTTTACTGCTAGTGAAAGGCTATCGCGAATTTGCTCATTGGACCGGACAAGGTCAGCAAATTGTTCGTTGGTCTTAACTACCTGGTCACGCATTTGCGTGAGCTGCGTGCGTTGTTCGTCAATCAGCCGCCGGCTGCCCTGGACCTGCTTGTACATCGCATAGCCGATGTAGAGCACGCCGCCTACCAACAGCAAAGCGATAGTCAGCGACACTAATTTAGTACTTGGATTGATCTCGCGAACTAACTCACGGGTGAATTCCCGTAGAAATACTTTGGCGTCGTCCCGTCGAGCTGTTGCCGCCGACTCGATGGCCGCTGCTTCAATGAAAGGAGCGACGTGGGTTTCCCTTGCCGAGTTCGGAACAATCGCTGGCAATGACCTGATGGGAAAGAATGTGATTAGAACGTTTGAGTCTAAAACGCGGATCTCGTCGCCGTCTCGAACCTCGGCTCCGAGTTCAATGGGCTCACCATTGCGGTTAAGACTGAGCGACGGCTCAGCGCTCATGATCGAGTACGAGCCGTTGGCCCGAATCAATTCCACCAGGACACCAGACGTACCAGGAGGCAAACTGGATGATCGAAGTCTCAGTTCGCACTCTTCGGAAGTGCCGATACGAATATGATCAGTGGTGAGAATTTCGGTATGCCGGTCTTCACCCGAGGAGATGTGGATAACCAGGCCGGTTGCCATATATAAGTCTTGCGGTTTACCTCACGGAAATCAGGCACCCGAGTCCGTTCAACTCCAGGGGACAACGGCGGGCCGCCTTACAAAGTCATTCTACAATGAACTTGAATTAAAACAATAACTCGTTTGTGCTTGTTTTACTTGATTTTGCTAAATGAGTAACCCTACCCGCTTTCAAGCCATCACTATCATCCGTGTTAGCATACGAGACGAAGGGTGTTAGTTGATGTCCAAAAATGATTTCATCGTCGATTGTGACGAACTTGTAACACTTGCGCCGATAATCGCCGCACCGATTCGTCATCACGTCTTTGTCTGCACAGGCAAATCCTGCTCTAAAGTAGACAGCGAAGACGTAAAAGATGCTTTCGAACACGAACTGAAAAAACGCGGAATGCAGTTTGGGAAAGAGAAGAAAGGACGCAACCCGATGGGTTCGGTGGTCCTTACGGAATGTGGTTCAGTAGGGTTTTGCGCAATTGGAACTGCAGTAATGGTCTATCCGGATGGCATCTGGTATGCGCAAGTTCGTCCCAGCGATGTTAAGGAAATCGTGGAAGAACACCTCATAAACGGCCGACCCGTCGAGAGATTGGCTCTATTGAGGTTGCCGGCTGGGAAGGAATAAATCCTAACCCGCACTCGCTGCTTGCTTCGGCTTCCAGCGCAACACAGGTTTGCGAGCCGCCGCCGCCTCATCAAGTCGTCCAATGCGGGTATTGTGAGGGGCATTCCGAACCAGTTCGGGATCTTCAACCGCTTCGCTCGCAATTGCTCGCATGGCGGCGATGAATTGATCCAATTCCTGGCGGCCAACCGATTCGGTTGGCTCAATCAGCATTGCTCCAGGCACAATCAATGGAAAATAGATTGTCATGGGATGGAAGCCGTAATCAATCAACCTTTTTGCGATGTCGAGTGTGTGAACGCCTTTTCGCGTTTGCCGTTTATCAGTAAATACCACTTCATGCATTGGTGATCCCGCAAACGGTTTATCGTAGTCCGAGGTTAGACCAGCGGCGATGTAGCGTGCATTGAGTACGGCAGCTTCAGTTGCTTCGCGCAGACCGTCGTTTCCGTGAGTCAGTGTATAAGCCAGCGCGCGTAACATCATGCCGTAGTTACCAAAGAACGCCTTCACGCGCCCGATCGTTTTTGGTTCGTTGAAGTTAAGTTTAAAACCCTTACCGTCTTTCACAATTCTTGGTACGGGCAGAAATTGTTCGAGTTCCTTCGAACAGCAACACGGCCCACAGCCTGGCCCACCACCGCCGTGCGGAGTGGAAAACGTCTTATGCAAATTCAGGTGAATTACATCGACGCCCATGTCACCAGGTCTGGCTACACCGACAAGGGCATTCATATTAGCGCCGTCCATATAGACCAACCCGCCAGCCGCATGAACGATTTCACAAATCTCTTTGATGTTACGCTCGAACAACCCCAACGTATTAGGATTGGTGAGCATCAATCCCGCGACGTCACCGTGAGCACAGAGTTCTCGCAAGTGGTCCAGGTCGGTTAGTCCCTCGGGCGTAGAGCGAATAGTTTTTACAGAGAACCCGGAAAGATGAGCGGAAGCAGGATTTGTGCCATGCGCTGAATCCGGAATCAACATCGTCCGACGTTTGGATCCTGCCTCACCATCACGGGAATCAAGGAAAGCCCGAATGATCATAATCCCGGTCATTTCCCCGTGAGCTCCGGCAGCGGGTTGAAGCGAGATACCGGGTAGTCCTGTAATCTCGGCCAGGTGTTGTTGCAGTTCGTAAATGACTGCGAGCGCACCCTGGGCGTCCCGCTCTTCTGTCAAGGGATGGAGATTTGCAAAACCTGGAATCCGAGCGACTCGCTCATTAAGGCGCGAGTTGTACTTCATCGTGCAAGAGCCGAGCGGATACATCCCGAGATCAATTGAATAGTTCCAGGTCGACATTCGGATGAAGTGGCGAATGACGTCGACCTCACTAACTTCCGGCATTCCTTCAAGATCGTCGTCGCGTTGAAACTCCTGGGGCACGATCGAATCGAGCGGTTGCTCATCCACATCCAGGGCGGCAAGGCGGTAGCCGAGTCGACCGTGTTGAGAGCGCTCAAAAATCAGCTGTTCATTTGGACTGAGGTGAGTTGTTACTTTGGTAATGGCAGTCGTCATATCTATGCTAGGTGGTTGAAAACTCTTCAAGGCCTGCAATCAAGCCATCGATTTGTTGGCGCGTGTTGATTTCGGTGACGCAGACAAGGAAGTCGTTTGGCCTGTCATCGTAATAGCGTGACAACGAAATACCACCGTCGATTTGGACCTTGGTGGCCAGTTGTCTAAGCAGGTCGCCAGCAGGAATGGGACCGCGCACCACGAACTCATTAAATCTGGGTGCGGAGAAGGGAAGCGAGAAGCCTTTCAGCTTACCGATTTCACGCGCTACAAAAGCGGCCTTCTGAGCACATTGATAAGCAACTTCCTGAACTCCGCGTTTACCCAACGTCTCAAGATAGACAGTCGCCGCCAAGGCGATTAATCCCTCGTTAGTGCAAATGTTGGACGTGGCTTTCTCACGACGGATGTGTTGCTCGCGTGTTGCCAGTGTCAGAACAAAGCCGCGTCGTCCTTGCTTATCATATGCCTCACCGACAAGCCGCCCGGGAATTTGTCTGGCGTACTTCTCCTGGGTTGCGAAGAGCCCAACATATGGTCCACCAAAAGATAACGGCACACCAAAGGATTGGCCCTCGGCGACGACGATATCGGCCCCGCAAGCACCTGGCGATTTCAAGATCCCGAGCGACATCGCTTCCGTGATCGCGACAATCAAGAGTGCTCCCTTTGAGTGAGCAGCATCCGCCAGCGCCTTCACATCCTCGATGCATCCGAAGAAGTTCGGCGACTGGACCACTAAAGCAGCAGTTTTATCGTCCAGCGCTTCCGTTAGAGCATGGCCTGACTGGCCAGAAGATTGGTCAAACCCCACCAGCTGGAGTTCGATCCCGGCATGTTGCACATAAGTCCTGATCACTTCGAGATATTCAGGATGGACGGAATCAGAAGCGATTACTTTCGATCTTTTGGTCACCCGCTCAGCCATCAAGACTGCCTCGGCCAGCGCGGTCGATCCGTCGTACATCGAAGCGTTGGCGACTTCCATTCCCGTGAGCTGACAGACCAGGGTTTGAAACTCGAAGATTGCTTGGAGCGTGCCTTGAGATATTTCGGGTTGATATGGAGTATAGGCGGTGAAGAATTCCGAGCGAGTCAGAATGTGATCTACTACGGTTGGAATGTAGTGAGAGTAGGCGCCACCTCCGAGGAAGCTAACACGGGCAGCTCCCGGATTTTGAGCGCCAAGTTCGTCAAAACGTCTCAACAACTCTGTTTCGGAGAGCGCGGCGGGAGTGTTGAGCTGACTCCGTAACAGTAGATCATCTGGAATTGAGTCAAATAGTTCATTAGCTGACTTCAGCCCGATCGAGCTGAGCATTTCTGCGCGCTCCTCAGGCGAGTTAGGGATGTAGCGCAAGTTTATTCGGTCTCAGCTTTCGTAAAATCTTCATATTCGGCGGCGGTCAACATACTATCAACTTCGCCCGGATTCGCCATGCGAACACGAATCATCCAACCATCGCCGTAGGGATCTGAATTGACTTTTTCAGGCTCGTCCGCGAGTGACTCGTTTATCTTCACCACTTCGCCTGACACCGGAGTGAACACTTCCGAAACTGCTTTCACCGATTCGACTGAGCCAAAAGATTCATTGACTGCAAAGCTCTCACTGGGCTTTGGCAGTTCGACGTACACTACATCTCCGAGAGAGTTTTGAGCGTAATCGGTGATCCCAATTATTGCCTGGTCGCCGTCGACTTGTACCCATTCATGGTCCTTGCTGTAGTGCAGGTCCTCTGGAACGTTTGCCATGGTTCCTCCAAACTAATTTAAGTTCCGGATCAAACTGATCCTAATAAAACATAGGTTAACGCGCGCGCTTGTAGAACGGAGTTTTCACTACTTGCGCATCAACTAAACGACCTCGTACATCAATCTTGATTTGTTGTCCGGCAGCTGTAATCTCGATTGGTACGTACGCAAAGCCAATATTCTTTTTCAGGAAGGGTGCCGGACTGCCCGAGGTGACCTGGCCCACGACCTTGCCGTTTAGGACAACATCCTGGTGGTCACGAGCAATGCCTCTTTCGATTACTTCAAAACCTACGAGTCGCCGAGTAACTCCCGCTTCCTTTTGCTTCAAGAGAGTTTCCCTGCCAATGAACTCACCTTTGTCAAGTTTACAGATCCAACCGAGGTTTGCTTCCAGCAAGGTTGTGGTTTCGTCAATATCATTTCCATAGAGGGCCATTCCGGCTTCCAGCCTCAGAGTGTTTCTGGCGGCGAGTCCACATGGGAGAATGCCCTTCTTGTCTCCAAACTTACCGACCTCAAGAATTTTGTTCCATAGCTGTTCAGCGCGATCGGGAGCGGCATAGACCTCGAATCCATCTTCACCTGTGTATCCGGTCCTGGAAATAATTGCTGGAGTATTGTCAACAGTGCCTTGCGTAAAGTGATAGTACTTTATCTCCGCAAGTTGCACGTCAGTCATTTGCTGAAGGATTGCCAAAGCGTCAGGACCCTGGATCGCCAACTGACAATAGTCTGTACTGACATTCTTCAACTCAACGGACTCATTAGTCTTTTGAGAGGTAATCCAATCCCAATCTTTATCCGTGGTGCCCGCGTTAACGACCAGTAATAAGTGATCGCCAGAGATTCTATAGACCAGCAGATCATCGACGACCGTTCCCTGAGGCGTTGTGAGCGCCGAATATTGAGCCTGGCCGTCGATCAGCTTGGTTACATCGTTTGATGTGACTCGATTGACGAATGAGATGGCGTCGGTGCCGCGAATGTCAATTTCGCCCATGTGTGAGACGTCAAATAGTCCGGCATGGTTTCGGGTTCGTAAATGCTCTTCGATAGTTCCGGCTGGATACTGAACG